>JAITAK010000034.1 GCA_031284165.1 Puniceicoccales bacterium
AAATGCAGGATTTTCTGTTGAAGAAGCTCAATTGGTTCTTGAAAATATAAGAAAATTTAAGAATTCTTAATGAGAAAGCATGAGTGTTAGGGTATATCAACTGGCCAAAGATTTGGCAATGAGTAATAAGGAAGTGATACAATTACTTCTAGAACGGGGACTGAAAATTACCAGCCCATCGAGCTCTATTCCCAATATTTACGCCAGCGCACTTACTGAAGAATTAAAAAATAGCACTTCTCCACAAACTGTCGCTGCGGGCAAAACGTCCGCCGTCGAAACTAAAACCGCAGAAGCAACAACCACTATCGACAAAATACCCACCGTTGAAACTAAAGCGATAGAGAAAACAACTGCCATTGGCAAAACATCCGCCATTGAAACTAAAGCCACAAAAAAAATAGTTGCCAGCGAAACACCCACCGTTGAAATTAAAGCCATGGAAAAAACAACCGCCATTGGCAAAACATCCACCATTGAAACTAAAGCCATAGAAAAAACAACTGCCGTTGGAAAAACATCTGCCATTGAAACTAAAGCCATAGAAAAAACAACTGCCGTTGGCAAAACACTCGTCGTTGAAACCAAGGCCGCAGGAAAAACAACCGCCGCTAGCAAAACGCCAACCGTTGAAACTAAAGCCATAGAAGAAACGGTCGCAATGGATGAAACACCAGTCGTCGAAATGAGAACGACAGAAAAAACTTTACCCCAAAAAAATAAAAAAGAAGACCATTCCCCCAAATCGTCTCTTCCTCATGCGGATGAAAATTCTTCTCCAGAACTTCCTACGCCTAAAGGTAAGAATGTAACGCTGACCCAAAAGATCGAAAGTCAACCTAGCGTGCCTACGCCTTCCACAAGATGTAATCTTCCTGCACCTCCTGTGCCACAAAAATTTAAGGTTCCTCTGCCTAAGACAGGTTTGCGAACCCCTCAGGTATTTGTCAGAGAAACTGAAAATAAGACCCCAACACTACCCATCGCTCCTGTAAAAGCGGAAAGTCAATCTATCAAAGCGGAGACTACACCTAAAGGTCAAAAGGTAGATCGGGATAAATCGCCTCGTCCTCACGTCGCTCCTAATAAAACAACGCCTCCAGTAAAAACTGTTCATCATACCCCTGAGCGCAAAACATTACATGTGACGGAATCTCCGCTGAGCGTTCGCCCAAAATCATCGTCTGCAAATCTTAATGAAAAACGCGCAGCGCCTACGGTCCATTTTCAACTTCCTTCGAAAATTCAAGGGAGCGGTTTAGGCTCAAAATCTGCTGAAAATTCCGGAAAAAATAAAGAAGGGGAAGAGAAAAAATTAAAAGCGCTAATCTGTAAGGCCCCACTCACTGTCCGCGATTTCGCCCAAAAAATTGGCCTAAAACCATTTCAACTTATTTCTACACTCATGCACCAGGGGATTTTTGCCTCTATGAGTCAACAGATCGCCGATGATGTCGCTATAAGCATCGCCGAAAAACATGGATTTAAACTGGAAATACGCCAGAAATCAGATCCTACAAAGCCGAAAATAGAGCCGACTAAGGTCGAAATGCCTAAGGAATTGCGCCCGCGTCCCCCTGTAGTGTGCGTTTTAGGTCACGTGGATCACGGAAAAACTACCCTCTTGGATACTGTTCGCCATAGTCATGTTGCCGCTGGAGAAGCAGGAGGAATTACTCAGCACGTCGCCGCTTATCAAGTCGATTATGAAGGCAAGAAAATTACTTTCATTGATACCCCAGGCCACGCAGCATTTTCCAATATGCGCGAACGAGGAGCCCAATTGACGGATATCGCTGTCCTCGTCGTCGCTGCTGATGATGGCTTTATGCCCCAAACCAATGAAGCCCTTAAATTTGCACAAAAAGCAGGCATACCTGTCATCGTTGCTATAAATAAAATCGATGCCAAAGGGGCAAATGTCGATCGTATTAAACAACAAATGCAGCAGCACGGTATCACTCCCGAAGAATGGGGAGGTGATACGTTATGCGTCGGCATTTCCGCATTGCAAGGAACACATATTCAGACATTGCTTTCGCTCATTCTACTTCAGGCGGAGATTATGGAATTAAAAGCGGATTATCAATGCCCTCCCACAGGGATCATTGTGGAATCTCAAGTGGACATCGGTCTCGGCATCGTTGCTACGATTATCTTACAAAGCGGGACCCTGAAAATCGGCGACGCTATCGTCTGCGGTAAGGAATACTGTCGCGTCCGTTCTCTATTCGATGAATATGCCAAGATGGTGAAAGTCGTTACCCCATCCATGGCTGTGAAGGTCGTTGGCTGGAGCGGTATCCCCAATGTGGGCGACACCTTCGAAGGAGTTAAAGATGAAAAAATAGCTAAAAAACAGGCGGAGACGTATGCCGATCAGACTAAACATTACTCCGTAGCTCCCGCCAATAAAATCTCAGATACCAAGGCTTTATTTGAGGCGATGGAATTACAAAAACAAAAAATTTTGCGGGCTATCGTCAAATGCGATGTCCATGGTACCGTAGAAGCGCTCGTCGGTGCCCTCAATACCATTAAAAGCGATAAGGTGAAATTGGAAATCCTAAGCTCCGGTATTGGTGCAATCTCTAAAAGTGATATCGAATTCGCCCATTCTTCTGGCGCGATCGTAGTCGGCTTTAATGTGAAAATGGATAACGGTGTCGTCCCTCTCATCAAAAACAGGGGTGTGAATGTCATTACCAATAATATCATCTACGAATTAGTCGATCAAGTGAGAGAAACGATGGCAGAACTTCTCGATTATGAGTACAGCGAAAATCATTTGGGTACCGCTGAGGTACGCCGTGTCTTTGAACTCGCCAAAGCGGTCATCGCCGGTTGTATGGTGATCGACGGTCAAATCATACGCGATAAACCTGCTCGCGTCCACCGCAATCATAAAGTTCTCTTCGAAGGGAAAGTCGATTCTCTGCGACGACAAAAAGATGATCAATCCGAAGTGCGCTCCGGCTTCGAGTGCGGAATCCGTATGGAGGGATTTAGTAAATTTGAGGTCGGCGATACGATAGAGAGCTTTGAAATGATCCGACATCGCCAAACTTTATGAACCTCTGTCTCTTAACCGCTTATATTGAGTTATAATCGTTTTGATGATCGTTTCCAGTTTCCCCTATGAGTCTACACCTAAATCGCATTAACGAAGCTATCGAACATGAAATCAATGCCCTGCTGCGTACTCGCTTCCAAGAAGAAACTATGGCCATCACGATCGTCGGTGCCTTGCTTTCGCCAGGACAAGAACGAGTACAAATTAAATTTTCTGTCCTCGGCGATGCTAAAATTCGCTATCGAGCCATCCAATTTTTTTCAAAATACAAAAACTTTATTAAACAAAAATTGTGCGAAAAAATAAAGATGCGCCGCTTTCCTGAACTTAAATTCGAAATCACTGACGCCATCGCTCAAGGCCACCGCTTTATCGATTTACTCGATACATTGACAGAAAATTAGTGTCGCCTTCCCGCAAAACTGAATTTATATGAAGAAAATTCCCATTTTATTACTTCTTTTCCAAGGTTGTGCTTCTGAACAAATTGCCGAAGATACGGCAGATACGGCATTGCCTTGGAATCGCCCCGCATCTTGGGAACTAAAGCGCGATATCTCCACCTCTATGGCGTTGCATAAAACCTACGGTCACGATATCTTTAATCGCAATTTGGAAAAAGTGCAGCTGAAAACCAACTTCAAGGAAAGCCAAACTCAGCTTCAAATGACATCGAATTCATCGGAAGATGCCCGTCTGCGTTCAAGAATCATTGACCACCATCCTGAATTGCCCTCCGCAAATCCAACACATCCGGTAGAAGTTGTTAAAACTTATTCCGAATGACCATCGTCTTAGAATTTTACGAAATATTAATTGTCAATTGACTTTTATAGTTGAGAATTTAGCCTAAAAAGTAAGGTAGGTTTTGAATGAGAGCATAAAAGTCGTTTTATGTCTAAGGAGCGATAGCGCTGCGCTTTGTCAGATTGTCGATCAGAAAGGATGGGGATATATCTTATCGAGTCAGGTAGTCCATGGCCGAAAAGGATTTGAACATTCAGAAATCGTGTTGAGGGATCTATTGAAAAAATTTGATGAAAAACTATTGAGACGCGTCACAGCAATCCTTTTTCCTTCGAATATCTTTTCCCATTTTCTCTTAGAAGTTTTCGTTTTGCAAGACAAGCATTTTCGGCAGGCAGCGCTCTTTGAACTCGATCACCGTTTAGGGGATAGATTACATCAGTTTGAGTTTAATCTTCACAAACCCAGCAAAGGTCATTTTGCCTGCGCTTCCCTTATGCTTAAGTCTCAATTAGCCCGGTGTATTCAGACCTTTAAAGATTTTTCCATTAAAAATCCGAAGATTTTGCTTGCTTCGTCAATGTTCGTAGAAGAGGCGAAGCACCAAATTACGACCAGACCGACAGTTTTTCTCGAAGTAAATCGCGATGTTTTGAATATGGTTTTATGCAGGCAAAAGGAGTGTTATTCTTATTTTTTATCCATTGATTTGCGCAAATTAGCCACATTGATCGGCACTGTAAGTCAGTATACGCCTAGCACCAATGAGGTCTTCAATCTCATCGGAGCTACTGAAGCACAGGGTAATGATCCTCAAAAGCAAAAGTGTATCCATACATTCTTCGACAGACTATGTCTGAAGATAATGAAAATCGTTAAGCGACATTTTCCCAATACCTCGGTCACTTTTATTGATGGAGGAAATGAAGCGTCTCACTATGCCATAGGACAAAGGCTAGCCAAGGTGGGGCAGGTCATGTCCTATCATGCATTTTTCAGGTCGCAAATTTCGCCCGCCATTGCTTCTGAAGCCATTTTGACCATAGAACCTTTTATTCCTGCGCTTCTGGCGTCGGTGATACCTCATAAAAAAAGTTTCAACGAGGATGTAAACTTCCCAATGGGCACATCTAACCTAGATCGGGAAAAACAGACCTATACCTTCCTCGGAAAATTAACTGCGGGACTCTTTTGCATTACCTCTTTGTTGTTTTTTTGCACGCAAAAACTAAATGACCAGCGCATTCAGGCAGAAAAAGAGCATAGACAATTGAGTCGTAGATACGCGGAATTATCTCAAATTGCCAAACGCATCGAAAGTGTTAATGAACACATTCAAGAACAAAAAAAGTTATTGAACCAAGTTCTCATCTACGTCGAACAACATCGCGCTTGGTGTTCCCTATTCAACAACTTACAGGGGATCTTAGCTCGGGCAGGCAATGCGTATTTGGACTCTTTTTTATGGAGTACGCGTGAAGATCCAAAAACTAAGACTTCACCCCCTCCAGCGTCGACGAAAAAGTTTCCTGGCCCACAGAAGCCAAAGACGCCCGCAGAGGGAAAACAAGAACAGGAAAACCCTATCCCTGAAATATCTTCAACCATCGATATCTCAGGAGTCATGTTTATTGGGGACGTGGAGATCTCGGAGGAGATCCAGCAGACATTTAATCGCAAATTCAATAGGCTATTCAATGATATTCGCCAACTTCCCGATTGTGCCGAAGTGAATGATATCAAAGTCAACGCACCAGAAAATTGCAAGATGACTTTTCGTTGCACTATCAAACTGAGCCCCACTTCTAGAATCTTGGCCGTATGAAAGCCGTCATAAAAAAACTACTCTATTTTTGCGCTACAATCTCCTTATGTACCATCATGATGATACGGGGCGGTATCAGTTATCGACATATGATGAGTAGGGATGCGTTCATCGAAGATCGATGCAAAATCGAAGAGGCTATTCAAAAATTACTCGCCGCTAAAGTGGTCCCCACTGAAGAAAATCTTCATAAAATGACGCAAAAATCGAAGCGCAATGACGTCGATTATATGCTTTATGTCTCTGCAAATAAAAAATTTAAATTTAATTTTCTTAAAGGCCAGAAACCGAAAAATGAAGTGGAGTTCTATTTTTCCCTCATGTCCTATGTACAACTGTTGACTCAAAAGGCCAAAGCAGCGGATGTCCATATTCCCGAAGAATTTTCTTTCGCCTTTGAGCCTTATATCAAGAAGAGTTTAATCCCCCGGTGCGATCACATCCCACACTTATACCGGCAAAGTAAAATGCTTGCCCAACTCATGATGTTACTTTATGAATCTAATGATCACGGCATCGATCTCCGAAACGTTGTGCGGGAAAGTGTTGAGCATTCCAACGAGCATTCCAGAACTTCCATAAAAAATACGGCTGCCTTAAATATGGATCATGCGCAGACGCTCGATGAGCGTCAGTGGACAGGTTTGCGTTGTAAAAGACAGAATACCTATCGCTTTGTCTTGGATTTTAATGCCTATACAAATACATTGCGCCATTTTATCAACAAACTTCAAGAGTACAATTTGCCAGTCATCATCCGTTTCCTGAACATCAAAACCCTAGAATCCAATGAGGACAGTGATTGCGTTGTACCTACAAAAAAGGTCAATGTCGTACTGGGGTTGGAGTGGCTCATTATCGAAAACGGTAAAAATCGGTTACATTCGGAGCTTATGGTTAAAGAATGAGCGCGACGCCTAAAATTTTCGTTATCATCGCTTTATTGGGTTGTTTCGGAGCCGTAAAGTACATTCTTTCTACTAGAAACCAAATCACAAGCCATAGTGAGCTTAGGATAGAGCAAAAGGTCAAGCGTGAACCTATGACGATCCAACGCAAAACGGTCCATGTCCAAGATCTGCTGTGGAAAGAACCCGAAATTGCCGAAAAAGGCGTGTCGTGGACCTTTGACCTCTTTACAGCACCGACGATCTCTAGAGAAAGAGAAAAATTCTCAGCCTTTTTTCCTTGGATGAAAAAAAATCAATCGGCGATTAATTTCGAGGTAATTTCGATGGATAAGAAGCGCTATCCTCTACAATTTGGAGGATACTTCAGCACGCCGCATCGCAGAGGGGTTGCATCGGCGAATTCGGAATGCGTCTTCATATTGCGGGACGTCAATACCCAGGAAACTTTCATCGCCAAATTAGGTCAGCGAATTGAAAAATATGGGATAGAAATTAAAAAATTTGAGGAAAAAGGACCTGAGGACACTGTGGTAGGCTATCCACAATTGACGGTTTTCGATACTCAAAACCAACAGCAGGAAATCCTAACTAGAGAAGTGAAGTATGATGAAACTTCTCGAGATATTCGACTGCGCTCCAAAATCGATGGTAGAGATATTTCCATTGCGCGCATTGGAGAAACTTTTACGGTTAACAATGAAATTTATACCTTAGAAAACATCAACTTTGAAAGCAATTTTTTGGAATTTTCCCAAAAAGTGGGCAAAGAGGTCATCAATTTTTCCCTTCCGATTCCCGAAAACAAGACGGACATTCATCCCGATAAAGTGCCTCATAGATTACAAAAAGCTATAACGCCGCGAGGCAATTAATTTTTACAGATTTTTCCGTAATTTTCTGTACCGTCGTCGCGCTCGTTTTTTTATTGCCATAAAAAATGAGGAAAATCCTAGCTAATGGCCAAGTAAGGCACCATGGCAATCTTTTTCGTCATCGCGGCATAATAGAAGATTTATGGGTGTTTTTTACTAAAAATTAAAAAAAATGACCGTTAATAAGGTTGGGAACGCGGATGAAGTCAATGATAAATTTTAATTTCGTTGACATTTTGTATAAAAATTCACTAATAACCGATGGATCTGGCTTTATTAACAAGGCAGAAGTTTATTACGATGAATAAGGAATGTGCAGTTTCACGCAATTTTATAAGGCCTTCTTACGCGTATTTAATTGAAAAAAAACGCGATGGGGAAGAGTTCACTGAGGATGAAATTCGGTTTATTACGGGATCGATTTTAGATCA
>JAITAK010000060.1 GCA_031284165.1 Puniceicoccales bacterium
AGATCGCGAATTTCTTGGCAAATGGCGTCTAAGGTCGTTGCCTTATCTTTGGCTTCGAAAAGGTTTTGAGCCACAAACCCGTCGATTGCTTGTTCAGCGATGTTTTTAATATCCTTGATACACTTCAGAGACAAAGTATCGGATTTGCCATCAATATATTTGCTAATTTCCTCGGAAATTTTGTCTTTAATCCGATCATCAGGTAAATTTTCACTTTGAAGTTCTCGCAATGTGACGGATACGCCAATTGTTAGCAAATCGTCGCATAAAGCTTCCGCAACGGTTACGGTTGGATCACTATTTGTTTTTTGGGTAAAAAACACATTGAGTACTTTGCGTACATTGTAGGACTGAATCGCACTAATTTTATCCTTATAGAGCAACAGGGACGTTTTTTCTCTCACGCGTTGTTCCAAATATCCTCGAGGCGTTGATAAGTCACCTGGAACATCAGAGAGGTCTCCTTGTAAATGGATAACGCCTTCATCGATATAGATGGGTTCGGTCGGGTCGAGATAAGCTTTGACCATATCACAATTGACATAGGCAATCATTTTTTCCCAATCTAAACTACCATTGAGATCGGGAGCGAAGATGATTTCCTTCAGATGATCTTCGGTTGTATTTTTCCAGACGCTATTACTTTTCTGCAACTCCACATTCGTTAAGCGTTCCTGCAAAGAGCTTTTCGCATCCAAGAGTTGGGTGTTACTTAATTGATAGCTTGTGTTCTCAAGGGATTTGTCGTGGTAAAGAAAGGTCAGCCATTCGACATTTTTTCTCGAAAAACCGTAATTTTCGGCATTTTCCCAGGTATAATCACGCGTTGGATCTGGAGTTGCAGGTTTTTTTGTTTTAAATTCCAATTCGCTATATCCCGGTCCATCTTCCGCAGTCAATGTAGAATCTACAGGACCTAATACATAAGTCGGCAGTGCTTTAATCGTTTTTGAAAAGTCGCGATCGATGGCGCTTTGTCTTGGTTGAGGTGCGCCGTTGATGACTGGTTCTTCAATCGACGGAAATAAATCATTCACCACGCCCTTTGTGATTGTGGGTTGCGTAAAAACTGGGGGCTCCGAGAGTCCTAAAGAGAACCCCGTAGGGACACTTCCAGGATTTTTAATCTCTTTAGGTTTAGGCATAGGGCTATTCGCACCTTCACCGATGGTCATTTCAACCTCATAAAACTCGAGATTTTTATCCACATTAAAGGGGTTATTATGAGGGCTTTCCGGATTCGTTAAATCCGGAGCTAATGCTCCCAGCGTTCCTTCCACGTATGAGTTTGGATCTATTTTAATCATTTTTCCAATCCTTTTTTTATTTTAAATTCTTTAATTTTTTAATATAATTACTCTGTTTCATCATTTTATAGATAAAGGCGTCGCGATCCCCATTGGCGGCGATGCGCAATCATTGCTTTTTCGCTATTTTCGCCATCCCTTGCAGCGGTTACATTTTGCAAGGCTTCCATCGATGAGGGCAATCTGGGCGAAGCCTTATCCTGAACCAGATTATCCATTAATCGCTCCTCCGAACTCTGTAGCAGGGCGATATTTTCTTTAATATTTGAAAAATTTTCTCCGCTTTGATGTTGCGCTTTAGATTTCAGGGCTGCAATCAGGACACCTCGATGAGGATGAATCCCAGAAACCTTTCGCAATATTGCTGGAACTTCGCCAACGACTTCGGCTTCGGGTACCACCTCAACTGCAGGTGTAGTCGCCAACGGTTGGCACTGATCCATAGAAGCCATTTTTTCGATATCTTCGCTAATGGCTTCGATGCTGCGTGTCTTTTGATCTTGAAGCTGTTGATGCTGAGGTAATTTTTGGTCGTCATTTTCGGTAACGTCGGCATCGCATTTGATTTCGCTATGATGCTCTGAAGAGCGCAACTTTGTTTCAGTTTCCTTTTCCTCCGAAAATTGATGGACAGCAACCTCCATCTGTGTTGAGGCATCAGGAAGGACAATTTTTAATTGTTCCGCATAGCGACGCTCGAAGTCGATAGCAATCGAGCACTTTTCCTGAAGATCGGGCAGTGCGGCGGTGGTATTAACTTCGATGGGCGATATAGATCGCTGCGGTAATCGAGGTAAGTTTATGCTCTTTTTCTGTTCGCTTGCCGCTTTTTTGACTTCCTCTAAAGCCGCGGTTAATCGCTGTTGTACGGCCATAATTTGTTCTTCGGCACTGCGATCAAAGATCTCATCCAGATGAATCTCCTCAATTTTTGGATGTTCAATGGATTGAGGTAAGTTTTCGAGTATCTTATCCGTTGCTGCGTAGCGCTCACATGGCAAAGGATCCCAACCCTGACGTGGACGGCCAATAGTCCGCTCCAATTCTTCCCGTTCGCGAAAAACATGGGCCATAATTTCGCTTTGAGACTGCTGAATAATGGGCATCTGGAAAAGTTCCTCCTGTTTTTCCGGCGTTAAACCGAACTGAGCAAAGAATTGCTCTCCTTCTTGAATAACGCTTTGTGCTTTGGGTACCCATACATCTAATGATGGCAAAGTCTTCATTTTTTCTGACGTTACTCCTTCGTCTTCGACGTCGAGTAAGTGCAGAGGAGCACCCATTTTTTTTAGCAATGCTTCTGCTTGCATGCGTATGAATCGTTCATGTAATGTGCGTTGTTTTTTCATGTGATTGCAATCCTTCCTAGGGGTTGTATTGTAATTTCCTCCGTCAACTCTTGATGCGACAGTACCGGCAATTCGTAAAGTTCCAACTCGATCAGTTTACGTACATAGCGTCGTATGTCCATAGAGGTTAAAAGTACAGGGCGATTGGTTTCCTGAGAAAAATCCCCTACTTCTTCTTTAACGGCGCTGACAATTTTTTTTGCCGTATTTGGCTCTAGGGCTAAATAACTTCCCGCCGAAGTCTGGCGAATCGACTTACGGACCACATCTTCGACACCGGGATCAAATAAATAAACGGCTAAGATATTTTGCCCACCGCTATATTTATAACTGATATAGCGTTTCAAACTTGTTCGCACGTAATCGGCAAGGAGGATAGGTTCCTTTTCCTTTTGTCCCCAATCGATGAGGCACTGCATAATGAGGCGCAAATTGCGGATCGATACATCTTCTTGAACGAGGCGCTGTAAAACTTCGCCAATTTTTTGTACAGGCAATACCCGTTGAACTTCTTTAACTAGTTCGGGGAAGTTTTTTTCAAAGTTTTCTAAAATAAAACGCGTTTCCTGGAGCCCAATGAATTCCGCAGCATATTTTTTCAAAATAAACGATAAGTGATAGGTCAAAATCTGCGGCGAGGTCATATAATTAATACTCGCTTTATCCATCTGCGGAATTAAATCTTTTGTCACCCAAAGGGCGGGAATATTAGGTAAAAATGCCTTTTCTTCTTGATAAGGAATGTTTAGAATCCCCAGACTTTCCTTTGTTTCTCGGACGAGGACATGGCCCTTCAAAATGCGTCCTTGCGAAACGGGAACTTCTTGTAAAAGAATTTGATACATACCATCGGTCAAATTTTCATTGAATCGCAAATGAATCCCCGGGAAAGGTACTCCTAAATCGTAATACAATGCCTTACGAACCTGGATGAGTTGATCATTCAAGACCATAGGGTCGACAGATTCTTCAATGGATGTCGCCACATCCAAGAGTAAAGGGACAGTTACGGAAAATTCTCCTTTTTCTTCCTTAAATGTAGGTGCGTTAGGAGCAATATCGGAAGCCAAGCCCGTACTTTTGGCTACCTTGGCAATATTTCCTGAGGTTGCAGGTTTTCCGTCGCTTTCCATCAACGAACGGCCCACCAAAATCGATAGGATGCCGAGCACGAAAAAGGGAAATTTGGGGAATCCTGGAATGAGCATAAACCCAATGATCATAAACCCACCGATAACCAGGGATTTTGGTCGCGATAAAAGTTGAGTGCCAATATCATTCCCTAACGGCTTGGCGTCACTAGAACTCACGCGGGTAACGATCACACCTGCGGTAATCGAGATGAGCAGCGAAGGTAAGGTGGAGACGAGACCATCACCGATCGTGAGAATCGCATAAGTTTGGATAGCTTTGTCTGCGGTCATACCTTTCTGGAAAACGCCGATAATGAGTCCTGCGATAATGTTAATTGCGGTCATAATGAGACCGGCAATGGTATCCCCTTTGACGAATTTCATTGCGCCATCCATGGCACCATAGAGTTGATTTTCCTGTTCCAGTTCCGTACGTTTTTGTTTCGCCTGCTCTGTATCGATACTTCCTGCCCTCAAATCGGCGTCGATACTCATCTGCTTTCCCGGCATTGCATCTAGGGTGAAACGCGCCGATACCTCCGAAACGCGTTCTGCACCTTTGGTGATGACGACAAATTGGACGATGAGTAAGATGCCAAAAATAACGGCCCCAACAACGAAATTGCCTTGAACGACGAAATCACCAAAGGTGAAAATAATCTCACCGGCGTCAGCGGTGAGCAGAATCATACGCGTACTGGTAATATTTAATGCCAAACGAAATAAGGTCGTGAACAGTAAAATACTGGGGAAAGTCGATACACAGAGCACACGGGGAATGTACAGGGCTAACATGAGCAAACTGATACTCATCGACAAATTCAGCGCTAAAAGCATGTCGAAGACAAAAGTCGGTATGGGAACGATCATCAGCATGATCACGCTGACGACGACGAGCGCTAAGAAAATATCGTTATATTTCGATACCGTCGCTAATGCACTGCTAAATTTGGTTTTGAAGCTCACGATGTTGCCTTTGTTTTAGTATTTGAACACACAACGGCGAGGCGAAGGTCTTTTTCCTGAATTCCCAGAAAATGCGTGTAAGCGGAACGTGCTTCTCCGTCGCGACCGAGGGCCCATAGGGTCTTACTCTTCAGGACAAAGAATAATTTATTGAGTTCCTTGGACTTAGGCAGGGACTCCACAGATTGAAGCGCATTCCATGCAGCATTTGGAGTATTGGCCTTTAAGGCAGCAAAAGCCAACGAGAGATTTACGAGTGCATCCTTTGGAAAATATTCCGCAAGTACTAATGATAAAGCAAACGCTTCATCAAACTTGTTATAGCGCAAAAAAAGATAAATAAGAATTTCAAGAAATTCCTTTTGAGAATCATCCATAACGTCCATCCACTAAACAACATAGCAATGATTGAAAATTTTACAACTTTTTATTCTAAAAAAAATAGAGAATTAAAAAATTATTGTATTTAAATTTTCATTCAGTGCTTTCCGTAGCTTCCGTAGGCGTTAAAAATAAGCATAGATCCTACTGTTAATTTGCACAAGATTTGTAGCATTGAAAATTACGAGGCCATGCAATTTGCGCTTCAGCACCTCGTAGAATGGAGGCATGGGTCGGAATCGAACCGACGGATAAAGGTTTTGCAGACCTCTGCCTTACCACTTGGCTACCATGCCATCAATAATATCGTTTTATGAGAATGATTTCTGCCCGATGATCAATGTTTTATTTGAAAAGATATGGAATCTAGTCTAGGGCCTCGCTTCGACTTCACGAGGCATCACAGGCTCCTTATCATTTTTTGACGGCGAAAAATGCGAATCTACGACTCATCTGCCCTGCGGCAAAGCTACGGGCTCCATGGGGATTATCCATTGTACATTTCCGTAGAACCGCTAATCTTTGCTCATGGCTAAAACAAAGCAACAGGGATTTGCGCTAATGATTGTCATTTCTATGTTAGGGCTCCTGTTAAGTCTCGTCGTTGGGTTTGCGCTTCTTACCAATTTAGAAAACAAAAAAATCAATAATGCCCTGCATTCCCCTTATACTATTGCCCAACAAAATGCACTTTTCGCTATTAATGACGCCGTCGCCAAATTACAAGCGACCGCTGGAATCGATACCGTTGTTACCGCTAAAGCTGATTTACTCGGTGGGAGCACCGAAGGACAGAAACACTGGGTTGGCGTTTGGAAGGTGAATCGATGTGACGATAAGGACGTTTCTGGCGTGGATGCAAAAAATTTCCTCACTTGGCTTGTCTCCGGAGATTACTATGGAGAAAACGATCCTCAAACGGCTATCGCTGAAAAGAACCGTATTTCCATCATCGGAGCTGCATGCGATGACATTGAATCCGTCGACAGCTTTCTAGTCGACGTGATCAATGCTAATGGTGTTCAAGGGCAATATGCTTATTGGGTGGACGATCAGAGCTTAAAAATTCAATGCAATCTTTATGAACGTTCGAAGGAATGGGCAACCATCAGTGATTATTGGTTTCTTCAGCGGCAATTTCAAGGGTACTATGGTATCGCAATGGATAAGGACAGTCAATTTTTCCCTCTAACGCAAGATTTTTTAAAAGACAACCCTTACATTGCTGCAGATATAGACTATGAGCATTTATGCAACAATACGACATTTTCGGAACAAAATCGTCAATATTTAAGAAAAAGATATCATGACTTTACAAATTTATCGCTGGGGCTCATCATAGATACGCGCCATGGAGGATTTCGCAAAAATCTAAACGATAATAACTCCATGAGTTATTTGAATGAAGTTCCAGATACGGCATTCATGTTTATACCGCCAACAGATTTTCCGGCGCCGCCGCCGACCTGGGGGTATTATAAGAGTTTTTATAATCTATACAAAGTGCATTTTTCGGAAGGTATCGTACCTCGGGCGACTTTTCCGCTCTACCGACCTCAATCGGGTATCGATTATAGCGATTGCGTTATGAAATGCACAACCGATAATGACTACACAACAGGAGAGATTTCTGGAGATCACGCCGGAGATTTAGGTATAGCTACGACTCACGGTGTTTACCCCATTTGGGTCGAATTCAAAAACTACATTAATTTATATTATAACCACAAAGCTTCTCCAAACAATTCCGTCATACAAGATTACAATTGGTACTATCAATCGCTGCGCATGCAACCGGGATTTCATCTTGAAAATCCTTACGTTTACAATCTCGCTCCATCGAAAACAAAGGTATGGCACTGCGCACCTTATCTTTCCAATATAGAAAATAGCAACACCGCACGTTACCAAAAACAACCCACTTTTCGCTGTAGATTTTTTGATGATAACAATAATGGCATTGGTGACGGCTTATTGCAAAATTATCCCAACAGTGGGAATGTCGATAACAAGATTTTTCCTTTTTTAAGTCAGCGTTCCAATCGATATATGCGTCCGATCTGGGATTGTGAAATCACAACGAATTTCCCTGAAAATCAAACTCAGTATTTAGCGCTATCAACATCTGCGGCTTATACTACTTCTCCTAATGCAAAACCGCTAAAAGTGACCACCGATAATTTTACTAACCTCAACGAAGATGAGAACAGGAGTAAAGGTTATCACGTCCATGACGTTCGCTTTTATCAACCGGAAAGTTATCGAGGCATCGATTATAAAACTACGGCGGCATCCTCCTGTTGGATAGAGAGTTTTCCGAGCCTTGACTCGAATCTCTGGAATGGGACGTGGTCCAGTGATGGAGATCCATGGTCTCCATTAAGTCTACGAACAACGGACGCGCATGACAATATCCTGCAACAAATCTGCGATGTCGCCGTGCAATATGAAGGAATCGATATGACAATAAACGGTGGCGATAGGAATATAATGGTTAAGAATCTTTTCGCAAACCGAGAGATTCATTTACCGCTCTACCTCATCTGCGCGGGTCTCCGCAAAACACCTTCGGCATCTTCCGACTATGGTCATGAGTTTAAAGTGGGAAATATGGGTGTTCGCCCTTTGGTCGAAGGCAATCCCCGGGCCGCGATTTCTTGCCGAACGGCCCATCAGGATGATTTGACAACTATAAAATATTCCTCTCATTTCATTCCCGGAAATTGGTCTTGGAATGCCCATTGGCTTGGCCTAGGCGGCGGTAATGGTACCTCTTCTGATCGTGGTGACCATATTTTATTCAGTGATTATGGCGATTTTCATAACCTCTTCGATCTCCCTCATCCCCGTCATAAAATCATGAATCTCGCTTTTCTTCAACACATGAACGTAGGATGTTTTTCCTACCACCCTGCCTATCCCTTTGGCAATGCTTATCAAAACCCGTGGATCCCACGGGAAAAATTCTTTCAGGAAAACGCGCCTATTGATGGTTCTGTTTGGCCTTCTCATAACCGCGTCGAAATGCTCTACGATTATTCTTATTGCCTTAACCGCGCCCTCTGGGATTCCTATTTTTACTCATCTTACGACGTTGCGTTGCAAAATTTCCTCAATCATCACCATAAAGCTTTTCTAGGGGCCGCAGAAACACAGCTTACATCTTTTAAGGAAGCTGCAAAATATATGGCCATCCATGGGGCGTTTAATGTCAACAGCACCTCTATCGAAGCTTGGGCTATATTTTTAGGTAGTACGCTCGGTGCAATCACGGGCACCGAAACGTTGGCAGAATTTTCCCGAATTCAATCCACGAAAGCCACGGCAAATATCGGCCTGCGTCAGTTGACTAAGGAACAGATCTGGACATTAGCGGAAAAAGTCGTGGAGCAAATTAAAAAGCGCGGTATTGCGGGAAGTCTCGGAGAATTTGTGAACCGCAAACTCATAAAAAAAGAAAACGATCCAGAAGGTCTCGGCATCAAGGGGGCGTTGCAAACAGCTATTGACAGCGCAGAGATCAACAACATCTGGAGTAGAACCACGGACGTAATTCAATCAAAACGAAAAAAAACTTGGTTTGACGACGACGCTGCAAGTGGTCCCTTTTGGGCCGGCAAACCAGGTTACTTGACCCAAGCGGATATTTTACAGTCCACAAGTACGACGCTCTGTGCCCGTGGAGATACATTTGGCATCCATGCCTATGGTAATGCGCTCGACCAAAACAGAAAAATTCAGGCAGAAGCACGGTGCAATGCGATTGTACAACGCTTGCCGATAGTGTTAGATCCCAGTAGACCGGAACTCGGTCGAATGTATAAAATTTTATCTATTCAATGGCAGCAAAAAGTATTAGCAGCGATTGCAGATCAAAGAATAGTGATTAATCATTATAGTCATTAACTCAGTATGAAAAATCTTATTTTAAGGTAAGGTATATTTAGTGGTGCTTTTTTATTTACCTCTCCTATTTTTTCCATTAATTTCACTTCTATGGATAAATTTTCGAATACTACGGAACTTAAAACAATTCCTGAAGGGCAGACCGTCATTTTTAAATCTGTCCTCATCCTAAAAAAAATTGAACGCAGGAATGCTAAGAATGGCTCCGAATTCCTGAAAATTGAAGTAGGTGATAAATTTTCCTCTTTTAATTTTACCTGCTTTTCCAATTCATCCCTATTTAATTTCTTCCTAGCAGCAACTCCCGGTGATGTTATTTTCCTTGAAGGTATGAGTCGACACTATCAAGGCGCTTTTAGTCCGGACATTCTTTCGGCCCGTCGATTAAGTAACGAGGAAATTCAAAACGCGAATTGGCGCTCAAAATTAGAGCAAACTTCAGAGGAAGATCCTCAGGCGTTGGAACGCGAATTATACTCTTATGTGGAGATGATCCAATATCCACGATTACGCCAAACCGTTATGGACGTTTTCCAAGAACTGGGTGAATCCTTCTTAGTCAGCGTCGCTGCGAAGTCAATGCATCATGCTTATAAATCGGGACTTCTGGAGCATACGGTACATGTGACTCGTTCCGGGGTCATGCTCCTCGATGTTTATCCACAGATTCCTCGTGATCTTGCCATTGCCGGTATGCTGCTTCATGATGTGGGTAAAGTCGAGGAATATGAAGGCGATTTCGCTATTAGTCGTACTAAATTAGGAAATTTACAGGGCCATATCGTTTTAGGTTATCGCATTGTACGCCAGGCGGGAATGAAGTGTGAACTCGATCCCAATTATCTTGAACGCCTCGAGCATATTATCCTCAGTCATCAAGGACAATTAGAGTATGGTGCCGCCATATTACCTTCTACACCAGAAGCTATTTTTGTCGCCCTAGTCGATAATCTAGATGCTAAAATGGGTATGGTATCCTACCTTCTGCGTTCGACGCCAGAAACGCAGGTCTTTTCGGAGCGTTTTCCCGGATTGGAAACGCAAATGCTTGTCGAAAGCATCGCAGTGAATTAGGGATCTAGGGATCTTTAAAAACCATCACTAAAGGCGCAAACCAATGTCAAGGACACTTTGTAAGAAAAATATATATCCATGCAAAGAGAGAATTTTGATGGATTTAAGCGTCAAAGTGTTAATTAATGTGCGAAAAAGATTGAATTATCAGAAAAATTTCAGATCATATGCCACGTATACGAGGTGGGGTTTAGCAGGGTTTAATCAAAATGAATGCAAGCGAGGAGTTTTTTAAAGAAGATAAAGAAGAGGGGACAGAAGAAGGGATAGCAAAGACCGTGATTGAAGCATCGTCAGCGGAAAATGCCCTAATTGGGGATCCATCGTCGTCCACTCCAGATACGACGATTTTAGGTGATCTCAATCATTTAGCTAATTTGACTTTTGGGACGCGTTGGAGCCAAGATGAATCGCCGCGCCATCCTACGGATCGATCGCAGAATTTCTCGAGGCGACGGTCGACGAACCATCGCCATAGCCAGTTTAACCGCGAAAACGATTACTCGCATACCAAGGTCGATCAGCAACCGTTACCGCTTCAAGGGAAAGTACAGCAAGCCCGTGATTTTCGTCCTTCGCGGCGCTTTGATGGACATCATCGAGAATACCGGGTTTTTGTCCCTCATTTTGAAGTACAATTTTTCCAGGAAGAGCAGTCGTTTACGCTGCTCCTCAATGAAATGCGCAAAAATTGCAAAACCTATGAGTTATTCACGATTGCAAGATTAATTTTACAAAAACCGGAGCGCTTTGTCTTAGCAATACGCCGAAGACCCGATCAGGAAGGAACCGTCGCTCCGTTGTATTTATCTCTATTGGATGATCTGGTATTCGATTCGGAACACGAAGCCATGGCGTATATCATGCAACAACACCTTGAGGAATTCTTCGACGTCCTTGAAGAATCGGTAGAGCCTCCTAAAGGGCGTTTTACCTGTATTCATCGCTGCGGCGTGACTAAAAAACTACTTTCAGCGCCAAATTACCACAAATATAAGACTATCTTACGTAATCATTTCAATAGCGAAATCCATACGATGTCCTTTGAACGCTTTATCGATAAAATCGAAACGACTAAGGAAGAAACGGATATCCAAAATTGGATACAACAAATGGAACGCAAGCTCACTTATATTCCCAAAATTATCGATGATGCTGTCACTGATTTGGATCCCATCGATTCGCTGGAGGGCGTAAAAAACTATCTCTTGAAGTACTTCAAAGAACGGATTATACGAGAAGTGATTACGGTGCGCATTGCAGGAACCCGTTATGAAACGATACCTTCTAAGACCATTGTGCGTGCTATTCAATTTTTTTTACATCGGCAACGCCAATTTCCTCTCGATACGGCCAAGAATATACGCAATCGCTTTCGCCGAGCAGGTTTTTCCACTTATAGATATGGAAAGAATAATATTTCCTATGTCTGTGCATCCAAGCGCAGGTTTCGTCTAGAAACGGATGTCTTTGAGCCCAATATTCAACAGCTCATTGAATTCCTAGAATCCCTGGAGAAAATCACTTTGGCCAACATAGAAAAAGATTACATCCGAGCCCACGGCTTTCACGATAAAGAAGTCTTCGATCGTCTGAATTGGTTGATCCGCGAAGGGTATGTGGTTGCCTATGAGAATGGAGCGTTGTATTTAAATCCCAAATCGACGCTTTCGAAAAATAAGCGCGACGTATCTGATAAAAGAGGTTCACTCAAAGATGAAGGCACAACAGCAACGGAAGATTCGGCCATTCAACTTGAAATGGTCGAGACCGCTATTGAAAAGTTCTCCGACGGCACATTGACCTTGTCCCCAGAAACGACGCTAACTGTCATCTCTCCTGAACCTATACCCTCGGAATGTTCAATAAAAGGAGAAAACGCTGACGTCTCTTCTGAGCCCATGTCTTCGGAATGTTCTGCAAAAAAAGAAAATACTGACCATGACGTTGACGCGGATGGTCGTGGCGAGAGTGCTGCAAATTTTAAAGCCGATGAAGAGAAGATTTAGCGCGTTATTGCGATGATGGCAACACAAGATCTATGGACGCTTCGGCTGATTGAAAAACGGTATCTATCGGCATCCCATAGTCCAAAGGAAGCTTTTCATCTCTCCTTTGAAAATGTTTCTGGAGAAAGTTTCGATCATCAGTGTGGCGATGCCCTGGCGCTCTGGCCTAAAAATCCGCCCAATGCGGTGGAGAAAATTATGACCCATTTCGCCATCGATAAGACAGAAAAAGTCAATGATATCCCATTGCAACTGTTGCTGGAAGAACGCTATTGCATCACCCATTTAACCCAGGATTTCCTCAGCGCTGTGCAGCAAGAGCTAAGTAATGAGGATAAGAAAAAATTCGAATACTACGACAACAAAAATGCGTTTGCAACGGCATCGCTCGTGGATATCATCGATCTCTTCCCATCCGTAAAGTTTAAGATGGAAGTACTGCTGCCGCTTCTTAAAACCCTTAAACCGCGCTTATATTCCATTGCTTCGGCTAGTCAATTTCAACCCAATCGTTTAGATCTCGCCATTGTCGTCGTCAAATACGTCAATTTCCGCGATAAAGACCGTTATGGTATCGCCTCTGAGTATCTATGTCATCGATTACCACTGCATGAAAAAATTTCGGCTTTTATCGTGCGTTCGAAGTTCAAGTTACCCAAAGATAGCGCTCGCGATATCATCATGGTTGGTCCTGGAACGGGTATTGCGCCCTTCCGTTCATTTTTACAGGAACGAGCTGTCTGCGCTCGGGAAGGGAAAGCCGTAGGGAGGCACTGGTTATTCTTTGGAGAGCAGCATAGGGCGTTAAATTTTTACTATCAAAGTGAACTTGAAGATTGGGAAACTTCGGGCCATTTAACCCATTTAGACCTTGCATTTTCTCGAGACAAGGAATATAAAATTTATGTCCAAGATCGAATGAATGAGCGAGGACAAGAGCTATGGGATTGGTTAAATCATGGGGCCTATTTTTATGTTTGCGGCAACGCAAGCCATATGGCTAAGGATGTCGAACACGCCTTATTGACTATAATTCAACAATATGGTAGGATCGACAATCCAGAGCACTTTCTCAAACAACTGAAAAAAGAGGCGCGTTATCAACGCGACGTTTACTAATGAATTTTTCCGTTGATGTCTGCGAGAGTCTATGATGAAGAGTTCGCGATGATGGAGATACGGAATATTTATCATTCAGCGATGCATAAGATATTTCGCCGAGTTAAGGGTATTTCTCTCAGCTTCTGTCAATGATTTAAACCCATTCTCGTTGATTTTGTCCAAAATGCGATCCACTTCTCTCCGTTTTGCCGAATAACTGGTGATATACAACTTATAACTGTCGCCGTACATAGTGCATATACCACACGATTTCAGGTTCAATTTTCGCTTGATCATATTGATGTATTTTTGGCGGTATTGATAGAAGCAGTAGCAAATACATCCACCCAATATGCCACCGAGATGGGCCGAATTTGCTACACGTCCATTCGATAGTTCTTGTATAAAGAAGCAATAAAGTTCTATACCTGTCATAATGGCGAGGAGTATACGTGGCCTCAAGCGTATTGGGATAATGAAAAACAACAGGAAAGTCATAGGACGATTTTCGCATCCGAGACAAAAATAACTCAATACGCCTAAGCACCCCGCTGAGGCTCCGAGTAATACGCAATAGGGATATCGATAATGGACCAGAAGCCATGTTATTGCGCCGATGACTCCGGAAATGAGAAATATGCCCAAAAGACGTCGGCTTCCATATTTTTGTTCGATCAGGTGTCCTAAAGGCAACAATACGATGATATTGCAAAAGATATGCCAGATGCCTTCATGCATAAACATATGGCTCATCAATTGCCACAGATACCCTGCTTTCAGTCCTTTCAAGGACAGGCACAGATATTTTTCTAAAAAGTCATTGCTGAACCATACCTTATTGACTCCGTTGATGACAAATAATAACAGCATGGTTCCCAACAGCAGTTTAAGTGCGCTCCACGTATAACATTCTCTAACTCTAAATGTTTTCTGCATTTTCATTTCCATGATATTCTTTTCAGTCAAATTGTCAATAGGACAAAACGCATTTTGACGTAAAATGTAAAAATATTTTACTTTCTTAGTAACTCAGTATCTTTAATCTAAAGTTAAAACGCTTTTTCAGTGAAGGAAAATTGCGCATTCCCTATTGTCAACGTTTTTTCCAATAAGCGATGCACTGCATTGAGTATTGAGAAAACCAAGTGGCATCAAATTTCAATCAAAGCGACTGCTAAACGAGATAAAAAGGAATCGATGATTGATTTTATTTAGGCATATTCCCATGGCATAGGACTGCGTCGTTTTTAGATCCGTCGCCGACAGGACGAACGTCACAACAATCGCCATTGCTTTATTTTTTATGACGATAAAGCTTCTCCGCAAAAAAACACCATCGATCCACATTCCCTATCGAAATACCTAATAACCCCTAACCCCTACAATTCAATAAATAAAGCACAGAAGCAAATTGCTGAGATTCAATTTTTTGAAATTTCTCAGTAAAAAATTATGTTTCTTACGATACAATTTCAATACCCATACTACGTGCCGTCCCTGCAATCATTTTCATTGCGGCGTCCAGATTTTCGGCAT
>JAITAK010000029.1 GCA_031284165.1 Puniceicoccales bacterium
CTTACAGGATTTATTTTTGTCCAGCGAATTTTTTGGTAAAGTCGTTCTAAGATTTCCCGAATATATTTAATACGCCCCGCGGCTTCGCCGCGGGGCAGAATTGATGAATGAATAGAAGAGAAGAAAGTGTAATAATATAAGGGCTGTGCGCCCTTATGATCCCCGCCAGGAGGCTTTTACAAGTCCTAGGGCGAAATTGCAAAAATTATAACGCCTAATAAAATAAATAAAATGAATATTCTGCTTGCATATCCTTGCTTTATAAACAAAGTAGCGCCAACTTATGGAACCGCTTAATTTTACACCGAGATCGCAACAAGTCCTTGTTTTAGCACGCCAAGCGGCCGATCAGATGCGTAATAATTACGTGGGTACGGAACATATACTGATTGGTTTAATTGAATTAGGACAAGGAATCGCAGTCAACGTTCTTAGGAAGTTGAACGTGACTTTAGAGGGGGTTCGCGAAAAGATCCAGCAGGCACTGAAAGAACAAGTGCGGGATACCCATGGAAAAGCATTATCGTCCGTTGTGGAAAATATACCGTTTACGCCTCGCGTTAAAAAAGTTTTGATCCTTGCGGCTAATGAAGCAAGAGGTCTACAGCACCCCTACATCGGTACAGAACACCTACTTCTGGGGATATTGCGGGAAGGAGAGGGTATTGCAGCGAAAGTCCTTGACGAATTAGGAGTAAACATCGACCGCTGCCGCCAAGAAATTTTAGAAGAGCTCGATCCAAATTTTGCTAGTATATCTAATGGAGAAGAAGGAGAAGAGCTGGTTGCAGGGGAACAAACCGCTGCCGAAGAAGAGGGTCAAGGACGCGTTCCAGGACAGAAAATTATGGCCCTGCGCGCCTTTGGACGTGATTTGACGGCTCTGGCTAAAGAAGGGGCGCTGGATCCAGTCATTGGGCGTTCTATGGAAATTGAACGGGCAATCCAAATCCTCTGTCGCCGTACAAAGAATAATCCAGCCCTGATCGGAGAAGCAGGCGTCGGAAAAACGGCGATCGCCGAAGGATTAGCTCAGGCTATCGCTGATGAAAATGTCCCAGATGTACTCATTGATAAAAAAATTATTGCCCTTGATTTAGCCCTTATGGTCGCAGGAACGAAATATCGCGGCCAATTCGAGGAGCGATTGAAGGCGGTTATGGAAGAAATTAAGCGCTCCCGCAATATCATATTGTTCCTCGATGAACTACACACTATCGTCGGCGCCGGATCTTCAGAGGGAGCAATGGACGCATCAAATATTCTAAAACCAGCTTTGTCACGTGGCGAAATTCAATGCATTGGCGCAACAACTCTGGCAGAGTATCGAAAAAATATCGAAAAAGATGCGGCGCTAGAACGCCGCTTCCAATCAATTCAGGTGGATCCCCCTTCCCCGGAAGATGCGATAAAAATTCTCAATGGCGTGAAGGAAAAATACGAAGAATTTCATAATGTGCGCTATTCTAAGGATATTATTGACCTGACAGTTCGGCTTTCAGATCGCTATATTACAGGGCGCTTTTTACCGGATAAAGCTATCGATGTCATCGATGAAGCCGGTTCCCGAGCTCATATTCATTCTATGAATCGCCCTTCGAAAATTGAAAAACTTTCCCAAAAAATCGATAATGTCTGTCGAGAAAAAGAACGAGCTATCGGTGAACAAAAATTCGAAGATGCAGCAAAATTTCGCGACGAAGAAAGACAATTGCGCGAAGAACAAGCCCGATCTTTGGAAAAGTGGCGCAATGATAAAAAGTCAGTATGTATCAATATTTCCCGAGAAGATATTTGCAAAATCGTTTCCGATTGGACGAAAATTCCATTGATGCGCATCGAACAAACGGAGAGCGAACGCTTGCTGAAAATCGGCGATGAATTGCGTAGTGCCATTATCGGTCAAGACGATGCAACAGAAGTTATCGCTCGCGCGTTGCGCCGCTCCCGCGTGGACCTCAAGGATCCCAAACGCCCTATCGGTTCTTTTCTCTTCCTTGGCCCTACAGGGGTCGGAAAAACACACCTGGCAAAGGTTTTGGCAGAAAAAATGTTTAGTAGCGGCGATGCACTGGTTCAAGTCGATATGTCCGAGTATATGGAAAAATTCGCTGTGTCTCGCCTCATTGGTTCACCACCAGGTTATGTGGGCCATGAAGATGGAGGCCAATTGACGGAAACAATTCGCCGTAAACCTTATTCCGTTATCCTGTTCGACGAAATCGAAAAGGCCCATCCTGATGTCCTACAAATCTTGCTTCAAGTTATGGAAGATGGTCATCTGACTGATACGGTGGGTCGAAAAGTCGATTTTAAAAATACCATCCTGATTATGACTTCTAATGCGGGTGCAGAGTTGTTGCAGAAAAATGTTACCCTTGGCTTTAACTCAGATCAAGTGGCCGATTTTGAACGGGCGAAAGAAAAGATCTTAGAGGAAGTTAAGCATGTATTTAAGCCAGAATTTATGAATCGCTTGACGGATATTGTCGTTTTTAAACCTCTGAAACACGATGAACTAATCCAAATCGTCGATTTAGAGTTCCGTAAAATTGCTCAACGTATGAGCGCGAAAAAAATTTCTGTCGCGCTCAGTGACCCTCTCCGAGAATTCTTAATCAAAAAAGGTTACGACGAAAAATATGGCGCCCGACCATTGCGACGCGCTTTGGAAAGATATATCGAAGATTTCTTGGCAGAGGAATTTTTAAAGGGTATCCTCGTGGAAGGCTCCAATTTGCGCCTCGGCCTCGATGAAAATAATCAGGTCATTATCGAAAATGTGGAACCTATAAAAAATAGCGAAGCTGTAGAGGGTAAACGAAAATAATCTTTCGAAAATATTATAAATAACTTCCATTTTACTGTTGACAATGAAGCGAATAATCCTTTCCTTGCCTTCTTAGAGATATGAACCCTACTTATCATCCTTCGAAAGTTAAAAGAGCTCGAAAATTTGGTTTTCGTGCCCGTATGAAAACATCAGGGGGACGTAAAGTTTTATCCCGACGTCGTCATAAAGGCCGCGTCAAATTGTCGGCTACCGTCTCCCGTTATTAATAAGTTTCTATGGGGCTGAAAAAGTGCCAACGGATTAAATTGCAGTCCGACTTTGATCAGTTTAGAATGGGAACTGCGCTGAAAAACCGCAGTTGCGAGAACGCACCGGGATTTATTTGCAAGGTGAAGGAAAACAAAAGCAATCATCTTCCGCGATTCGCGGTGATTGTCGGTAAAAAAGTGGGAAAGGCCCATAAGCGTAATAAAATTAAACGCCTATTTCGTGAAATTTTTCGCCAAGAACAGTATCGCCTGAATCCTCAATGGGATTATCTTGTCATTGTACATTGGGATAAAAATTTTGATTACTTTAATTTGAAGAAAAAATTTTTAGATATGTGTGCCAGCCCAAAACCATTTTTGTCCATCGCTATCGACGGTACTGCCGCCTCAGGTAAATCTTCTGCCGCTTCTGCCTTGGCTAAAAAATACCATCTGCTGAATGTGAATACCGGGCATCATTATCGCGCCTTGGCCTTTTTTTTGCTGAAAATGAATATCACCCCTGATGATAAGGACGAAATTATAAATGCACTTGAAAATTTTACTTTGGATACGCTCCTCGATGAAACTAATAGCCGAATGATTATTAATGGATTTTCAATCGCAGAGGATGAATTGCGTTCCGAAAGGGTCA
This sequence comes from Puniceicoccales bacterium, assembly GCA_031284165.1. GTDB lineage: Bacteria > Verrucomicrobiota > Verrucomicrobiia > Opitutales > LL51 > LL51. The sequence continues at coordinate 3,698 of JAITAK010000029.1, forward strand.
ATAAACAGGTTGCTCTTTTTGCCCAGGTTCCTGAAATTCGCCGAAAATTGAGGAAATATCAACGAGGATTGATCAATGTAGCGAAGAAATTTAATTTTTCAGGCATCGTTATGGAAGGACGCGATATGACTACGCATGTGCTTCCTGAAGCGGATGTGCGGGTTTTCCTTACCGCTGATCCAAAGATCCGTGAAGATCGCCGCCGCAATGAGGGCGAAACTGATAGCGTTACGCAACGAGACTCTCTTGATCATCTCCGTTGTGAAGCCTTATTTATCGATACTACACGCCATACTTTGGAACAAGTTGTTGCACTGATTGAGGAACTTATCCCCCACCGTTACACTTCGTACACGTCTAACTCCCCTAGACCTTGACGGAGGAAAAGGCACAGCAAAATATTGTGTATCGCCCTGGAGCCGGGGATGAGATTCGAACTCACGACCCACGCATTACGAATGCGTTGCTCTACCTGCTGAGCTACCCCGGCAAACTTTCCTGAACTATGAAGAAATTTAAACTCATACCCAAGCTTGACGAATGAACCCGTCAGCTTTAATTTAACCCATCCTCGAGAATAATGGTTCCCATCGACTAAATTTAAACCCATCCTCAAGAATAACAAAACTAATCGATTAAATTTAAATCTATCTTCAAGAACAATAAAACCAATCGATTGAATCTGAACCTATTCCTTAAGACATTCAGTGGAGCCGACTGTCAGATTTGAACTGACGACCGTCCGCTTACAAGGCGGGTGCTCTACCTGCTGAGCTAAGTCGGCAATGGTGGGTCGACTGGGATTCGAACCCAGAACCAATGGCTTAAAAGGCCACTGCTCTACCATTGAGCTACCAACCCATACCTGACCCTCGTTTACGTTAGTTGCTCTTAATGCGCTGTCAATGGATTTCTTAAAAAGAATCCGTTGAGCCTTGAAAAAAACTGAGATTGGGTGCACTGGATGTTTCCATTCCAAAGAACGAAGAGGGCTGTTCTATTCTTCCATATTATTTTTATCAGCGAATTGCATAATTTCATCGAGGGTTGTTTTTCCCTGTTTGACGTGTTCCCAAGCGCAAGCCTGTAAAGTACGCATACCTTCGTTAAGGGCCATGACGCGAATTTCTCGTGCCGCCGCTCCTTTAATAATACCCTGTTGAATTTTATCGCTGATGACAAGGACTTCATGAACGGCAATTCTTCCTCGATAACCCCCTTTACAGTGATCACAACCCGTGCCAGCCCGAATTTTATCGCTATAGGCAATTTCGTGAGTGGGGTCGATGCGCAAAGCACGTAGCGCGTATTCTAATTCTTCTGGAGTGTAATTAACGGGTTTAGCACAGTGAGAACAAATTTTTCTGACGAGACGCTGGGCAATAACCAGTTGTAAGGAAGAAGCAAGGAGGAAAGGTTCCAAACCCATATCACAAAGTCGAGAAACGGCACCTGCAGAATCGTTGGTATGAAGCGTACTGAGCACAAGGTGTCCCGTAATCGAGGCACGGATAGCGATATCAGCCGTTTCGGCATCACGGATCTCACCAATCATAATCACATCGGGATCCTGGCGCAAAATAGAACGCAATGCGCTGGCAAAGGTCATACCAATATCGGATTGGACCTGACATTGATTGATGCCGGGGATCTCATACTCTACGGGATCTTCGACGGTAATGATGCGAATTTCTGGATCGCGAATTTTGCGGATGCAGGCATTAAGCATAGTTGATTTTCCCGATCCGGTGGGTCCGGTAACCAGGGCAATACCATGGGGCCGAGTGATAGCGTTGACGATTTGGTCAAATTCTTTTTTCCCGAGACCCATGCCTTCGAGTTCAACAGGAGCCTCGCCTAAATTAAGGAGACGTAAGCTGATACTTTCGCCATAGGCAATAGGAAGCGTGGATACGCGGATGTCGATAGCCTTGTCTCCAGAACGAAAAGCAATACGACCATCTTGAGGGCGTCGTTTCTCAGAAATATTCAATTTAGCCATAATTTTCAAGCGAGAGATGATAGCCGCTTGATAGAGGACGAGGTTAGGAGGTAAGCTTACAGGGACGAGAGCACCATCGATGCGATAGCGGATTTGTAATGAATTTTTTTGAGGTTCGAAATGAATATCGGTTGCCCGGTCATTAAGGGCCTGTTTAATGAGTTCATTGACGAATTTAATGACGACGGCGTCCTCATCTTCCTGGACGGTCTCCACTTTAGAGACCAGACCTTCATTGCCTTCGGCATCAACAAAGCTACCCGCACCGACGCCGAAGCGCTCGTTAATAAATTTGCGAATATCCTGAGCAGGGCCTAGGCAATAGACAAATTCGAGATTCGTTGCAGCGCGGATCCATTTTTTCATGGTCGTATCTGGAGGCCAGGCGAAAATCAGACCCTGGCGATTCTCCTCAAGATCGATGGGGAGACAGACGTATTCGAACAGTATTTTATCGGGAAGAATTGCAGTCACATCCTTGGAAACAGTAAATTTTCCGATGAATGGAAGGCCGCACATACTGGATAGCCACTCATAAGCATCCGTAGGTGTTCTTGCTAATTTTTCAGCGAGGATATCGATTTTTTTATCGATAATACTCGCTGCAATCGCCGATGGTAATGTTGGATCGACGCTTGCGAGTATTTTATCTAGATTTTCCATATTGCCCAAAATTAAGTTAAGTGTTTAAAGTCATTTTTCTGCTTATTCCCAATCACCCCAATCGAAATCGAAATCGAAGTCGAAATCGTTCGCTTTGGAAGAAAACGCATTGTTTGAAAAAGATTTATTGGATGAAGCTTTCTTGTAATTGCTATTGGAAGTGTTGGAATTACGATTATTCGCCCCCGTTTTTTTATCTCCTCCTTCTTTTTTGCAAGTATAGCTATGTTTATTGACGACGAGTTCTAGGGTTTGATCTTTTTTATTGAATTTGCCCATAGTATACCCTTGAGGAAGCCGAGAAGATGGTTTACGGGTAGAGACTACCGTACGAATAACATCCTTTTCCGTGCTATCGCAGATGGAAAAGTATTCATCTTTACCCATGCGCATATAACCTGTAAAGCCCAATTTTCGTTCAGGTTTTTTAGGAGGCGGCGGCGGTGCCGGCTTTTTCGGGGGAGGAGGCGGCGGTGGGGGAGGGGGTGGCGGTTTAGGGACAGGTTTTACGGGTTCTGGTTTAGGCGTATCGCCGAAGGGGGACCGCTGTTTCAGGGACTCGAATTCGCCATAGGCCAGGCTATAGCCTAGAAAAGCTATGGCCAAGAGAAGAGACTTTTTCTTATAATTCATCGTCATTCCTTTCCTTTGAATTTATTTTCAATGCCTTCGCGAGCCGCGTCTTTTCTTTTTTAAGGCGTCATTTTTTTTAGTATGCGTACCTTTACCTTTATTAATATTACTCTTCTGTTGAGACGCATCCGTAGCGGGCAGTACTTCTGACGATGGCGTAGGCGTATTTGAAGAAGGTGCTTCATTTTCAAGATGAGGAAGCGTTACGGCATGATTTTCATTATCACCTTCGTTGACAGAGGTGTTTGCGTTTTCCTCTTGCTTATTTTTTTGCGAGCTTCCTGTGGCATGGGGAGCCGAGGTTGACGCCGCTGTAGCGGGAGCTACCGTGTGCGCTAGATCTTTTGAGGGGACTTCTTTATGAACGGCCGCTTTGGTATAAGAGGCATCTGCGTTGTTTGCAGGTACCGAGGGCTTCCTTCTTTTCTTTGTACCGACATTGGGGCGAATGGTTTCCGCATTTAAACCGATGATCGTATCTTTAGGGAAGGGCTTACTGGCAGGGAAATCGCCGCTTAACTTGTAGTATTCGATGTCATCTTTAAAATTCGTGACTTGGAGGCGTTTATCGAGATAAGTTGCTTCATCTTGAGGATGGAGGATAATGGTTGGCTTGATGAAGATAATTAACTCCACGGTTTCTTCTTGGCGTGTCTTCGAACTGAACAGAGCATCGCCGAGGATAGGAATATCACCGAGAATGAACATTTTCCCGTGCTTTTGATTATGTTGTTTTTCTTTAAATCCCGCAAGAACGATGACATCTTCATTCGCCACGCTCACGAAGGAATTGATCTGCTTATCGGAAATGACGGGTGCTGTCGTTCCTCCGATGGCGACATCGGCATTATGTTTAGAAACTTTTTGTTCAATTTCCATCTGAATAATACCATTACTACCGATGAGGGGTGTCACAATAAGTTCGAGACCGACATGTTTGTAAGTGATTTGAATGCGTTCTTTAGCATCGACGGTATCGCCTTTCACGCTGGAATCGACGAAGGGGCGATCCTCACCAATTTTAAATTGCGCTTTGCGATTATGTGTTGTGACCAGGGTTGGCGTCGAAAGAATCTTAACATTAGAATCTGTTTTAGCTTGTTTTAGGACCGTTTCTAGGGCAAAGTTCCTCAAGGTTCCTTTGAAGCTTGAACCTCCAGCGATAGCGCTAGAGAAACTGATGTCGTGTTTTCGATTGATCGGTATAGTGGCATCTGCGGTACTATTTTGGTTAAAGCCCAAATTGAGGGCGTCGATACCGCTCTGCTGGCCTTCAGTCAGGGTGACCTGAGCGACGATGACCTCAATGCGTACTTGATCCAGCAGGACGTCCAAATCATTGACGAGGGCACGCACTTGAGCAAGGTCTGACGCGGTGCCATAGACGATGATTGAATTGCTGCGTTCGTCGGAAGAGAGAGTCAAATTAGCAGAAAAGTGAGCGAATTGTTCCTCTTCGCCTTCATTAGACACCTGTTGGGAAGAAATGAAGTCGCTATAGGTATTACTGATCTGTTGATTACTTCGCGCTCCATGCGCAGCCTGAGCTAAAGCTTGAGCCAGGTTTCCCTGGGCAGTCATTTTCGCTTGTTGGCGTTCAAAAGCCATGCGATTTTCCTTTTCGATGCGGCTGCGTTGTTCTTTAATAATTCCAGAAACGATATCAGCGATTTTCTTAGCATCTCCGTGTTTAATGCGCAGGACTTCTGATTTAAGGAGCAGGTCGCATTTATTATCCAATTGCCCCGCAATTCTTTGAATGATAGGGAAATTTTCCTCAGGGGTAACGACAATCAATTGATTGCTGGAATCATCGCTATCAATGGCGGTCATGGAGAAGTATTTTTTAAATGCTCCGCGTTTCAGCTGATCAAATTTCTTCACAATTGCCGAAGCTTTAACGTTATTCAAAGGGATAAAGTTCACCGCTTCTCTCATTTGGATTGGGGTATCGATACGGCGGATGAGGTTTTCCACATTTTGCAGATTGGTCATCGTATCCGTAATGAATAAAGAGTTGGCAGCCGGAAGAATGATCGAATTGGAAGAGATAGGTGTAAGCATGGGTTTAATCAGTCTTTGCACCTCATTCGCATCCAAATATTTCAGCGTGAAAAATTTAGAAAACACCTTCTGGTTAGGTTCATAGCCGAGAAGGGATTCGTCAATGACATCGGGAGATTGAGTCAGTGCCGTTTTTGCGGTAACGACTTTCATAAATTTTTCGCCCATATCGACGACAGCGATGCCATTCAAACTCAAGACGCTTTCCAGTGCAGCGATTGCTTCGATGCGGGAAATCGGTTCCTGAATTTCGAGGGAAATTTTCGCCGTAGGTAGTTTCTGTTCCACGAGGGCAGTGCGTCCTGTCAACTGTTCCAGGAGGCCGATCACCTCTCGAGGATCCGCATTGGAAAAGGCCAATTCATTGACCATATCTTCTTGTGAAGCCTCATACTGGTTCTGCTGGGCAGCCGCAGGAGGAGGTGCCACGGTGGATTCCTCCTGGCCTCGATCTCGTCCCACCGATGCTGCTGAAGCAGCACGGCTTACACTTTGAAGTAAGGCTGCAGATATCGCTAATGGAAACAGACCAAAAATTAAATATTTTCCTTTTTTCATAACCATCCTATTTTAATAAATTACTCTCATTGTTTTGTCCTAATTATTCTAATATACTACTTCGTTCATTCCACTTAATTAATTTTTCATCCAAGTGATGTGTCTCTAAAATTTTCGCCACAATTTTATCGACGTCGCTGTCCGTTTTAATGTCTAGAGCCGAGATGCCGATTTTAGCAGTGAGCCATTTGTTATCGCGCATAATGATCTCCATATCATCAATACAAAGGTTAGAATCATTAATTTCGACGATATTATCGAATTGCAAAACGTCGGAGAAATGAATGTCTCTCAAATTAATGGAAATTTTATTGAAAGAAAAGAATTTTCCACTTTCTTCTTCAGGCATACCTACATTGTATTTAATTGATAGCTTCTTAGCAGCATCGCTAACGAGGCTCATCAGTTTAGGTTGATCTATTTTATCGCGGTGCAAAATCTCATCAATAATCGAGCGGAAGTGTTCATTAATTTCCTTTTCCCGGCTCAGCCAAGAGTCCTGTTCTGACTTTTTTTTGTAATTATTCACTTTAAGCCTGCAGTACTGTTTCCATACACTGAAGTCGTAAGCTGTGATTCCCAGGGCAAGCAAAGTACACAAGGAGCTGACGGTTACGAATTCCTTTTGATGAAGAAGAAAAAAAAGTGATTTCAATCGGGATATCTTTCTCATAAATTTTCAAAGGTTAAAAAGAGCGCAAAACGGATACTTTGGTTATCTTGTACCATTTTATCTTCAATTCTTACTACTTTAAAAAGCCCAGACTCTTCAAGTATTTTTTTAAATTTCTCCACATCCGCTAGCGTTTTCGCAAGGCATTTAATTTCGAAGTTCTCTCCTTCGGAAGCGTAGAGGGATTGAAAAGTAACGGTTTCGGGACGTAATTCATTAATTTTTTCCAAGCCACGGAAGTAAGCATGCTTTTTATTGGAAAATAAATCTAATTCGCGCGTGCGATCCTCCTTGAGTTGGATTTGCTTAATATGTTCATCTTTATTAGCTAATTGGATCGCAAAATCCTTTTCGCAATGGGCGAGGTAGCGCAATTGAAAGAGTCCGATTAATCCGATAATAGCAGCGATTATGGCAATATAGGCCGTATAAAGGGCTATATTCGTGGCGATTTTGTGTTTTTTCTGTAGTTTTTTCAGTTCCATATGCTGCATATTGGCAGCCATAATAGCAGCATTGTGAAAGGGAAAGTTCGTGGTATATTTTGTTGGCACTTCCTGTGAAGGTTCTTTGCGAGAAAATGTGATCGTCAGTCCAAATTCCCTGATAGGTTTTACTGAGAGCAATTCGAATATAGGTAGCGAAGCCGTTTCGGTATTGGAGAGGTTGAATGAGGTAATTGTAATACCATTGGTCGCGCTTCTTTCGAAGAGGGAATCTCGTTGATTGTATCTAAGAATAGCTCTAGTCATCGAGGGACTGAGAATAGGTACGATGAAGTCCGGTAAAATATAGGCCGCAAAGTCGACCTGAGGGTCGATGGCACGCAATCGGCTTTTTAGAGCTGAAAAGATATGAATGGTGCTTCGCGTCGCATCGATGGCATATCCCCATAAAATCTCATTCGGAGGGAATGGGCTTGCAGCTTCCAGAGAAAGGAAAACAATGTTTTCAATCATATGTGTACTCACATTCCCCGTAGGCATAGGACATGTACTCATAAAACAGAGATCTGCTGGAACGATACAAACATGTTCCGCGTTGGTCAACTGGCGTTCTTCCTTCCAATTGGAAAATTTATCCCTAATCGTTCCCATAATTTTTAAAATTCCTCCATTTTGATCATATTAAAAGGCCATCGTTTTCCCGCAGCCGCATTTGGCGTGGCATCAGGAATCTTCTCTCGAGCATCATTTTGTCTACGGTTAGGGGTTTGGGCATTATTCCCCCTTGTAGCCTCACAGATGCAACGCAGTATGAAGGTATTATTTCCTCCCGCCGTCACGGATACGGTTAGTGCAAAAAATTGTACTTCCAAACCACAATAGGATTTCAGAGCCCCATTGACGTTGATAAATTGTTGATATTCCATGAATGTACGCGCGCTAGGTAAAGCGAGGCCACCATAACTCTTGGCGATAGCCTGTAGAATTTCTGGTTTTACAGTAAGGAGATTAAGTTTCTTTTCTTGCGCAGCAGGGTTAGATGTTGATGATGTTTTCGAAGCGTTGTTTGGGTCACCCTTACCCGAAGAGCGTTTGGAAGAGGAACTAGGAGACGGCTGGGACTGACGATGAGTTGGGGGACTTTTTTGGGCTTTAATGATCGCAGGCTCGATAGTGAACCACTGCTTTAAGTATTCGACATTACATGGAGAAGCTGTGCGAGAAAGTAAGCTTTCGCCACGGGCTATCTTTTCTACAGCAGACCATCCGGTGAAGGTCAAATTTTGATCTATAAATTTTCCCACGTTCTCCTTTTCATTGACCCCCAGCTGATTAGAAGGAATCATATCCATAACGGCGGTTCGGAAAGCGATCCCTGTCTTACTAAAAAATTCTTTGCATAGGGGAATTTTTCCGGTGAGATCTTCAAATTCGTAGCGAATGCAGTAATCGCCATGTTTCAGTTGACCAGGAATTTCGGCCGTGGATGTTACGGCAACGACTGGTGGAAAATCTTTGGGAAAGTCAGCCTCTTTACGACTAAGCCGTTGATGGACTTTTTGCGTAATATAATTCCCAATGGAGATAGCATTGGGGTCAGCGCCTAAAATATCGCTGTCAAAAACCAATTGATCTGCTCCTTTATTAATGGGGGGATTTTCTCCGGAAAGTTTTTCTGCGTTGGCTTCCTTGCGGTATTTGTCGAGGAAGTCCAATGCGAGGTCGAGAAAAGCATAGGCTTCAACTTTTAGGCGTGCGGAGGACTGCATCTGTTGACGGTACTTGGCGTCGTCAAAAGCATTTTCGAGGAACAGCGTTAAAATGGTGGTACAGAATGCCGTAAGCATCATGACGACAAGGATCATACTTCCAGACTTCTTTTCCTTGAAACTTTTGTAAAAGAAATTCATTGCGTTTCTCAGAAAGACTCTTAGTGAAAAAACGTGAAAAGTAAATAGAAAAATATTCTTTGTTATCTCGCAAGGATTTACAAAGAACTGTGAAAAGCAATAAAGGGTATTTTTTTATAAAAATTCTCCATTAAATGAGCGGCAGTTGAGCGATAGTCGCGGATCATATCCTCGTTTATGAACGATGAACATTCATCAGGCTTGAAAATGTTCCTTTGGGGCGGTAGATGGTTGAAATTAAGACTTCCTGAACTGTGATTGGTGAGGTTCCTTAAAAAAACGTTCTTGCTAAAAGTGATTGCCGATCAACAAAGCAAAATCGCGACTGTTTTTCAGGTCTCTATGCGTGATGATTTTATTAAAAAAAAAGTTGAAGCATTGCTTTTCATTAAAAAAATTATAAATTTCATTAACAATGAAACAGAGCACGTGAAACACGTTTTATTTCACCGAAGCGAGAAGGTGAAAAGTTGCAAGTTTTTTTGGCTTTTGTTATTTTATACTGGATCTTTTATAATTTCATCTATTATGAGTTGTTGGCTGGAGTGGGCGTGATTTTTATTATTAGGTTCATTCCTTACTTTTTTTTAAAGTTCGCAAGGCGAGCGGTGTGGCTGTCATGCCGGATTTCCGGAAGACAAAAATGCCGTCACTTGTATATACTGTCTGAGGGCAGAGGCAACGAGTCAAAGTAAAACACGACACATCCAGCTCTTACCGAAAAAAGGCTAAATTATTATCGTTCTGGCAATTTATGGTCCTGGTGATATAATTCCGGCGATTTATAGTCGTGACGATTATTTTTTTATCTAAGATAGTGATTTCCGGAAAACCGGAACACCAAAAGTTAACTTTTCCTTGACCTGGACTATTCATTTCTTAGCTTGTTTAAACAACAAGTATAGGAGAGATGGCTGAGCGGTCGAAAGCCCCTTCCTGCTAAGAAGGTAGCCTTGCAAAACGGGGCTCGAGGGTTCGAATCCCTCTCTCTCCGCCAGAAACTTTTCAAACATTTTCGAGGTTCAATGATGTTTAGAGAAAGAAATGATCGAATCGGAAATGTATGGAGCACAATCAAATACAATCTGCAGCATTACAAATCAAAATCGCATATGGATAATTTAGGAGAATCGTTTAATTAAAGTAAAGAAACTCGCGATTTGGAATAAAGGCGCAGCATAAATGATCGCTCTGTCAAAAAAACAACCTATGTAGGAAAAATACCCTTTAATCAATCTTATTCTGGCTGGCCTTCTTGCGACTGCGACGGCAATGACGCATCCGATGCTATTGCAGAAGGGGCTGGCTCTTCTGCGAGAGGATTAACAATTTCTGGGGAATTTTTCTTCAGATTATAGAGCAAAATAAAATCTAGGGTCTTACCAAAACGCGCACGCCGCTGCAATTCCTGCATGCGATCCTTATCCTTTTTCAATTGTGCAATAAGTTGATCGGGAGTAATTCCCAACAAAGAAGCCTCTTGAATGATCATCTGTTCCATATCTTTTTCCGTAATGGTTATATTTTCCTTATGGGCGATGACCTCGAGGATAAAATTGATTTTAGCGCGATCTTTAGATAGCTCTAAGGTTTCTTCATATAAATCTTCTCCTTCGCTTTTAAGCATTTCCATCGTCGCTCCCTTATAGATCTGCTGTTCAAGAAAATTGCGCATTACTTGAATATGTTCGTATTCCACCGCGGTTTCAGGGACTTCAAAATCAGCGCTTTCGATCATCTTCTGTACAATATTTTCCCGTTGCTCGAGACGCACTTGCTGCAATTTTTGATATTGAAGATCCCTTAAGACGCGCGCTTTCAAATCTTCAAGGCTTTCGACATTGAGTTTCTTAAAAAAGGCATCGTCCAATTCTGGTGGGACTTTTTCTCGGACCTCGAGAACTTTAATGTTATAAAAAACCTTTTTGTTCTGCAATTCTGGGATGGAAAAAGTATCCGGAAATACGACAGTGACTGTTTTTTCCTGGTCAACTTTCATGGCGACGAGTCCGTCGACTACGGCGTCAATGTGGAAAAAAATATCATTTTCACCGTTATATTCGCTTTCAGCTCCGATCTCTTGCCAAGTACTGTCCTGTCCTCCTAAAATCCCTTGGGAAGGAAGGAGCTCCGATACCTTTTGTCCATTCTCGAAGTATCCTTCATAGTTCAGACGCACAAAATCCCCTTGTTGAATGGGACGCTCTACGTTTCTGTAATCCGCGTGATGGTGGCGGATCTGTTCGATCATCGCCAGGACTTCGTCGTCACTTACCGTAATTGCAGGTTGTTCGATCGCAATGTTTTTATAATCCAAAGGTTCAAAGGTAGGTCTTAAATCGATGACGAATGTGAACGTCTTACAACCGTCGGCAACATTTTCAACATTAAATTTTGCGAGTGAAAAAAGATTCCACTGATTTTCTTCAACCACATCGTTAAAAATCTTCGATGCCAACGCTTTGTTCACTTGCGCATCAAGTTCCTTGGCATAGCGCGCCTTAATGAGCGTAGAAGGAACTCTTCCCTTCCTAAACCCTGGAACTTTAACATCGTGGCCAAAGGATTGTAAAATTAAATTTTCCTCATTTTGGACGACGTCCTTTTCAACAACAACTACCGCTTCTTTGCGAACCGAGTTAATAGACTTAATTTCGCTTTTCACCACTTCTCTTTTATTTCTTTAAGAAGGATCGCTTCACAGTCAACTCCATAAAAAAAATCTTAAGAAATTATTTTTCCATCCCTAGAAATTCAACCTGCTTTGGCGCAGATTTTTCATGGAATTTCCGCGAGCGGATGATGACCCACGCCGGCAGCATCAGGAACGCGTTGCCTAAAAGCATGATCAATACATAGAGCATCCTATTTTCAAAGTGAATCTCTTTGGGAGGTAGGAATCCGATGATGTAAGCGCCGATGCAGGCTAAGGTTGCCAGTGACCCTATTGCGGTCATTCCCCATTTCCCGAAAGGCACGGTATAAGCGCGCTTAACTTGAGGATATTTGAACTTGAGGACGATACCGGTAATGAATAGTAAAATATACATGACCAATAACGTCTGGGCCGTCATGGCCATTAAAACCCAAAAACACGTCGTTATGGATGGAAGCCATAGAAGGAACAGCGAAAAAAATGTGATGGCACAGGCTTGACTTACCATAATCGCCGAAGGCATGCCCCAAGCATTGGTTTTTCGAAGGAAAGGCGGTAAATAACCACACTTCGCTGTCGCCAATAACCCTCGCGCTGGACCCGCAACCCAAGCGACAAAATGCCCTAAAGCTCCTAAGGCCATAGCAAGCGCGATCCATGGCGTTAGTACACCGAGATCAAATTGGGTCAGTAGAGCTTCCATCGCCTGTAATACTCCCGATTCTAACTTGAGTACCTCCTTCGGCACGGAAAATGCAATGGCCAAAGAACCTAGTAGGGAAATAGCGAAAATCATGACCGCAGCTAAAAGTAAAGCCCAAGGATAACTGCGGCGAGGATTTTTAACTTCCTGAATGTGTGCCGCGGAAACTTCTAACCCTGAAAATCCTAAAAATACGTTGAGTAAAAAAATGAACTGCTCCACGGAATTTAATCTGGGAAATAGCGCTTCTAAAGAAAGCGCTGTATATGAGTCATGTCCACATAATATCCATGAAATTCCGAGAAAAATGACAATCAGCCCCGGTATGATCATCCCTAATAGCGAAGCCCAATGTGTTACAAAACTCGTAAGGCGCATTCCGCGCAATGTAATCCCCGTTCCCAACCAAGTCACGACCAAAACCACCAAAAAGACATAGTCACTTCTCGCCGCAAGCTCAGGATAGCCGCTCACATAGGCAAGAAGTGCAGCAAGGTAAATCAATGTGACTGGAAAACCAACTGCATTAGATACAAATTGTAGCCAAATGGCTAGAAACCCTAGACGATCCCCTAGTGCCTTACTGACCCAATGAAAAATCCCACCTTCTCCGGGAAATCCTGTTGCCAGTTCCGCGGAAACTAATGCGGTGGGAATTAAAAAGAAAAAGACGGAAAATGCGTAGAAAAATAACATGCCTAATCCATACTCGGCCATCACCGGAAAGTTTTTTAAATTAAGTACTGCTGCGCAGTTAATCATCGCCAAGGAAAAAATACCTATAAAACGTTTCGATGGCTGTCCTACAGCGACATCTTTCGTTGCTATTATCATTTTATAATGATCAAAAAGACTCAAAAAAATGTCAACCTTGAAGGTTAAAGCAGGAACTGGCGCTTCGCTGCAGAGGTCCTGTAAGGCATTATCGACGCCTTGATTTGTTTTAACAGCGGCATAGTGCTTTGATCCAATAAGTTTAAAAGCATTGTGTTTATAAATAGTCCATGATGATTCGCCATTTCTGAAGTAATTGTTCTAAGTTATAAGTAGCGTTGGCTGGACTAGTGGAGGGTAATTTTTGAGCTTCGATGGCGACGTCTTTAAGAAGGTATTGATTATAAAGGCTATGAGCTTTGCTACCATTAGTAAATATGTATTGGCTATGGGAATTTTCTAAAATCAATGACAAATTCACTGGAATAACGTTGTTTATAGTTCCATCCTGTGATCCGTTAATCGTACAGCGCTGAACTACATCCCATAAAGCAATTTTATTTTTCAGTAACATAAACACTTTTTCATGAACATGCGCAGGGAAAGGATATGTTTGGGTTAGGCAGGCCATGATCTTCCAAAATCGATTTCGAGGGTGTGCGTAGTAAAAATTATTTTCCCTGGAAGCGACAGAGGGAAAAGATCCTAAAATCAATAACCGCGTATGGGCATTAAAAATTGGAGGAAAGGGATGTTCGTAATAGATCATCTTTGACGACGAAGAGCGATTATGGAGTATTTGATTTTGATTTTTTATTTTAAGAGGCAATGCCAAAGAGATGATCTGTTATCTTTAAGTGAGACGTTAGAAACGCAGGAACGATTCGGTCTATTGCTCATCGCGAACGCTCATATCGAGCACTAGAATTTTTATATTAAAAAGGGATAAACTTTTTCATCGCTTTCGAAGGTTTATAAAATTCTTCAAAGGAGTGATTCGAATGAACTTGACTTTAAACAAGTCAGCAGTAGCTTAACCTAGAGTCTCGAAAAGAGCCCCGAAACATCGTTTTTTCTTTAAACAAAAGTAAAATCATTGAGTTTAATTTGCAATGCAACATAAAATCATCAGTCAAACCTATATGCCTCTTCCTTATGTTTATGAAAGGGATGGGCGCCAAGAGCGTTCTTGGGATATTTATAGTCGACTCCTCAAGGATCGCATCATCTTTTTAGGGACCCATATCGACGATTTCGTTGCGAATGCCATCGTTGCTCAATTCCTGTTTTTGCAAATGGAAGATCCTAAAAAGGACATCCATATGTATGTCAATTCTCCAGGAGGGAGCATTACCGCAGGTATGGCGATTTATGATACGATGAAATTTATGAGCTGCGATGTTGTCACTTATTGCATTGGTCAAGCGGCAAGCATGGCTACGGTGCTCCTAACGGCTGGGACTAAGGGGAAACGTTATGCTCTTCCTCATAGTCGCGTGATGATCCATCAGCCTTCGGGACAGGCGACGGGTCAGACCTCCGATATCTCTATCGCTGCCAAGGAAATTCTGCGTTGGAAAAAAACGCTAACCCATATCCTTGCCGAGTGTACGGGTCAAACCGTTGAAAAAGTGGAAAAGGATTCAGACCGCGATTTTTTCATGTCTGCGAACGATGCGAAAGCCTATGGTATCGTCGACGAAGTGATCAAAAATAAACCTCAAGAACATGATAAGTCTGTTTCTTGAAATTTCCGTTGAAATTTATGGAAGCGATACAGAAAAGTGAAAAAATATCCTTGCGCCGCGAAAATCGTATACTCGCAGTCCAATGGGTGTATATGTGTGAAGCTATGGGCATCGCCGCAGAACCGGAACATTTACATTCCCTTTGTGCTTTAGGGGATCAAAATCCCGCGAATTTTAAATTTGCCCAGGAAATGGTGATGCTGTTGCAAAAAAATCTAGTTTCAATCGACGCGCTCATTGATCGCTTTGCTTTGAATTGGAATTTAGCACGCATTTCTCGTGTAGATCTATGTATCCTCCGCATTGCCACCTGTGAATTATGCTACCGCAACGATATCCCTCCCATCGTTACCATTAACGAAGCCATCGAGTTAGGGAAAATATTTTCCGGCGAAAATGCTAAGGTATTTATCAATGGCGTTCTCGATCGCATCAAGTCCACGCTTTCTCGTTCACTGCGCACCAACGCCTAGTGCGTCGTTCTATCTCGTAACTGTTGGCCTTGAAATTTATAGACTTTTTGCTATATCTCAGTGAGAAGTTTCTTTAAGGGGTGAGGATATCTAAGGGAGTGAGGATGTCTTTTTTTTCTCGATTTGACACTCGCGATCCCAAATTACTTTCCTCCGAAAAAGCGGTATGTCATTTCTCGATTTGATCCATAATCCCAAATTATTTTCCTTCGAGGAAGCGATAGCGCAACGCAGACAACATTGCGATCGCACTATCGTTCTTACCAATGGTTGTTTTGATTTACTCCATGCAGGCCATGTTTTTTCCCTACAACAGGCAGCTCAGTGGGGCGAACTTTGGGTGGCACTCAATGGTGACGACAGCGTCCGTCTTTTAAAGGGAACGTCTCGTCCTATTATCGGTGAACAAAATCGCGCCTATCTCCTTGCTGCTTTAGAATGTGTCTATGGCATTTTTATTTTCCAAACGCCACACCTTGCCTCGATTTTGGAGTGCTTTTCCCCAGATATTTATGTAAAATCTGCCGATTATACCCTCGCTACACTCCATAATGAAGAACGCCTTGTTCTGGAAAAAATCGGTGCAACTATAAAATTTGTCCCTCTATTTCCTGGATTAAGTACTTCGATAATTATTCGTAAAATTCTTCAAGGAATATTTCCGTGAACTTTTTGCCATTTCTCTTGATTTCTATGGATTTTGTAACTATAATTCCCGGTCGATTTGGTCTATGTTTTATTGGATCTTCTTAGTGGGATATTTTTTAGGAGCTGTTCCCTTTGGGTTTATTATCGCTAAAGCGAAAGGCATCGACATTCTAAACACTGGAAGTGGCAGTCCAGGGGCAACTAATGTAAAACGCACACTGGGGACGAAATGGGGTGGTCTTGTTTTTTTACTCGATTTTTTAAAGGGCCTGTTACCCGTTTTGATTAGTAAAATGTATTTTCGACCCTATCCCAATTTAGCTAATAATGTCAGCGCTTTACTACTGGTTGGCCTTATTTTAGGCCATAGTTACTCGATTTTTTTGAGATTTCACGGTGGAAAAGGGGTTGCAACGGCCATGGGCGGATTATCCATTTTAATGCCGAGTGCCACATTTTTAGGGGTTATTTTATGGTATTCGGTATTTTCCATTACGCGTTTTGTTTCACTGGCCTCCATTGGTTTTGCCCTCTTTTTACCTCTAAATGCTTATTTATTCGCCTATCGGAGAGAAATCATTGAGTTAGCTTTTTTCATCATGATCATAGTGCTTTTGCGCCATCTTCCCAATATTCAGCGTCTTTGGAAAGGTACTGAAAATCGCTTTGACAGAAAATCGAAATAAGGGCTATGTGTTATGATATCCTACCCGAGGAGGTTTAAAATTTTCTGGACATAGAAAGAAACCAGACATGAAACGCCTAGTTGCTTTCCTTATAAGGTTGATGATAACGCCCTGCGGCTACGCCGCAGGGTAGAGATTGACAATTTTTCAAGAAGTAACTTTTGGCCTACTTTGTACGGCAAAGTGGGGCGCATAAAACATACAGCGTACCGAAACGAAAAAGCAAGGTTATCTATAGATTAATAAGATGCGACAACAACAGGCTTAATTTTTGGCTAAGTTTTAGTCGCGATATTTTTATTTGTGTTTTCTAGAACAGTTCATTTTCTCTATCGTCTTCTAAGCCCTCTTTGTCATTTTGTTTCTGATTTTCCTCACTTCTTCTAGCTTTTTTGTGCTTTCGCCTTTTCTCGTCCGACGAGAAATCTGGAGGACTTTTTTTCAAATCATTATCTCTATTTTTTTCAACTTTATGATCTTCACTCGACAGGGAAGCAGGAGGGCTTTTTTTCAGATCGCCATCCTTACTTTTTTCAGCTTCGTGATCTTTATCTTGTTTAGTCTCCTTGCCTTTACCGGTCCAAGAGGTAAAAGTGTTACGTATCGCTTCCCAGCTTCTCGTCCAAAATCCTTTGGACGCAGCCTCCTCTGGTTTATTGCTAGCGCAAACCGTGACAGGCAAAGCGCATAGGACTATCGATCCTCTGCATAGTTTCTTAAGTCTTGGGAATAGTCCCCTAGATTTTTTTTTCATCATCATACTCATCCTTTTAAAGAAAAATTTCCATTATATTTCCCATCGCAATGCAATCCCCTACGTTAATGTATTTTCCCAAGTTGCGACATTATTCCCGTTACCTAGGTCATATCAAGACGTTGCTGTGTGACTTTTTGAAATCTACATCATCCTGACGTATTGGGCTTACTCATCCTTTTAATTAAGGATATCTTTTTGCGGCCTATGTAAAGTTTAATTTTTGTATAAGTTTATTAAAAATACATCGGGCAAGCGCCAAAGACCTCCGCCTCTATGAATCTAAAACGGCGATGCCAGGAAGAACTTTACCTTCGAGAAATTCCAGACTGGCTCCTCCACCTGTGCTGATAAAGGTGATATCGTTTCCGCGGCCGCTTTTTTTGACGGCCTTTATTGACTCTCCACCGCCGACAATTGAAGTGGCGTCTCGATTTTTAGCAATCGCGTCGATGATGGCGAATGTGCCTTGAGCAGCCTCTTGAACTTCAAAAACGCCCACGGGACCATTGAGCAGTATGGTTTTAGCCCTTTGAATTGCTTTAGTAAAAAGGTTAATCGTTTGTGGACCAATGTCAATGCCACTTAGATTTTCGGGAATATCTAAGCCCACTACGGTTGTCGTTCCTAAGGTATGCGTTTCGAAATTGATATGATCGGTCACTACGGCATCGATAGGCAGAAGGAATTCAATATTTTTCTCACGGGCTTTCCGTATTGCATCCAGGGCGATGTTGGTTTTATCGGGTTCTACCAAGCTACGGCCCACTTGATGTCCTTGCGCGAGAAGGAATGTGTAGGCCATGGCGCCGCCGATGATCATACAGTCCGCTCTATCGAGTAAAGCGTCGATGACGGAAATTTTATCGCTCACCTTCGCTCCGCCGAGAATGACAACAAATGGCCGTAGAGGGTGCGTTGTTTTTTCACCCAAAAATTTTAATTCCCGTTCCATTAAGAATCCGGCAACCTTATGGGCGAAGAAATGGGTCATCCCTGCGGTTGAAGCATGGGCACGATGAGCGGCACCGAAGGCATCATTGATATAGATGTCGGCGAGTTGCGCCAATGCTTTAGAGAAATTTTCGTCATTAGCGGTTTCTTCTTTAT
>JAITAK010000031.1 GCA_031284165.1 Puniceicoccales bacterium
ACGAGTTCTTCCTCCAAAGTTTGGATGAATACGTCAACAGGTAATGCATACTTTTCCATGGTGTGGCGACGCAAAACCGATACAGCATTTTTCTCTATATCGCGCAAGCCGATTTCCAGAACCAAAGGGACGCCTTTTTTGATCCATTCCCATTTTTTGACGCCACCATTGATATTGCGCTTATCCACATGAATTTTTACGAAGCAATGGTCATATTGAACTTCTTCGATCCGTTGCTTTATATTCATACAATATGCTAAGATAGTATTTTCATCTTTGTCATGGTGAATTACAGGCAAAATAACGACGTGCTGCGGTGCTAAACGTGGAGGCAAAATCAATCCATCATCATCAGCATGAGTCATAATAAGTCCGCCGATGAGACGTGTTGAAGTACCCCAAGAAGAAGTCCATGCATATTGGCGTTCCCCGTGACGTCCGGTGAATTGAATATTGGACGATTTTGCAAAATTTTGTCCTAAAAAATGCGACGTTCCTGCCTGAAGTGATTTTCGATCTTGCATCATCGCCTCCATACACAGTGTCTGCACGGCTCCTGGGAAACGTTCCATCTCTGTTTTTTCTCCACAGAGAACCGGCATTGCCATGTAATCTTCGGCAAATTCGCGGTAATAAGCAAGCATAGTCCTTGCCTCTGTTTTAGCTTCTTCTGCGGTTTCATGGGCCGTATGACCTTCCTGCCATAGAAATTCCGAGGTCCGTAAAAATAAACGGGTTCGCATCTCCCAACGCATTACGTTCGCCCATTGATTAATTAAAATCGGTAAATCGCGATAGGAGTGCACCCAACGCGAAAAGGATTCTCCAATAATCGTTTCCGAAGTTGGCCGGATGATGAGCGGTTCTTCTAGCGGTGCCGTAGGAACCAAATTGCCTAATCGGTCTGTTTGTAAACGCGTATGAGTTACTACCGCACATTCTTTGGCAAATCCATTCACATGTGTCGCTTCTTTTTCAAAATAACTCAATGGAATCAACAACGGAAAATAGGCGTTTTGATGACCGCTTTTCTTAAACATGTCGTCCAAAATGTGCTGCATATTTTCCCAAAGGGCATAACCCCAGGGTTTAATGATCATACATCCACGAACGGCGCTGTTTTCAGCCAAATCAGCTTCTTGGATCACCTGCTGGTACCATTCTGGAAAATTCTCTGAGCGTGAAGGCGATATAGCAAACTTTCTCATCTTAGCTTTTCCCAATGTTTTTTTTAATAGCGAGTATCATTGCTGCAACCCTTTTCTAAAACTTGTATTTTTTTCAAAATATCCGTAATATTTTAACCTTTGGAGCCGTTGTGAAGTAAAACGGTACCGCCTATCCGTAATTGTTGCGCTTCATGAATTCTTCGATAAATTTCGTTGTTACATTGCCCGCGCGAAAATCAATATCGGACATAATGGCTTTCGTGAACGGTATGGTTGTGGCGATGCCCCGTATAATATATTCTCCGAGCGCCCGACTCATGCGATTGATGGCGACTTCTCGCGTACCGCCAGTGACGATCAATTTCCCAATCATACTGTCGTAGTACTGGGGAATTTTATAGCCTCCGTAGGTGTGACTATCGATACGAACCCCATTACCGCCCGGAGCGTAGTACAATGTCACTTCTCCGGGACATGGAGCAAAATGGCGATCTGGGTCTTCTGCATTGATGCGACATTCGATGGCATGCTGTGTAAATTTCACATTTTTCTGGTCGAATGGAATTTTTTCACCTGCAGCGATGCGCAGTTGTAAATCGACAAGATCGATGCCTGTGACCGCCTCGGTCACACCGTGTTCCACTTGGATACGCGTATTCATTTCCATGAAATAGAAATTACCTTGCTTATCGACGAGAAACTCAACCGTTCCCAAATTTTCATAGGCACACTGTTTCGCAAGACGCACAGCAGCATCCCCCATTTTTTCTCGTAAACTATTGTCGAGCAAAGGCGAAGGCGCCTCTTCAATCATCTTTTGATAACGTCGCTGAATGGAACAATCGCGTTCACCCAAATGAATAACCTTTCCATGTCGATCGGCAACGATTTGGATTTCAATATGCCGCGGATCTTCGACGAATTTTTCGATATAAACCCTTCCATTGCCGAAATTCTTTTCGGCTTCTGCGCGGGCGACGTTGAATTCTTTGCTGAAAGAAACGGAATTGTATACTAAACGCATTCCTTTACCGCCACCGCCCGCAACAGCCTTGATAATGATAGGAAACCCAATCGATTCCGCGATTTTTAGGCCCTCGTTTTCATTTTCAATGACCCCTTCACTCCCTAGAACGATTGGTACCTTTGCCTTCTTCGCCATTTCTTTAGCGCAGGCTTTATTCCCCATTTGACGAATAACTTCAGGGCTCGGACCAATGAAATTAATTTTGCAATCGAGGCATTGTTCTGCAAACATCGGATTTTCCGACAAAAAACCATAACCGGGATGAATCGCATCCACATTACCCAACTCCGCTGCACTAAAAATGCGGTCGGCACGCAGATAGCTTTCCGAGGCCGGGGCACGGCCAATGCAAATGGCTTCATCGGCAAATTGTACATGGAGGGATTGCTCATCAGCTTCAGAATAGATCGCCAATGTTTTGACACCTAACTCACGACAAGTGCGCATGATGCGCAGTGCAATTTCTCCACGGTTAGCAATTAAAATTTTATCAAACATCTAACAAATTTCCACCTTAAATAGAGGCTGACCGAATTCGACGGCCTGACCATTTTTGACGAGAATTTCTCGAATGACGCCAGAAACATCAGATTGGATTTCATTCATCACTTTCATCGCTTCA
The DNA here is from genome assembly GCA_031284165.1 of Puniceicoccales bacterium. Classification (GTDB taxonomy): domain Bacteria; phylum Verrucomicrobiota; class Verrucomicrobiia; order Opitutales; family LL51; genus LL51. Next base: position 2,819 of record JAITAK010000031.1, read on the forward strand.
AGAATACAGATAGGCAAATCCTTTTCAATCCTTGATCCTACTCTAACAAAAGTATCGCTTTCCGGTGATGGCGACGCATAGAAAGTTCCTACCATTGGTGATTTGATCACATAGAGATTTTCGCTATGTGTTGCTCTCACGGGAATTTCTTCATCGACAGGAACACGTTGTAGCTGTGGCTGCAAAGCGTAGGTTTGCGGTAAAGTAGGCGGCAATAAGGGTTGCACATTTTTGCGCAAAACGATTTTTGTCTTACCATCTACAATTTCAATCTCAGAGAGACTGGAGCGATCCATAATCGCAATTAAATCTTCAATATCTTTCCTGTCCAATGCAATTCCTCCTGCTTTTTCAAATTCGCTTCATTAACGATTATTGACTAAGTAAATTTTTTTCCCAAATCAACAAGATATTAAAAAAAAATATGCAGCAGCAGAACAAAATCGCGTTGGATACCCCAAACGTAACGCTAAAATCCATCCCTGATAAAATTATGACGCGTCAAGATGATGCGCTTTCCAATCGCCAAAGCGCTTGCGTTTCCACTAAAGTTGCTCAAAAGACATTTTTTTTCGACTGCCTGCGTTATTTATGCCAAGGGGCGCTAGATGAGGAATGGCGTACTATGATTCTTGTGATGGCGATTCGCATTTTCGATATGCCTTTGATCTCTAAAGCGCTCCTCACTTCCATTGGTTTCATCGGCATGATTTTCACGCCGTTGACTCAAGCGTGGGCCCATCGCTCTCGTTGGAATGCCATGGAAGTTTCAGCCCTTTATTTCATCTTTATTGCCATTGCTTTTTTTTGTGCAGCATTTTCCACATCTTGGATTCCTTTTTTTACTTTTATGGCTTTGGGTAAAATCTTCGATAAACAACAAATCCCCTTAATGATTGGTGTCTATAGCACGAATTATCCTCGTCCGTATCGCGGATATAAAGTGGGAACTGCTATGGCCTGCATGCCTTTAGGAGGCATCATCTTCACTCAATGTGTAGGAATTTTTCTCAATAAAACCCCAAATCACTTCATTTATATACTATCAATTGCCAGTTTACTTTCCCTCCTTTGCGCCTTTTGTTTTCTCAAAATTCCGGTGCAGAATGTAGAGCCATCATTTCATTTGTCCTTGAGGGATAACTTCAAATTTATTGCTAAAGACCGCATCTTTATAGCTATTTTGTTCCTTTACTCGCTCATTGCCGTAGCCAATCAAATGACGCTGCCCCTAAGAGTGGAGTATTTAGCAAATCACAAACATGGGATTGATGCTTCGTTGGGCACGCTTATAGGTCTCTTTGCCATCCTTCAACCTTTAGCATGTATCCTTAGTGGACCAATTTGGGGCAAACTCTATGACCGCATTCATTTCATTACCATGCGTCAATGGGTAACGCTTTGTTTTCTCATTGGCATTCCGTTGTTTTTCGCAACTCATGAACTCAGCGTCATTAGTTTAGCCAGTATACTCCTCGGCATAGGGCGTAGTGGAGGAATGGTTTTTTGGAGCTTATGGGTTACAGATATTGTCCCCAGCCGCAGGGTTAGCGCATATATGAGTGCCAATACGGCTGTGATGGGATTGCGAGACGCACTTGCTCCCGCCTTAGGTTACGCTTTACTCCATTATACAAGTCCATGGACTGTAGGTGTCGTCGCTTTTGCACTTCTCGTCATTTCGCTGTTAGGTTTTGAGTATCTCTGTCGTCATTCAGCCTACGAAAAGCGTATGGCGGATATGGAAAGGGATGGTGCTTTCAATAAAAATTGAAAAAAATAAAAAAAAATACTTGACTTGAATATTTGTTCATATGTGCTGCACGGCATTATGAAAATAAATTCAAAAACACAGCGGTTGAGTTTTGTTGATAAACAAAAGTCAAAAAACACAAATTTATTAAAATCGATAGCTTTTTGTATAGGGAGTGGATTGTTGTCGGGCCTTTGGGCGACAGAATCAGAAAATAGTTTCGATGAAAATCGTTTGTTGTCGGACCTTTTGGCGACAGAATCAGAAGATAGTTCCGATGAAAATCGTTTGTTGTCGGACCTTTTGGCGATAGGATCAAATAGTTCCGAGGCAAGTAGTTTCTATGACAGTGTGTTGTCGGACTTTTGGGCGATAGGATCAAATAGTTTCGAGGCAAGTAGTTCCGATGAAAGTAGTTTCGATGACAGTATGTTGCGGGACCTTTGGGCGATAGGATCAAATAGTTCCGATGAAAATAGTTCCGATGAAAGTAGTTTCGATGACAGGAGTCCGTCGTGGGGCTTTTTGGCGATAGGATCAAATAGTTTCGATGACATTAGTTCCGATGACAGTAGTTCCGATGACATTAGTTTCGATGAAATTAGTTCCGATGACATTAGTTTCGATGACATTAGTTTGTTGTCGGACTTTTGGGCGATAGGATCAAATAGTTCCGATGAAATTAGTTCCGATGACAGGAGTTCCAGGGCAAATAGTTCTGGATCAAATAGTTCTGGATCAAATAGTTCCGGGGCAAGTAGTTCTGGATCAAATAGTTCCGGATCAAATAGTTCCGGGGCAAGTAGTTCCGGATCAAATAGTTCCGGATCAAATAGTTCCGGATCAAATAGTTCCAGATCAAATAGTTCCGGATCAAATAGTTCCGGATCAAATAGTTCCGGATCAAATAGTTCCGATGAAAGTAGTTCCGATGACAGGAGTTCCGATGACAGGAGTTCCGATGACAGGAGTTCCGGATCAAATAGTTCCGGATCAAATAGTTCCGATGAAAATAGTTCCGATGACAGTAGTTCCGGGACAAGTACTCTAGAAACGTCCTCGCAAGGGCAAATGATGCCATGTTACCGTTGTAATTATGAGACGTTTAAGAACATGATTCCTAAGGAGATTGCGACTATAAATCCAAAGTTTATGAAATTCATAGCAAAAATGGGTAATTTTAATGATGTAAATGAGCCTCAAGAGCTATTGCAGGTATTAATATCACCAATCATGCAAAGACTAGCTTATGTAACTATTGTAGATAAGGATATACATGAATGTATAGAGAGAAACAGTATTGATGAGTTGGAGGAAGTGCTCCAAAACCTAGAAAGTATTATTAAAAGCAAAGAAAATTTCTTTTCCCAAAACGATATACTTTCTTGGCTACAAAGCGCCATTCAAAACAATGACATGCTGAGCTTGGCGCTTTTTATCGTCCACAAAATTTATATCCCCGACTGTGAAGTGAGCAAACCTTGTGATGATCCAATTATTAGCTATGCATTTAATCAAGAAAAAACAGATATACACTGTTTCTTAGAAAAAATCTTTTGGCAACTTAAACCTAATGAAGGCTCATCAAAACTACCAGAATCAGGATCTGACCTTGTTCAAAAGTTTTCCTATTTCCCTTTGATTGAAGGCCGAAAAGACACTATAAATGCTTTAAAAAGAAATATTCGGTTTGCGCGCGAGTTATGTTCAGACTTTGGCCAACCAAATCACCTTTCCTATATAATATAAGATCATTTCATATAAGCGCATTGTAAGCGCGTTGATCCTTTGTCTGCTTACAGGACAAGATTATACCTTACAATGCGTTTCATGGAAGTCGTATGCATTGCTCTACTGGAGGTTGGGAGATTTGGAGATTTGCGCAAAATTTTTCCCTGAACGAAAGTTAATATCACTAAAATTTATTTTATGTTTAGGGTTTGACGCGCTTTTTTTTACCTCTATGACCGTAAAGTATGTTTGAATCTATCACCGATAAGATTAGTCGTATTTTTAAAAATTTACGCGGCTTGGGAAAGCTTTCAGAGCGGAATATTTCGGAAGTTTTAGGTGAAATTCGTTCCGCATTACTTTCCGCAGACGTCAATTTTTTTGTCGTTAATCATTTCATTCAACGCGTTAAAACACAATGCCTCGGCCAAACGGTCATCCAAAACGTTACCCCAGAACAACAATTTGTCAAAATTATTTTCGACGAGATCGCGCGATTATTGGGTAATGACCATACTCCAGAACTCAGTACCCATAGGCCACTGAAAATTTTGATGATTGGCCTACACGGTTCAGGAAAAACAACTTCAACGGCTAAATTGGCCTATTTTTTAAAAAATAAAGCGAAATTTTCACGTCCCTTAGCTATCGGCTGCGATATCTATCGCCCCGCAGCGATGGATCAGCTGGAAGTGCTATCGCGACAGGCGTCCATCGACTGCTATATCGATCGCAATATCAATAATGCCGTGGATATCGCCTATGCCGGACTTCAATATGCCGAAAAAAATCGCCATGACCTCGTCATTTTTGACAGCGCAGGACGCTTGCAGATCGACGAATGCCTGATTGAAGAAATTAAGGACATCAAAACTAAGGTTCAACCCGATGAGGTATTTTTAGTGGCTGACGGCGCATTAGGTCAAGAAGCGGCGAACATTGCCAAACAATTTCATGAAGCAGTTGCGCTCACGGGAATCATTTTAACTAAATTGGATGGCGATATGCGCGCAGGTGCAGCTTTATCGATGAAAGAAGTTACGGGTGTCCCCATTCGCTATATGGGAACCGGAGAGAAAATTGAACTGCTCGAAATTTTTCATCCTTCCCGTATTGCTCAACGAATATTGGGTATGGGAGACGTCGTATCCCTCGTGGAAAAAGCCCAGGAGCAAGTCACGGAGAAAGAAGCGAAAGCCCTTGAAAAAAAACTTAAAAAAGGAAAATTCGATCTCCACGATTTCCTTCAACAATTGCAATCCATTAAAAAAATGGGATCCATAGAATCCCTAATTCAACATCTTCCCGGTATGCATCACTTAAATGCTTCTCCTGAAGCAAACCACCGCATCCAACGTAGTGAAGCTATTATCTCCTCAATGACGCTCAAAGAACGCTCGCATCCGGAAATCATCGACGGTTCCCGCCGCTTGCGCATTGCCAAAGGTTGCGGACTACCTATTCAAGAAGTTAACACGTTGCTGAAAAATTTCAAACAAATGCAAGTCGCCATGAAGAAAATGAAACATTCATCGTTTAACCCCAGCACACTTTTAGGACGATGATATCATGAAATTCGTCGCTCGATTGCTCATCTTTCAGCTCCGTATTTACCAATTGTTTTTGTCTCCACTGAAATTATTACTATTCGGACCTTATTGCTACTGTCGATTTCGACCCACATGTTCACAATTTGCTATCGATAGCCTTAAAAACTATCCTCTATTTAAAGCACTAAAACGCATCGTCCTTCGCTTAGGAAAGTGCCATCCATTTTACAAAGAGATCTCGTGAAAATGAAGATAACTTAATCAAGAATACGCTTGCTGCACGCCGAAAATGTACTCTATTAGAAGAGGCATGCAACAACAAAATCCGGTACATGTGGCCTTAATTATGGATGGTAATCGCCATTGGGCAAAGGAACATCACCTTCCTTTAAGTTGGGGCTACCGACGCGGTGTAGTGCGCATTACTGAAATCGTCAAGAGCGCCATAGAACAAAATATTGCCCATTTGACGCTTTTTGCTTTCTCTACCGAAAATTGGAAGCGTCCTGAAACGGAAGTTTCCTATTTGATGCAGCTTTTCTCTCGTTCGATAACCCATTACACGCCGTTTTTACTTAAACAGGAAATCAATGTGCGTTTTATTGGAAATCTGAATGCCTTAAAACCAGACCTCGTTGAGAGAATCATGGCGATTCAAGCAAAAACGCGTAATTATCAGAAGCTCTTTTTGAAAATTGCGGTCAATTACAGTAGCCGTGATGAAGTGATACGCACTATGAAAAAAATCCCTCCTTGCGATCTACAAGATTATTCCTGGGAGACGTTTCGCCAACAGCTGGACACCGGAAATTGCCCCGATGTAGACCTCCTGATCCGTACATCCGGAAATCAACGATTGAGTAACTTTCTTCTGCTCCAGTCCGCTTACGCAGAACTCATTTTTGTCAAAAAAAACTGGCCAGACTTCACAAAACAAGACTTCGAATGCCTCATTCAGGCATTTGGTCAACATGAACGAACTTTCGGCAAATGATGCGTTCAAGAATATCCAGCACCCTGATCCTGTTCGCAATTGTGGCGTGGATGCTCAATACTATGGGCCTTTGGGGAGGGATCCTGCTCTTAATCCTATGTTCTACCCTTACTCAATGGGAATTGTATCAACTCATGGAAAAAATGGGCTGGAAACCTCATAAAAAAAGTGCTGTAATCTGTGGAATAATGATCTTACTGAAGAGTTGCTTTGTGAGGGATGGGATCATTGATCTCAATTACGCTCTTTCTGCTTTCGTCTTTATGATCACCATTTTCGCTATCGTGACGGTCATGGGAAAACCTGAAGATCTAAAAAATATTTTCTTACCGACAATTTTTGGAATTCTTTATGTCCCTGTCATGTTCTGTATTCCCCTTTTATTTATCAATAAGCTTTCGCTCATCACGGGTTCCCATCTTCCTTTAACCCTAGTACTGTGGATTATTACCGTTGCTAAATTCAGCGATATCGGTGGCTTAGTGATCGGAAGCCGATGGGGAAGACATAAATTGGCTCCATTATTTAGCCCTGCCAAAACCTATGAAGGATTATTAGGTTCTCTATTGTTTTCCATCGCTATTGCCTATATTTTTGCGTTTTGTTGCGCTCAGCATTGGCCGTCCAGCTTTTCTAAGATCAAAATCGGCATTGTATCGGCCTTTATCGCCGTCATTGCACTCATTTCTGATTTAATCGAATCGGGGTTGAAGCGCCTAGCGGGCGCCAAGGATTCTGGGCACAGCATACCGGGTATCGGTGGCATGTTCGACCTTATGGATAGCCTGATTCTATCTCTACCCATGGGCGTTATTATCATCCATGAATTTGTTCTTTCTTAGCAAAATTTTCCATGAATCCAGGTAAACTATTTGTGGTGGGCACACCTATTGGAAATTTAAATGATATCACTTTTCGCGCTATTGAAACTTTAAGGCAATGTGCCCTGATTGCCTGCGAAGATACGCGTGTCGCAGCCCATCTGTTGAATCGTTTTAAAATTACCGCGACGCTCATCGCTTATCACGATAAAAATGAACAGATACAGGTCGACGATCTCTTGCAACGGATAAAGGCAGGGACTTCCATAGCGCTGATTTGCGATGCGGGAACGCCGACCATTAGCGATCCTGGATTTCGCATCGTGCGGGCATGTAGGAAAAATAATATCGAAGTGACGCCGATCCCAGGAAGCTGTGCCTTGACCACAGCGCTTTCTGCATCCGGCTTACCTACAAATCGCTTTCTCTTTTTGGGGTTTCCGGGACATAAGGACAGCGAACGCATTAAAGTTTTAGGACAATATGCTGCCTTTGAAGCTACTTTAATATTCTACGAATCTTGCCATCGCATCGAAAAATTCCTCAACAATGTTCTCAATAACTATGGTCCTTACCGTATCGTTTCCTTGTGTAAGGAAATGACCAAAATTCATGAAATGATTTTGACGGCACCTATTGGCGATCTCGTCGAAAAAATAAAAAAAATCACCATTAAAGGAGAATTTGTCCTATTAATCGCACCGCCAAATTACCAACTTTAAATGAAAGTTCGAATGCGGTGGTGCCTAAAAAATGATAAAATGTGATTTTTATTGCTAAAGATAGATCAATATTTACAATTAAAAAGATCATGAAAAGTAGAACTGCAACTACATTAAGAAAGGAGATTTATATTTTTATCCTTTTAGGGACTCTGATCGGGAAATCCAATGCGTATACCTTAGATGTAAATCGCCAAAAATTATTAATGGATAGAAACAAGCAAATGGTCAATGATGCTCTTGGGTTAAGCCGCAGGGATTTTTTAAAAAGGAAAAATCCTGTGATCAAGCGTGCCCTAGACCCTAAAAGGGCTGCGAACTCGGTGGAGATGCCCTACAGCAATACATCTCCAAATACGGTTACCAATCCATCAAAAACTGTTACACCGGCAATCAAAGCCGTAAAAAATAGGGCCTTGACTCAAGAAAAAATTGAAGGTAGAGATCTAGAAAAAATTATCCTCAAGGGCCGACGTCCATATCGCATTTTCAATAAAAATTCCTTATGCACCCTGGTTTATCCTCAACATCTCAAAGAAATTATACTATGCGCTGCAAGCTACTTCGCAGAACTAGCCACACTCCATAACGCAGGATTTGTCCATTGCAATATCGAAGCACGCCATCTTATCATCCTTGATGATCGTTTTGCGGGTTATCCCGTCTATATTATCGATCGTAGCAGACTGACGAAAATTGGAAAAGCCATCCAAACATCCTCTATAAGCAGTGCTCCAGAATTCATGGAGGTCTGGAATGCCAAAGAAAGCTGTACCTATCAATGCGAGAGATATGAGAAAAGACTCAACGAAATTAAAAAAAACCTACCGGAGGCTAACAATGACGAATTGTTCAAACTCAAGCTCAAAAAAACCATAAAAACGCTCAAAAAAAAGGTCGATACCTTTATCTTTCCTGCGGCCCAACCTTCCTACGACATTTATTTATCCGCAGGTATTTTATTGGCGATATTATTTGGCGAAAGAGGGCTCGAATTGGCACAACACTTATATCTTTATAAGCAAAATCACTCAATCAGTCATATGATTACATCAGCGCATCCCTTACCTACAGTACAAGCCAATTACGTCTTAGAGGCACAAAAAACTAGTTTTTCCGTTTATGCCTATTTTCTGGAAAAATTTGATCGCTTAAATCAGGAAATGTACGATGTAACGGGTCAAAGCTATCCTCAACCTATTGTGGAAGCATTAGCTGAGTTACAGGGAAGTATGTCTTCCTTAAACCCTCAAGAGCGTCCTTCGGCCATTGAAATCTCCAAAATGCTCCGGAATATGGCGCTCTCTGCCGCTTGGGAGAAATGGAGAATATTTCCTTCCCGTTCAAAGATAAGAAAACGTGCTTCATCTCAGATGTCGAACTCCAACCCATTTTTTTCGAATGAATTTCCTATGGGATTAAATCACTTGAAGCATTAGGTGGAAAATGATCATGCAAAGTACATTTTTATTGCTCCAGACCGTAAAAATTTTCAGAGATAAAGCACATTTTGTGCTAAATAATATGTTGCCTCTCTAAATTTTCTTCTTCTATTAATAATTGGTTTTTGCTTGATGGTGTAATGGTAGCACAACTGATTTTGGTTCAGTTTGTCTAGGTTCGAATCCTGGTCAAGCAGCCTTTAAGCTACGTATTTAGGAGTGAGTGTTTAAAGGCATGAAACATTAAATGACTTAAGAAGGAATAAGGCGTAAAGATGTGTGAGGAATCGGGTGCTTTATTTAAGGATACGCCGAGTGTCTTTCCGAGATGTTGGTGTTAGAGGGGGATAATTTATGTCTTTTCCATTGGTTTTACTAAAAAATGTTTCCAAACAGTTTTTGTTGCCTCAAGGGCAAAACGTCACCATACTGAAAGACATTTCGTTGACAGTTGCGGCCAATCAGACCCTGAGCATTAGTGGCATCTCAGGTTCGGGAAAATCGACGCTACTCAATCTCATTGCCGGTTTAGATTACCCGTCCTCGGGTTCCATTTTCTGGAAAGAGAAGTGCATTTCTGAATTATCTGCGGATCAGCGGGCGTCTCTGCGGCAAGGTTTTATAGGGTTTATTTTCCAGGGATCCAATTTAATTCCCGAATTAACCGTTTCAGCCAATATTCTTCTTTCAGCGCGTATTGCTAAAAAGGATCCTTCTGTTTATGAAGAACGAGCCAAAATGTTACTCCAGAGACTGGGGATTTCTGAGCTAGCCCATCGCATGCCTAACCTATTATCCGGGGGTGAACGGCAACGCGTTGCCATCGCTCGGGCTTTAATTTTGAGTCCAGAACTCATTATCGCCGACGAACCCACCGGCAATTTAGACGAAGAAAATGCTCATGGCGTCATTGAATTACTTCTAGAACTCTGTAAAATATATACGACTTCCCTCGTTCTCGTTACCCATAATCCATATCTTGCAGACCAAACGCAACATGCATATAAAATAACTGCCCATCGCTTGGAGCAATGGCGTTAATCGCATCACCATAGCGCTAAAAAGACTGCGAAAATTGCATCGGCAATGATGATCCAGGTGATACCTTGCACAACGGCTGCGGTCGTTGCATTACCTACTGCCGCGGCATTGCGCCCACATTGAATTCCTTTGCAGCAACCGACACCCGCGACGATGACGCCGAAAAAAAAGCTTTTAACAAGGCCAATGCTGACGTCATTTAAACGCAGGGCGCGTTTCATCTGAAGTAAGTATTGTGTCATGCTGCAATTAATGAAGGGGAGGGCGGAAATCATTCCTCCAATAATACCAATGAGATCGGAAAAAATACACAATAGGGGCATCATAAGCATTAGAGCAACCACACGAGGTAAAACCAAGTAAGTAATTTTATTGATTCCAAAAGTCTGCAATGCATCCAGTTCTTCATTGACCTGCATACTTCCAATCGAAGCCGCAAAAGCGGCACCAGTACGGCCGGCCATGATCACACCGGTCATCAGACAACCCATTTCACGGGTCATGGCCAGACTGACCAAATCGGCAACGTAGATACTGGCACCAAAGCGTTCCAATTGTGTGACGCTGACAAAAGCCATAATCAGACCAACGAGAGCGCTAATGAGGGCAACAATGGGCAGTGCTTCGACACCGGTTTGCTGTATAAATGGGAAGAGGTTGCCCATAAAATTTTTAGGTCGTTGGAATAAAAGCTGATACAAAGCCGCTAGGATAGCGAGAAAAAATGAAAGACTCTTTTTTAAATTGGAAAAAAAATCCAAAGTTCCACAACCCAGGCGATAAATGAAACTGAAATTAGCGCTATTTTTCGGAGGTTGCGATTCAGTCGTTTGAGACAATTTAAATATTCGCAGTACACTTTCAGGAAGATTTTCTGTAACCAGGGCAATATGATGTCCTTTGGTCCAGCACTGAAGATTTTTAAAAAAGAGGAGAAATGAGGAAGTAATCCCCTGAAGTTGCGAAGTATCGAGAACGATCTTCTGGATATCTTTAAAGCCCAAGAATCGCCGATCAAATTCTTCAGTATCAGCGCTAGCGCTAGCAGTAGGCCAAGTACCAAAGCACTGCAGTGTAAGGACATGAGCATCCCAATGCATTTGCAAGTATTCTGAATCGATCGATTTCTGCATAAAAAAACACAATAATGATTATAAAATAATCATTTTAGAATAAATAACAACGTATACTTTTCAAAACGGGAAAGTATACTTCAACGCGTTCATCGTATGGATATTGAGGAGATTTCGGTGTTAGTAATCAATTTAAATATTTCACACAATTAATCTTCCGGCGAACTCGTTGGTCAAAAGTTCTTTTACCGCTTTTGATGTTCCTCTATTTTTTAATTAAACGGTCCCACATTGATTTCATTTTTCATGATTAGTCGTGGTGGAAATGGCATAATTGTATTCTGCCGATGCTCCAGTTTCTTTGGTTGTAGTCTTCGTACGGTTTATTAAATCATCGATATCTTGATTAAATTGCTGAATGCGCTCTTCGGCAAAATTTACATGTTCGCCTTTGTATAATTGTCTTAATCCATTAGCAATGGCTCTAGCACTTTCCGGCGAAATTGAAATCTCTGGTGACTTATTACTACCATAAATTGTGCCTATACCGATACCCATAAAACACAACAGTGATAGGTTTATTATTTTGCATTTTATTATCATCGTTTTACCTTTCTCCCTTTTCATAAAAATGTGATTCACTACTACTTCTTTGGTTGTTGTTTTAACCAAGTTTCGACACCCATTTTGAGCGTACCCAAAGCCTTATCGAGTCTATCGAGTATATTTTTATCTCCAATGTTTAAATTATCTTTATTCTTACTCCTGAATTCATAATCTCGATGTTTTCCAAGAAGTTCTGGCTTTATAATATCGATCACTTGATCCACGTTTTTCTTTACATCTTCAGGATTATGATTATCATGGATTTCTTCCTGCAAAAATACTTTCAGAGCATTATTATCTTCTCTCAAAATTTTATCTATATCATAATACATAATATCTGTCGTTGTACTCTCATCTATTTCGCATTGTTGAATAGCTTGGCGTAACTCAGAGACGCTTTGATTATCGTCCTTAATAACGCCAGCACCAAAATGTTCTTTGATAAGTGATTCGATCGTTTGTTCCACCTCGCTGACTAATTGCGCATTGAAGTCTTTCTTAATGTTTTTAGCATTTAAGATTAGGGAGGACTTAGCGTCGAGGCCGTCAGGCAGTGTGAAGGTGGAGGTACCACTATCCGGTACTTCTTTGAAAACGCAATCGGGAAAAGCAATGTAAGCACATATCAGCGCAGCGAGGTCGTCAATTTCGTCACATGAAGCCCGATCTTCAATAAACTTATTCTTTAATCGGTTCATTTCGTCGCCAATTATCTTCTCTCCTTCGATTCCGCCTAATTTCAGGTTTTCCGAATTTGATGACAGATCACTTTGAGTGTTATTGTTAGCATCTTGGCCTTTGTTTGATCTCAATTTGCCAGGCGCACTAGGGCTGTCTTCAAATTCAGAGAGGATGTCTTTAAATTCTGCATTTAAGTCTGCATTTGGTTCATAGCTATTTTCAGCAGGCTCTCCATTTAGTCCATTACTGCCAGGCGCACCGGAATCCGCCTTGTCTTCAAATTCAGAGAGGATGTTTTCAAATTCTGCATTTAAGTCTGCATTTGGTTTTCCACATCCTTCAGAGAACTTACTTTCATCTGTTGATTGCTTTTCCGCCTTTTCGCACGCGCGTTTATAGCTTTCACGAATTGCTTTAAGTTGCGATTTAAAGTCTTTCTCTCCGATTAGTTTTTCGAGTTCATCAATCCTCTTTTGTATATCTTTGATCTTTTGAGCAACAGATGTCGAAAGTAATTCTTTCTGAGGGGCTAAGTCAAGTTCCTGAGAATCCGACTCAGGAAGGAGGTATGAAGTCCAAGGCAGCGAGCGTAAAGTTGCGTCTTTTGGCGAGGACTTTTTCTCAGGCTGAGTCGTTGGAGCCTGTGACGATGAGGGCAAAGGAACGCTACTTGGCGAGGAACTCTTTTGAACGTCTGGCAAGGGACTCGTTACCTCAGGCTGAGTCGTTGGAGCCCGTGACAATGAGGAATTCTCTTGAATCTTTGGCAAGGGACTCGTTACCTTAGGCTGAGTCGTTGGAGCCTGCGACAATAAGGAACTCTTTTGAACGCTTGGCAAGGAACTCGTTACCTTAGATAGGGGCGTTGGAGCCCGTGACAATGAGGAATTCTTTTGAATGTTTAGCCAGGAATCCTTTCTCTTGTAGGACGGTAATGATAGACGACGTCTAAGTACCTCTTTTTGTTGTATTTCTGGTTTTTTACCAGGTACTATAAATCTGTTCTTAAAATTCTGCTGACGGCCTTTAACATTTTGCCCTCTAGTAAGTCTTTGCTGAAATTCTTGTTGACATTTCCGATCAAGATTAATAAGCTTTTGCTGAAATTCTTGTTGAGGACCCTTAACATCTTGTCCTCCAATAAATTTTTGTCGAAATTCTTGCTGATATCTTTGATTTAGAGTAGTAAGCTTTTCTTGAAATTCTCGTTGATATTTCTGATTAAGATCCTTAGCACTTTGCCTGTTAATAAGTTTTTGTTGATATTCTTGCTGATATCTCCGCTCAAGATCCTTGACATCTTGTCTGTCAATAAGTTTTTGTAGCTCTTGTTGATATTTCTGCGTAAGTTCTCTAATAAGTTTTTGTTGATATTGCTGCGCAAGATTTTTCCTACGGTTTTGTTGATTTTCTATTATTTGTTTTCTTCCTGTTTCACTCCAAGGCCTTACCCTAAAGTTATTATATGACGTTAATCCATTGGAATTATCTCCGCTGTTATACGTTTGAGCCCAAAGGTGTTCCTTTTTGGTTACGTTTATGCTTAATAAACATAACAGCGACAATGATATTATTTTATATTTCCCTTCCATATAGCGTTTTTTTCTATCTAAATTGTTATTTTAATATTTCCATTAAATTTGATGTTTTTTGCTTCAAGTTCATAAATTTCGATCAGCCATGGACATGGCCACAACACTTTTAATGCTGCAAATGTTTGCATTTATAAAAGGCATCTCCTCAATGTCTGTACAATTGACTATTTTTACCATAAACATAATGCTATATTATTTTTAATATGTGTAAAGTTATTATTGTATATACTTTAATGTAACTAAAAAATCTGCATAAATTTCATTTTTACGACCCACAACGGTTTTCGATCGGTGATTGTTCCAGGCGAAATCCATTGACGTGCACATAATATTTCCATTGATTAAAAAGTTGCCTCTTTCGCTGCAATAAAATCATCTCCACTGCCATTTACCAGTCGTCCTCGTCGTTCTCGTCGTCCTCGTCCTCACTGCTTGACTTCTCTATCACTTCTCGCATTCCTGCGGTAAATATCTTTGGCGTTGCTTTATTTTGGTAAGATTGAGACTGAAAATCTATATCTAATACCATTTTAATGTCTGCCTTCAAGTACTCCGACAAGGGCATAATAATTTTAATTTCTGTTAGTAAGGATTCAATTGATTCAATTGCGTTATATTCTTCTTTTAAGTTACGTTCGCCCAGCTTTTTTTTGATTTCATCTAATGTTAATTCAATTGTTCTCGTTTCCGGAGTTTCGTTCTTTTCAATTTGAACTTTCGCAAGTTTTGGATCCACGTATTCTTTAATTCTAACTCCCTCCTCGATTTTGGAATCCACACGGATGAATTCTACAGACTCAGCTACTTCAGCAGGGTAAAGAATCTGACCCAATCTTACTATTTCCTGCCTTACTTTTTCTTCCCTTGCTGTCTTTGTTGCCGGGAAGAATTTGTCAATTGATAGATAAGCGCATTCTCTAAAATTAAGATCACGTTTTTTCAATTCTTTTCTAATTTCTTCGGATGTTAATTCAATGGTTGCCGTGTTCGGATTTACAATTTGAATTTTCTCGCCTTGCCATTGTACGGAAGCTTGAGGGTAGAGAATTTTAGCCAATATCACTCCCACTACTCGCTCATACTGTTTAATTGATATATATTCTCCAAAATTAAGATTACATTCTTTCAGTTTTTCTTCAATTTCTTGAACTGTTAATTCAATATTTGCTGTATTTGAAGTTTTGTCCTTTATAATTCGAATTTTCTCGCCTTGCCATTGTACGGAAGCTCTAGGGTAAAGAATTTTACCCAATACTAATCCCACTATTCGCTCATACTGTTCGTCACGCTGTTCGTTTAAAGGTTGTTTTGTACAATATTCTATATAACTTTCTATGCTGGCTGCGATTGAACCATCCTCTAGTGCATCCGTCCATTCCGGAACTACATAAAGCTCAGGCTTGTTTTTCTGGCTAAGAGGATCTTTCGGCTTCGCTGCCTCAGAGTTGAATAATCTTTTTGTAATTTCATTTAGCAAGGGCACATTGATGTTCTCTTCTTTTATTGTTCTTTTTAAGAAGGATTCAATTACATCATAAGAGCTAGAGCTTTCTTTAAAGTTAGGATTATCCAATTCTTTTTTAATTTCTTCGGATGTTAATTCAATGGTTGTTGCATCCGGATTTACAATTTGAATTTTCTCGCCTTGCCATTTCACGGAAGCTTTGGGATAAAGAATCTTGGCTAACATTAATTCTGCTACTTGCTTGCGCTGTTCATCTGAAGGTTGTTTTACATAATTTTCTATGGCATCTTTGAGTGAAGCGTCTTTTTCTAGATTTTCTGATTTCAGGAGTGCGTTCTCGATAAGATCCAGATGATTTGCGACTACGACGGGTTGCTCTTTATCAGTCTCATTTTTCTTGGCTTTACCTGCTTGCAGAGGGGGCGGCGGAGGAGGAGGAGGCGGCGGCGGCGGAAGCGCTGCTGCATTTTCAGCCGCTGCATTTTCAGCCAATTCATCGATTAAGTCGTTTAACGCCTTTGCTACAGTTTTATCTTCGTTCGATTTCAATTTCTCGATCAAGTCCCCTAATGTTTGGACTGTATTTCCATTCGATTTCTTGATTAAACCTTCTAATGCTTGGACGGCATTTTCATCCAATTGCTTAATGAAGTTCCCTAATGCCTTTGCTTTACTTCCATATTCATCCAATTTAAATTTCTCAATTAAGCCATTTATCACATTTATTTTATATTCATCCAATCCAAATTGCTTGATGAAGTCGTTTAATGCCCTTGCTACATTTCCATCCAATTTCAATTTCTCGATCAAGGCCTTTAATGCCTCGATTACATCTCCCCCCGATTTCTTGATCAAGTCCTCTAATGCCTTGAGTACATCTCCATCCAATTTCTTGGCTAAGCCTTCTAATATTTGGATGGCATTTCCATCCAATCCATTAATAAATTTTTGTAATCTCTTTGCTTGCAATTCATTCAATTTCAATTTCTGACTTAAGCCTTTTAGCACCTTTGCTTTCTTTTCAGTCAATTCAAATTTCTTGATTAAGTCCTCTAATGGAAATGAAGTTTCAACCTTATCCTCTTCGGAGAAACAAACAATAACATTTCCATCCGCAGTCAATGTAATATCTGCAATACCTTCGTCTTTGCCTCCGTCTCTATCAATATAGGCTTTGAGCTTTCCTTCTTTATCTTTTTCAATACATATCCCATTTTTTTTCATCTTAATCCTTCCCTTATCATCTATGCTTATCTGTTCATCGTCATCGTGTACCACCTGTGTATCAAGTTCACTATTTTCTGAAGGGGGTTCCAAAAATTCTTTTTCCAACTGAGATGCACGATTTAAAACACTCTTCACTTGAGTATCGAACTCGTAAAACTTTCCTTGGATCTTTTGCTCTAGGTTTTCCACCTGCTGTGATAGACGATCAATTGCAAGATCCTGCGGATTAGAGCTTTGTAACTTCGCACCGTAAATTTCGTTCTCATGTAAACTCAGAGAACATAATAATGACCACGATATAATTTTATATTTTCCTTTCATCGCAATATCCCTTTTTGAATGATTACACTTGTAAAGTCCTTGGATACACTATCCGTTGCTTTTCAACTTTACTTTGACAGTGAGTTATTTTCGTCATAAATATAAGTATTATTTTTTTCTATTCAATGTAAAGTAATTATTTTGTATATTTTTCTATTTTATTATTTTTTGGTATTTCTGTTCCATTTCGACCTGCCACCATTAATTACCAATTTGCATATTTGCTAGTACTTTCACCAACTACTTTCATCCTCTAAGTCCTTTTTACTTTCTTCATCACTATTCAACCTATTTGCATTTTGCTCAAAAACTGAAACGAGCATATCCTGCAAATTCGAATTTTCCTCTGGCTTTTTCTCTTTCGTCAATTCCTCTGGCTTTTTCTCTTTCGGCAACGACGATAGCGACGATAATTTTGCAGCAATCTTAGGATTAGGTTTCTGAATTTCTTCTACTAAATTTTGAAGTATCTTTTCATACGTCGAGTCATCGTAATCTTTACGTTCTTTAAACTTCTCATCGATAGCTTCGGGTGTTAGTTTGATATGTTTCGCTATTTCATTTATTGGCTTATCAACAATCCCAATTACTTCGTCATTTTTCTCCCACCATATAGATTTAAAAGTGGAGTTAGGATAGAGATATTTAACGCGGATCAATGCTATTAATTGCTCAACATCATTACCACTATTATCATTATTACTGTTTTTCAATGAATCGATGACTTTTCGAATAGTTTCATCTTTTTGTACGAGTTCTGGGCGAAAAACTTTTTTTAGCACAAACTTTCCTTCCTTAATCAAATCGAGATGAGACGCTTGTTGCTGTTTAGGTTTTGGCTGAAGTGTAGCCAGCAATTCAAATAATTTTTTAGCGGAAATACGTTTTCCTTTAAAATAAATGTTCTTTTCCTCATCGATAATAATGTTAGAGGACAACTTAATGCGCCCATCGGTATAGATTCTTCCTACATCGGAAATAGAAAAGCTTCTATCATTATTTTTAATAAGCCAATTGCAATTCCCAGCTTCATCCGTAGACGAGTCTTTTTCTAGCAATTCATTAATGGCATCATTGACTTCTAAAATTTTATTGCATTCTTTCTTCAAAATTGAAGTTTTTTCTTCAAACTTCTTTTCAATATCCTCTATACGTTGTTTTAGCGATTTAATCTCTTGATTATCAATCTCTTGATTAAACAATTCCAAATTTTGGTTTTGCGGTTCATTTCCATAGATTTTTCCTTCAGAAAAACCTATGCAATACAATAACGCCATTGATATAATTTTATATTTTCTTTCCATCACGATATCCTTTCTTCAGTAATTAGATTTACAAAATTCCATATGCAATATTCATTGCTACTGACTTTACTTTAGTGACCGGTATTTTTATCATAGGTGTAATATTATACTTTTTTGATCAATGTAAAGTAATTATTTCATATATTTTAGGATCAATATTCATTGCCGTTTATCACCTTCTCAAAATAAGTCAACTGATTGCCATTAATTTTCACTCAAATTGAACCAGCGTTTGTATAATCTTCTGTCTCATCAGATCAGGTGCTTGCTGCATGATGGCACTGTACATGATACAAGCTTCTTTACTTCGATCTTTACTCTCTTTGGATGCTTGTTTATACAAGCTCAACAGGGGTGCAATCACTGCTTTCCATATGCTATCGTCATTTTTTTTCTCATTAAATATGCGGTCAACATCTTCAAAAGTTAAAGTTTTACTTCTATTAAAATTGTTTATAATTTCAATTTCATTATTTTCTTCTGTTTTAACAAACTCGCAATCTGGATACATAATTTTAGTGCGCACTAACTTGGCAAATTGAGCGAGTTCAGCAGCATTAATATTTTCATCTTTTTTAATTTGATCGATAGTTTTCTTCAACAATGGATCGTCAGTAAGTAATTCCAGAGATAGTTTTCTTCTAGGAACCACTTTTCTTAGTCCAGTTTCTTCGAGATACGCTTTAGCTTCTTTGGCCATCGTTGGCTGCCACCACCTCTGGCGATACGCTTTAACTTCTTCTTTGGCCATCGTTGGCCGCCACAATCCCTGACGATACGCTTCAACTTCTTTGGCCATCGTTGACTGCCACCATTCCCGGCGCGGCGTTTTAGACGCGATTGGTTGCGGCTTTTGTATACCTATACGAGGGGTTGGGCCTGATGGTGAACGAGGAATGAATTTCGATGGCGTTGGCAAAGCGGTATTAATTTTTCTCTTCGGCATATTTTCTTCGCCTTCCGTTGGCATCACAGGGGATACCGATTGACCTGAATGAGGTTTCATGTTCTGCGTTATCCAACGAATAAGCGCTAGATGTACAGAGCAAATCTCTTGGATGGATTGATCCAGTTTTAAAATTTTTTCCTGAAATTTCTTATCAAAATCCTCGATGACATTTTTTAGATTATCCTCATTTTTATGTTCTTGCAATTGCTGTCCCTGTGGTAGCTCCGGACTTACAAGGTCTTGCGAATGATTTTGAGGATCAGTATTGGCAATACATATTTCGCTTTTGCTGACCATAAACGAACACATCAATAACAATGACGTTAATCGACATTTTTTTTCCATGATTATTGTTCCTTTTTCTATAAAATTTTTTTCAAAAAACTTATGTATACAGCGTGAAATCATTTTTTCCTCCATAGCTTTCAAGTGAAAATATAAGTTTTTGCGTATATGTAAAGATATATTTTTATAAAAATTTAATTACTTAATGTCGCATGAACAACATCAAGGATTACAAAGATAAAAACTCAATCTTTATAATTACTTCTAAAAATTGAGTTTTTACTATAAGAGTGATCATCAATCATCAACCTGGCATATACCGGATCGCGACTTTTATCTGCAAATTCTGAAAGAAAAGTTCCTAAAAATCGAAGCTGGGTTTATACTATACGATGCTAAGAATACTGAATTAAAGTTTGTATAGATCTTTTCTTCATCAAATCAGGCGTTTGTTTCATAATGGCACCATACATTATCCAAGCTTTTTCGACTGCCTTTTTGATCTGATTTTTATCGTCTTTGAATTCTTGTTTATATAACGTTGTGAGCAAGGGGCTAATGACCGTTTTCCATATTGTACTTTCATCTTTATTCTCTTCATTAAATCTTAAGTCAATATCATTAATGGATAAAACCCGTTCTTTACCACCCACCGTTCTAGTAATCTTGTCTCCTTTCTCATTTATATTACAATCCGGATATGCAATTTTAGCGCGTACGAATTGAGCAAATCGACTACGTTCTTCATCACTCATTTCATTGCCTTCTCTAATTCGATTGATCGTTTTATTAATCCATGGATCTTTTTTGAGTAACTCCAAAGAAGGTTTTCTTATCGAAACTACTTTTTTTAATTTATTTTTTTCGAGATATGCTTGAATTCTTGCATCGACGGTACTAGCTTCAGTATCTGTTTTTAGTTTCATGATTTTTTGACACATTTTGCAAGCTTCTTCGCTCCGATTGCCACCAGATTTTCCTTCATATAATTTTGCAAGTAGAGGTGCAACAGTAGTTTCCCAAATTGCCTCATCTTTAACTTTCTTATCAAATTCACGATCAATATCGTTAATAGATAAGACGCATTCTTTTCCATCTACGGTTCTAGTGATTTTATTTTCTTTGTCATTAAAGCTACAATCTGGATACGCAATTTTAGCACGTATGACCTGGACAAATTGATCAAGTCCTTCATCATCAATTTCATTGCTTTCCTTGATTTGACGGATAGATTCATTAATCCATGGATCTTTTTTGAGTATCTCCAAAGAAGATTTTTTCACCGGAACTACTTTTTTCAGCTCGTTTGCTTCAAGATATGCTTTGGCTTCTACAGCCTCAGTTTTGACCCACCAGCTTTTAGGCTGAATTTCTGGTTTATTTTCATTTCCAAAAATCTCTCCATTAATGACAATAGTCAGCAGTAAAACTGATGATGATAATTTATAATCTATTTCCATAATCCTATTTCCTTAATAAATATTCCACGGTATATAACTGACTGTCAGGTTATGCGTTTTTTGCTTAATGTAAAGTCATATTTTCATAAAAAATAACTTTTTGATGATAGTTTAAGCATTACAAATGCACGTCTGCAAAAATGCAAAGATAAGAGACTATAAGATAAAACTCACTTCTTGGAAAAAAGAACTGAGTTTTATACAACTTAAGTAAGTTCAGTATGATTATAAGTACTGACTTCTAATCATATTTAACTAAAGTTTGTATGATTCTCTTCCTGAGTAAACTTGGTTTTTCCTGCATAATCTTTTGATATATTGCACAAGCTTCTACGCTCCGATCTTGATCATCTTTGGAGTCTTGTTTATATAATGCTATGAGTAAGGGTTTGATCGCCATTTCCCATATCGTGTCGTCATCCTTAAATTTTTTATTAATAAATTCGCGGTTAATATCTTCAAAAGGTAAGGTCCGTTCTCTCCCGCCTAAAATTCTAGTAACCTTGTTCTCTTTCTCATTGAAACTGCAGTCCGGATACACAATTTTAGTGCGTACGAATTGAGTGAGTTGATTGCACTCTTGATCACTAACTTTTTTGCCTTTTTTAATTTGATCGATAATTTTGCTGACGCCTTCATCTTTCCTAAGTAATTCGACAAAAGAAGATTTTTCTACTGGAACGACTTTCCTCAATTCATTTGTTTTAAGATATGCTTTGATTTTTGCATTTATGGCGGTAGTTTGAGCATTGTTCTCAAGTTCCATGATTTTGTAGTACATTATGTGAGCTTCTCTGCTTCGATCTTTACCATTTTGGGCGTTTTGCATATATAATTCTGTGAATAGGGGTGCGATGATCGTTTCCCATATTACATTTTCATTTCTAGCTTTTTTATGGAACTCGCGATCAATATCTTCAGAGGTCAAGATCTGTTCTTGTTCTTCCTCATCTGAAATTCTAGTCATCTTATTTTCTTCCTTATTGAAGTTGCAATCTGGATACGCAATTTTGGCACGTACGAATTTAGCAAATTGATCAATCTCATGATCATTAATTTTTTCGCCACTTTTAATTTGATTAATAATTTTATTGGCCCATTCATTCTTTTTAAGTGACTCTAAGGGATTTTCTAAGGGAACTACTTTCTTTAATTTGTTGTCAGATTTTTTGCGTTCTGATAATTCTTGAAGCACTTCTCGTTGAACTTTCATTTTTTCTGCGTTGGCTTCGGTTTCCTTCTGGATGAATGTCTCTATTTTCATGGGGCGGGGATACATCGTACTATCCTGTTGAATTGGATCTGCCTTGGTTTCGTCTGCCTTGGTCTTAGGCTTAAACCTTGCATTCAAATCATCGATGCGTCTTTTCAAGTCATTATCCAGCTTTTTGAGTTCATCTAGCTCTAACCCTAATCCACGAGTAACAGGGACAAATAATAAAGCCGATAATAATAATCTATATTTTACTTTCATGATCATATTTTTCTCTCCGATAAAGATTTGTTATTTACAGTTTTCAGAAATTCATATCAAAATTTCTATGAATTTCTATTTTAGAACAGTACATATTTTTTATTTGATGTAAAGCTATTTTTGAAAAAAATTTCAAAAACAACTTTACTTTAAATGCTTTCCATCAACGCTTAACTTTACATACCTCATTCTTCAACAGAAATGCCGGCTTTCTCGAAATTTTTGATCTCCTCTTCTTTTTGCGTCATTTCTCCTTCTTCATGTGTCGCCGCTTGACTTTCTTCTTTATAATTGCTGTGTTCTTTCCCATCATCTTTATCCATCGTGTGTTCTTTCGAGTTGCTTTGGTCCTCTTCATTTTCAAAATGGTCATTTCCTTTGTCCTCGTTCACATACTTACCCTGCTGCTTTAGAGGGCTTTCCCTTCGATTATCTTCTTCTCGAGGTTTGACTTCGTCTCCTTCATCGCTAAAATAATCATTGTTTCTGTCTTCGTTCACATGCCTACGCTGATACCTTGATAGGCTTTTTCCCCGATTATCTTCTTCTTGAGGTTTGACTTCGTCTCCTTCATCGCTAAAATAATCATTGTTTCTGTGTTCGTTCACATGCCTACGCTGATACCTTGATAGGCTTTTTCCCCGATGATCTTCTTCTGGAGGTTTGACTT
>JAITAK010000067.1 GCA_031284165.1 Puniceicoccales bacterium
ATTTCGAAACGAGGCAATGGCAATTCATCAAATGGACAGGCGTGACCATCGCTTTAGGGGCAGCGGCTTTTGTCGCTGGCTACTACTATCCGCAAGCTTTAGCTTCCGGCGCGAGTACAGTCCTAAAAAACTTGAAAAAGGCTGGCAGTAGCGGCATAGCTTGGATTAAGAATTTTGCGAAAAAACAAACCCAGCAAGGTTTAGGTACGATGAATAAGCTCATAGCCCAAGGCGGAGCAAGTGCCATGTTTAGCAATGATAAGAATTCACAACCGGGCTTTCTTAAGAGCGTTGGCGACAAAATTAAAGATGCGAATCAAGCTGTAAAAACAAAAACCAACGATTATAAAAAAAGCATTGTTAATAAATTTCCTTCCTTAGGCCATTTCATAAAAACCACAAACGAGAGCCCAGAAGAACAGCGAAAAAAATTACAGGAAAGAACCGCGGAAATAGCGGAAAATATGGGCAAAAAGGTATTCGATCCGATCTTCTCCGAACCGAACGAACCGAAGCCTAATCCTACGGCTAATACCACTACCCCTCCTTCCCCTACGGCTACTCCTTCCCCTACGGCTACTCCTGCTGCCCCTGCTGCTCCTACTGCTACTAATACTGATACTGCTACTGATACTAATCCTACTTCTAGTACTCCTACTAGTACTTCAAAATAAAAAGAATTTAACTAAACCTGCGATTCAGGAAAATCACTTAAGATCACTTAAGCGAAAAGTCAATGGAAACGAAAGATTTAACGGAAAACTCAGTAATGACAATAAGTTCAGGAAAAATATAAGATCGATTCAAAATAAGGTTGAATTAAAACAGCCAAATCTCATCTATAAAAATAATCAATCCCCTTTCGGGGATTTTTCATGGGTCTGTATCATCGATTTTTTGATGTGCTTCGCACAGCGATTTCTCAAAATTCGTCTTTGTATAGAACTATGAAAAGGCAATAAAATCTAAAGTTCATAGAAAATTACTCTTGCTGCAATAGTTCATGGATGTGATTGAGAAAGAATTCCGTTCCCTGCTGTTTTGACTTTAGGGAGTCGATAATTTCGCTGAATAGCGAGGTTTTTTTCTCCTGCAACCGCTGAATTCCCGATTCTATGGAATTTTGAGTAATGAATCGATAGATAGTGACTTTTTTATCTTGGCCAATCCTATGGACGCGATCCATGGCCTGTTTCTCTGTCGATGGATTCCACCAGGGGTCCATGAGAAATACCAATTCCGCAGCGGTTAAGGTGATGCCAACCCCACCTGCTTTGAGCGATACCAAAATCACAGCGCAATTCTCTATGGTTTGGAAGTTTTCGACCACTTCATTGCGATGTTTCGTTGCGCCAATAATCTCGCATAGGCTCACCGAAGGAAAATTTTTCTGTAACATGAGTTTTATGCGCTGCAAAAAACGCACAAACTGACTAAAGATGACGACTTTTTTCCGTGGTCCTGAAAATTCATGACGCAGCATAGCGTTGAGAATATTCAACTTGCCACTTTCTTCCAGCGATGCTTCGACAAAGGGAACAATCCCTGGATCGCAGGCGACTTGACGCAGACGTGTCAATGCGGAGAGGATACCGAAACGGTGATTTTTAAAATCGAATTGATTTTTATCGTCGCTATACTGTTTCAGGGTATTATTGATGACAGATTTGTAGAGATTTTGCTGCATTGGCGTCATTTCGCAAGGCACATTCACTTCTATTTTTTGAGGCAACTCATTGGCAACGGTTTCCTTAGTGCGCCGCAACATGAAAGGTGCGATTTGTTTCTTAATTTTATGACCGATGTCTTCAGACTTACACAATTCGATAAATTGATTTTTTTCGCCCAATAATCCTGGCATCAGGAAGCGGAAGATACTCCACAAATCGAGCAAACTATTTTCGATAGGTGTACCACTCAGTGCTAAACGCCATCGCGATTTAATGGCCGTACAGGCATGAAATACCTTGGTCGTCGAATTCTTAATAAACTGCGCTTCATCGAGCACTGCAAGCTGAAAGGTCTTTTTTATGATCTTTGCCTTATGGCGGCGTAACTGCGTATAACTGATCACCCAAATCTGTACCCCAGGTTCGTCAAAATCCGATTCCGATGAGAAGATTCTGGTCTCCAATTTTGGAAAAAACTTCTCCACCTCTTTCTGCCAAACATAGACCACACTCGCTGGACAGACGACGATAGTTTGTTGCTCAGGATCCATCTTCGAAACAAAAGTCAAGACCTGTAAGGTTTTGCCCAAACCCATATCATCGGCGATGAGGCCGTGAAACCCATGCTTCAAGATATGATTGATCCAGAGAACACCTTCCCGCTGGTAAGAGCGCAGTATTTTAGGAAGGATGAAGGGCTTACTGGGTTTAGATGCAAAGGATTGTTGCCATGCGATCACTTGGGCATTACTTTTATAAGGAATGTCGGAGAGATTGAAAATCGAATACATCATATAGCGAGGGACTTCGCTGCTGAATTTACTTAGAATGGTATGTTGGGCATGAGCTACAGCAACTTCCTTTTTGCTCATGCGTATAGCGCCGAATCCTTCAATGAATAGAAGATTGCCGTTATTTTTAAGCACTTTTTTGGCCAAATGATCAGGCACGACATATTGCTCATTGACGAGTTGTAGCGCAAAATCAATGGTATCGCCCTGATCTTCATGACCATCGGCCTTAAAGGTTGCGTGAATATCTTTAGGACCTTGACTTAATTTTTGCACATTGTCATCAAGTTGAAGCACAAAATCCTCGCCCCAAAGGGGCAAAGTATATTTACAGAAATCGATAGCCGAAGCAATATTGGCCATTCGATATTCTTTGCTTTGCTTATAGAGTATAAATCCTGCTTTGCGCGCCAAATGAATCAACTTAATCATTGAATTTCGATCGCGTTTAGTCATCACATTTTTATAATGAGATAAATGACTGGGGAAAACCAAGCGATGAGTTTCAATCCAGTGGGCTTTAAAGCACAAGTTTTGTCCGGACATGAAGAACGATAACTTTAAGGGCTTATATTGACTTTGACTCTCGGTCTCACTTTCCTCGTCTTTAGGGACATTTCTAGTCAAGGGCGTTCCTTCTTCCATATCGGAAGCAAACAGGGCATCTTGTTTATCAATGATGACCTCATCCATGGCCAATAATGCGCCGATGGCCGCGTCATTTTTATTGATAATCGAGGAACGCGCCGATAATTGGCCTTCTTCGAGGTCGATAACCGCAAAAAATTGCGATTTACCTTCGCCGAGGTAGCGAATAATGACCTCTTCAGGGCGAATTTCGATTTCCTTAATGGTACACTTCTCGAAGAAATCAACGCCTTTCCTGATTTCATCCTTCGAAAAGGACTTTTGCCAGTCGTATTTGGCAAAAATTTCCATCCAATTCTCAAGCGATTGCCGCTTAAACGTCACTGCTGGAGCACGGTTATGCATACTTAGTTGGGCATTCTGCAAAAAAATAATGAAAACATCAAGTATTTTCTAAAGCTTCCATTTTTTATTGCCTTTTTTATAGAAGTTATTGCTCACTATTCCATTTTTCTCTCGGAATAGAAACGCCCATTTTTTCGCCTATGAAGTGATTTCTTAAAAAGAAAAACACGAGCTTCTATTGTTCATTGCCTTTTTTATAGAAGTTATTGTTCATCATTCCATTTTTCTCTCGGCATAGAAATGCCCATTTTCTCGCCCATAAAATAATTTCTTAAAAAAAAGCACAAGTTCTATTTTTCATTGCTTTTTTTATAGAAGTTATTGTTCATCATTCCATTTTTCTCTCGGCATAGAAACGCCCATTTTCTCGCCCATAAAATAATCTCTTAAAAAAAGCATGGGCTTCTATTTTTCATCGCCTTTTTTATAGAAGTTATTGTTCATCATTCTATTTTTCTCTCGGCATAGAAATGTCCACTTTCTCGCCCATGGAGTAATTTTTTTAAGAATAGCACAATAAATCTCGGGGGCTTTAAATCGGCCGTTATTTTTTCGTTTCAAAGAAAAGATCGCAAAATGACCGCTGTAGACATTTGCAACCTGTCATAGCATTAATCATCGAAATCCAAGCGCTGAACAAAATTCCCATAAGTATCGTTTTTGTTATGGCTATACCGCTATATTAAAAGGGACATATGCTTAAACATATGTCCCTGATAAAAAATCGGTACTTCTATTTCATGAAGAAAATTAAGGATATAACTTTTGAAAGAAAAGCGCCGTTTTGCGCTTAAAAAAATTAAGTCAAGGAATTAAATCATCGACGTGAGTTTTCATTGACCTTTTATTCTGTATCGTGTTCCGTGTCGCCTAGTCGTCCGTGGCGTCCAATATTTGGGTGATTGAGTCTGCAGTAGCGCTGAGATTTGCATCTCCAGACGCAGTCGCAATATATAACAGGCTCCTCGTTTCCGGTGTAAGCTCTACCCCACACGTATTGAGGAGGATTATTGCATCCACGATATTAGGGAAACCTTCCGGATTGGCTACCCATGCGCCTAGAACTATATTTATAGGTCGGTAGGAATTATGCTGATTCCGAATCGGTGTATTTATAGCCGTTGCAAAGGCATCCTCACCGTATTGCTGTTGAAAATGCTCCATGGCGTCGAGTGCATCATCGTAGGCGTTATCAGCTTGTTCTAATGGGCTTGCGGCTAACGTTTGCATAGCGACAGTAATGAGTTCACACAGCGGCGTGTCTAAGGGTTCATCATACTCTACATCGTCTTCAGAGCTATAATCATTATGAGGTTCTGCATGAGCCAACCCGATGATCCCTTGAAAACTTCCAATAAGGATCAAACTTTTATATATATTGCTTAATATTTTTTTATATTTCATGATCGTTTTCGACATTTCGTAAGTTTATTCATATGTCAAGCATTTTTTTATAAAAAAATCTATCAAACATTTCTCAAATGTTATTTACGGGAATGCCCGTCTAATAATCGTGCTAATCGCCTTGCTATATTTTCATAAAAAAGCCTATAACCTTGTAATCGCTGCAACGTTTGATTTTTGACCGTTGCACCATTCGCAAGTAACCATTGCACCGCTATTACGATATTGGGAAACCGGCTTGGCTCGCCCATCCAAGAGTACAGAAGTCCATCTAAAAGTGTCATGCTAACCTGCTTTCCTGGAATTACAAAGGGTGCATTAATTATTTTCTGCCACTTGTCTCGGTTTTCCAAAAAAAAGTGGTTGCAGTATGTAAAATACGTAGAATTCTTGCTAAAACTCGCCAGAGTGCCTTCAGATGTCTCAGCCAGGTCCGTTATTAATGCAGAGATTATTTTGTTCCATGTTTTATCTATGGCCTCCGATAGATCATCGAAGGTTGTCAACTTCAAGCGATCTGTTCCAAGGTGGATCTTATCGGATTGCTCTTGGTAAGCTTGACAAGCATGACTCCATTGATCACTGCACCGATGGTACTGATCACAATATGGCCATACACTGGCGTATACAGACTCAAGGAGACATTCCCCTAAGATCAAACTTTGGCATACAATGAAATTTTTTAACATTTTGGGACATTTCATAAGTGGCCTTTGTCTATGATAAAATTATTTGCGTGTCAAGTATTTTTTTAATTTTACAATGTTCATCATTGGGTTGCATTTTTTTAAATCGGGAAGTGCCATTTTTTCGGATACTATGGCGCAAAATGTACCGCAAAAATATTTGATCGATGAACTATAAATACATGATACCTTGCCATAGGTGGCATATCGAATTTAGCATTGAATATTTCCAAGGAAAAAATTAGATGTACAGAATCTATGGCCATGATCAAACGAGAATGCATCGAACGTATTAAAGCGGTTGCCGATTTATACGACATCGCATCAAGTTATGTACAATTGAAGCGCTCTGGCAGTCATTGGAAGGGCTTGAGTCCATTTACTGCGGAAAAGACGCCTTCATTTTTTGTACTCCCTGAAAAAAGATTTTTCAAATGTTTCAGTACAGGCTATGCCGGCGACGTCTTCCGATTTTTAGAACTCAAGGAAAATTTCTCTTTCATCGAATCCGTCGAGTGGCTTGCCAAACGCTATGGTATCGCCGTCGAATATGAAAGTAATGCGCCAAACAAAGGTTATTCCAAAAATGAATTGTTTGCTATCCACGAAAGTGCCGCAGCCTATTTTCGTCAGAAGTTTCTGGAAAGCTCACAAATTCAATACTATTGGCAAAAAGTACGCCAATTTTCATTGGAAACCGCTGAGCGCTATGGCATTGGCTGGGCTCCGCCAGCAGATCGAGCGCTACTTCGCTTGCTGCAAAACCATGGCTACGCTCAAGAGTCTTTGGAGCAAAGTGGCCTCTTCTTATTCAATGAAAACTATGGCAATAACCTAAGATTGCGCTTTGCGGGCCGCCTCATGATTCCCATCTTCGACGTGCATGATCGCACGATTGGATTTTCGGGAAGAATCATCGAAAAGAAAGAACGGGTCGCTAAATATATTAACTCACCGGAATCGCCTATATTTTATAAAGGTAGCGTGCTCTATGGATTGAACCACGCTCGCAAATTCGTCGATCGTCCATGGATCATCGTCGAAGGGCAATTGGATGCGATACGCTGCTGGGAGAGCGGTATCCATGAAGCGATTGCCTCTCAAGGAACGGGAGTTACAGAGGCACAAATCCATATCCTTCGTCGCTATACTTCTAAATTACTCTGTTTGATGGATGGCGATAGCGCAGGACAAAAATGCGCGCTGCGTGTCGTGGAGTTGTCGTTTAAAACAGGCATAGAAACCCAGATCGCGACGCTACCTGAAGGCAAAGATCCCGATTTCTTGCTGCAGAATGGCGATAGGACGATATTGGATGGTCTGCGAAAAGTGTCGATGATTCAATTTTCTTTGGAAACACTCCTGCCGCAAGGAAAAAAAGCAACAGCGATCGAAAAGGAAATTTTTTTGAAAAAAATATACGCTATGATTCGCAGCAGCGATGCCGAAGTGACCCGAATGCTTTATCTCAACGAACTCGCAGAACATCTGAATCTCGACGCCCTGGCGCTTAAGCATGATTTCCAGAATTTTTGTAGCGCTGCAAAATTTCCACCGACAACTTTAAATGCGCAATCTAAAGAAAAAGCCATCGAAATTACCCCAAAGAAATCTGTGGAAAAATTGAGAAATGCTGCCTATGACCTATTATCATTGGTGCTTCATCATAGCGATTTAGGTCCGCAAATCGCCCCTCTCGTCGACAATGCATGGCTTATGGAAAGCAAACACGGTTGCCTACTACTCAAAGTTCTCAACGAAATTCAGAAAAATACTTGGGAAGGACCCCAAAGCCAAAACCCAACTTTCTCAGCATCAGAACTGAATGAATTATTTTCTATCCTAGCCACCGACGATGCTGTCGAAGACCCTATTGATGCCGCTAATGCCTGTATCCAGGCTTTGTGTATTGCTTCTATCAAGGATAAACTCAAAAATGTCAACTTAGAAGCGTCACAGAAAATCAAATTTACAGAAAATGAAAATTTGCTTGACGACATCGATTTCTTTCGAAAGCTTCAAGATGAAAAGTTGCGTTTACGTCAATTATTAATTTCTTGCCCCAAAATAAAGGTCTAATTGAAAATTAAGGAGAGTCATAACGATATGGAAAATAAAAAAGCGACGAAAAATCTCGTCGGCGAACACAGCAATAGTGATGTTAATGAGCGTATGAAAGAATTGATTCGCTTCGCTCGCAGTAAAGGATACTTAACGCTGCACGATATTAGCGAATATCTTCCCGAAAGCATCGAAAGTCCCGAAGATATCGAAAATGTTATGAACATTCTCGATAACCTGGAAATCGAAATTGTTAGCGGCGAAGAGTTGGAAATGGAGAAGCGGCGTTTAGTTACTGAAGCTGCGGTGAAAAATCCTTCGGAAAATATGGGTGAAGACCCTGTCCGCATGTATTTACGCCAAATGGGTCAGGTGCCACTCCTCACGCGTGAACAGGAAATTGCAATTTCGAAGCGCATCGAAAAAGCTGAACTACAGGCCCAAGATGAATTATTCTCAATTCATTTAACGGCTCCATTTCAAATCGATCTCGCAGAACGCCTTCTTAACCGAGAGGAGCGCTTCGATCGCATCGTATTAGATAAAAAAATTGAAAGCCGCGAAGTTTACTATAGAATCCTTGAACGCTCGGTCCAAGAAAGTAAACTTTTATTGGAAAAAATTCGAGAAGTTTGGAGCCTCCTCCAACAATCGGTCGACGAAAAAGAACAGAAGAGAATCAGCATTCGTTTGCGGCAATTCCAATCCCAATTGAAGACGGTCATGAAACGGTTTTGTTTCAAAATGAAGATCTTCGAAGACTTTCTTCAGCGTTTATATCCTGACCTGAGACAAATTGAACAACTATTGCGGGAAATTATCAAGGCCAAAATGATCGCTGAGCGTAAAAAAGTGGATGTCGATCATCAAGTCGAACGCATTCGTCGAGCCCTGTTAAAACTGGAAGAAAAATACAATGTGGATCCTGAACGCTTGGTCGAAATTGTGAAGAATTTTCGCGAGTATATGAAAGAGGCCCACAAGGCTAAACAGGAAATGGTTGAAGCCAATCTGCGCCTCGTTATTAGCATTGCTAAAAAATATACTAATCGCGGATTAACTTTCCTAGACCTTATTCAAGAAGGCAATATGGGTTTGATGAAAGCCGTCGAAAAATTTGAACATCGCCGCGGATATAAGTTCTCAACTTATGCTACCTGGTGGATCCGTCAAGCGATTACACGTTCCATTGCGGATCAAGCGCGGACCATTCGTATTCCCGTCCACATGATCGAGATCTTGAATCGCGTGATGCAAATTCAACGGCAGCT
This sequence comes from Puniceicoccales bacterium, assembly GCA_031284165.1. Classification (GTDB taxonomy): domain Bacteria; phylum Verrucomicrobiota; class Verrucomicrobiia; order Opitutales; family LL51; genus LL51. Next base: position 8,877 of record JAITAK010000067.1, read on the forward strand.
GCAACAAGAACTGGGCCATGAGGCTACGCCAGAAGAAGTCGCTAAAGAGATGGATCTTCCTCTGGAACGCGTCAAAGCGATTATGAAAATGGCTCAGCAACCTATTTCCTTACAAAGCCCCGTGGGCGATAATGAAGATTCGAGTTTCGGCGATTTCATAGAAGACAAGTCCGCAGAAAATCCTTATGATATGACCGCATATAGCTTATTACGCGAAAAAATCGATGACGTCTTAGTCAGTTTAGGTAACCGCGAAAAAGAAGTTTTGATGTTACGCTTCGGACTAAAAGACGGTTATAGTCGTACCTTAGAAGAAGTTGGACAAATGTTTAAAGTCACCCGTGAGCGCGTTCGTCAAATTGAAGCCAAAGCTTTAAGAAAAATGCGCCATCCAACGCGTATAAGACAACTTCATGGATTCTTTGAAGGCGAATTCACTACAGAAGGCCCGGGTTTTGAAGACTTCGTTCAGTAATTAATTTTCAATGTGAAAGCTGGAATTTCTGTCTAAGGTCTCATTAGAAATTGTGGAATTAGAAATTGTGGATTTTTGACTTGATTTATTTCAGTAATGGATAGCGTATCAACGAGTCGCTGACTTCGGATTTATTTTGATGGTGAGGTAGCGTATATTTCGCGCATATCTCTTTATTACAGCGTCGCTTTGCCTTTCGGATAATTCTTCACAGCCCCGCGGCTTCGCCGCGGGGTACAAAGTTTCGTAAATAAAGAAGTGCAGCGCGAAGTTCTTATGTCACTTTTCCGAAAATTTGTTTTGCCTTGGAAGGATTTTTGATGAAATTTCCCTATAACAATGAAAGTAAGCCTCTGTGGATTGAAACGATTTATTGACCTTACGGATACGCCAGAAAGTATTGGCGAAACTTTTGTCAAATTAGGTTTAGAAGTAGCATCTGTAGTTTACAAAGGTTTAGAAAAAAGTGATGCGATTGTCGTCGGTAAAATCTTAGATTTCGAGCAACATCCTAATGCAGAACGCCTTAGGATCTGCCAAGTCGATGTGGGTGACGGCCATCATCGTCAAATTGTTTGCGGTGCAACGAATTTCAAAAAAGGAGACTGTGTCCCCGTCGCGCTTCCCGGAGCCGTTTTGCCTGGAAATCTGAAGATTAAACAGTCGCGATTGCGGGGTGTGCTTTCGGAAGGTATGATGTGCAGCGGCCGAGAATTAGGTTTAGATGCAGACCATACTGGTTTACTCATTTTGGGGCAAAACGAGTCTTTGGGGACAAAAATTCACAGTATTTTTCCGGACAACGATGTCATCTTCGAAATCGAACTTACCGCGAATCGTGGCGATGCGCTTTCACATTACGGCGTTGCGCGAGAATTGGGGGCATGGTATGACATTCCATTAAAGCCTATAACGGTTCCCTCTTGGACATCGGTATTGCCTCCGGGGAGCGATCGTTTAGAGGTTGAAATTCATTCCGACCATTGTGAGTTTTATTCGACAGTTATTTTAAAAAATATAAAGGTTCAAGAGAGCGTTGATTGGATTCGCCGCGACTTAGAGGCCGTGGGAATTGCCGTCGTCAATAACGTCGTCGACGTGACAAATTGGGTGATGATCACCTACGGCCAACCTCTCCACGCCTTTGATCGATCGAAAGTCGGTGAAAAAATCATCGTTCGCCCAGCACACCCCGAAGAAAAAATAACCGCATTGGATGGCAAAACATATGCTACAACGACATCGATGCTCCTGATTAGCGATGAAAATCAACCTTTGGCCATCGCAGGAATCATCGGAAATGCATCGACGAAGATTAATCAGGAAACTACAACAATAGTTTTAGAAAGCGCCTGTTTTTCTGCAGACCGCATCCGCAGAACGGCTCGTGCATTGGGAATCAATACGGATAGTGCCTACCGCTATATCCATCACGTGGATGGTGCACAAACGGAAAATTTTCTCAAAATTGCTGCCCAAATGTTAATGGACCTCTATGGTGCGGTATTGGCAACCCCTATCATCAAAACATCACAAAATGCCGATTTTTCTCCAAGAAAAATTGAACTTGATCCCAATTTTGTCCGTAGAACCTTTGGTTTCTCTATTGAAGATGATGTTATTTTTTCCATCCTAAAGCGCCTAGGCTATGATGTACACCGTCAGTATGGACAAAATTGGATCGTCTACGCTCCTGCTTTCCGTTGGGATGTAACGCGACCCATCGATTTAGTAGAGGAATGTCTGCGCATTTACGGTGTCGATAAGATTCCCTGTAGCCGTTGGAAAATGGATACCTTGGCCCAAACGTCTCTCGGTAGCACGAAAAAAAGGAAAGAAATAACCCAATGCTTGATGAATCATGGATTTATCGAGTGCTATAATTATTCGCTGGGTACAGCAACGGAAGATGCGCTCCCCCTCGCCAATCCATTGCTCGAAAATCAAACCCATATGCGAACCTCGCTTATTCCGGGTTTGTTAGAGGCATTTCGCTATAATTTCCAAAACGGAAATCAATACGCACAATTTTTCGAATCGGGCCATGTGGTGCTTAAAATGGATAATAGTTATGAAGAGTTAACTTCTGTCGCATTTTTAATGCCGACGGAATCTTCCGATGTTCATTGGGATGCATTTGCTGAGCCGACGTTCTTCGATGCTAAAAGTAAGATGCGCCAAATTTGGGCTATAGCAACAGATGAGGCTTTCGAAGATATCGAAGCTTTTAAAAACATTTTATTTGAAGCAGGATATTCCGCTAAAATTGGGGATCTAAGGACGAAAGCCGTGGAAGCCCATATGGGTTATCTGAGCAACGCCATTGCCAAAGAATTCAAAATGCCGCTCATTATCGGTGAAATTTTCATAAAAATTCCACACATGGAGACGGAAAATAGGCAGAAGAAATATCACTCTTTTTCTCATTATCCTGCAGCCAGACGCGATATTTCCATAATTGTAGATCGTGATTATCCGGCCCAAGACGTAGTCCGAGAAATTCTGAAGATGACTGAAGCGATAGGTAAAGCTATTTTTACAGATATCGAAGTCGCAATCTTCGATGTTTACCACGGCGAACATTTGCCGGCGAAGAAAAAGAGTTTGGGACTAAATCTATCGTTCAAAAATGATCAAAAAACGCCTTCCGATAAAGAGATTGATCATGTCTTTGGGCAACTCATCGCTACGATTAGACAGGATGCGCGTTTTGAGCTACGGGGATGAGACTTTATTACAGCGGCATATGACGGCAATTATTTTTTCCATTACCAATCAACGAGGGGGCGTAGGAAAGACAACGACAGCAATTAATTTATCAGCTTCCCTGGCACGTAAGGGAATTGCAACGCTGCTCATCGATCTCGACCCTCAAGGCAGTACCACTAGTGGTCTCGGTCTCAAAAGAGAAAGTCGGGGAAGTTTATACGATGTTCTTCATGGAGAAGCGCACGCTATAGACCATATTCAGGAGACATCTCAAAAAAATCTCAGCGTCATTCCTGCGGAAGTTGATCTTACGGCTATCGAGGTCGAGCTCAGTCAAAAAGGCGACTATCTGATGTGGTTGCGCCAATGTCTTTCACCGATTAAAAATTCGGATCGCTTTCGTGCCATTATTTTAGATTGTCCACCGGCCCTCGGGCTTATTTCGATGAATAGTTTAGCCTGTGCTGATAAATTGATCGTAACATTGCAATGTGAATATCTTGCTCTTGAAGGATTGAGTCAAATTTTAAGTGTTATTGAGGATTTAAGAACACGGGGCATTAATCCTTCCTTAGAAGTCGGGGGAATTTTAATGACAATGTTTGACATTCGAACGAATCTATCGCGACAAATCTCGGAAGATGTACAAAAACATTTTCCCCGCCTCGCCTTCGAAACTGTAATTCCTCGTTCCGTTCGTTTAAGTGAGGCACCTAGTTTTGGGCAATCCATCTTCGACTATGATAAAATGAGTAGTGGTGACAAAGACTATGAACGCTTGGGAGAAGAAGTGATTCACCGTTTTGGCCTATAATCTTTAACTTCTCCCAAAATCTATTTCTTTAAATTTATATCTGCGGTTTGCATTATCGATCAGCAAATCACTATCATTAGCGCAGACACTAGGACACTAGTACACTAGTGCCTAGTAAATTCAATGAGAACCCTATTTTTTTATGAGAACCAACGCCATTTGAGTCATATTAATATTGTCATTGTCACTCAAAAAAGCTGATGGCGGTTTTTTCATTAATTTCGACACAGCTTCCTGCTATGCCTAGAATCAAAATTTCCACTGTATCTTGGAAACTATAAGAAATGAATGTTTGAACAAAAACATTATCCAATATCGTGTAAGGATAGGTTTAATCAAAACTCTATCGCTATCATTAAGGAAATATTTTTCCCCACGTTGTGATGCGAAAAATATTCCCTAAATTTTCTTATTTATTGTGCCTACTGCTTTTTTATGAGAACCAACGCCACTTGATTCATATTAATATTATCATTGTCACTCAAAAAAGCTGATGGCGGTTTCCAGTTAGCCCACACATTCTCTATTGTGTCAAAAAACCAATCTCTTGTTCTGTCTAAAGGATTAAACCATGCTAAATTAGAAACTCGAAGTATCTTGACATCACATTGCTCCATTAAACTGTTGCATGTATTTACAAAGTTAAACCGATAGTAAGGGGAATTGTACTCCTCCCTTAGGTGAAGCTTTTTTTGGGGGCATTTCCAACCACTGGGATCACCAAAGAACACTACGTTGCTTCCAGGTTTTGCATTTACTTTTAGATAAGAATCCTCACCGCCATCCTCACTGCTCTCACTGCTCTCACCGCCATCCTCACCGCCATCCTCACTGCTCTCACTGCTCTCCTCACCGCTCTCCTCACCGCCATCCTCACTGTTTATTTGGGGATCACTGGGACTATAGAACACTAAATCGCTTCCAGGTTTTGCATTTACTTTTGGATAAGAATCCCTAGTGCTTAGGTAAAGCATTTCTTTGCATTGCCAATGATTTCTGATGCTTTGGGGATCACTGGGACCATTATAGAACGCTAAATCGCTTCCAGGTTTTGCATTTGCTTTTGGACAGAACTTAATTTCATATTTATCTCTAATCGATTGTTTTTCCTCATCATTTAATTGATTTAGGGCTTCGGAGGAAGTTGTCAGTATACCTCCGGGAACCAAAAATGACCAAAGAAATTCTAAAATTGCATAAGTTAAAGACTGACCTTCAGTAGGCGAAATCCCCCCAGTATGATCATCAAAATCCTCATAACGCTTTTCCTCTGCGATTAGACCGATATCGTCGACAATATATGCAATACTATCTCTTAATATCTCAGGCAAATTTCCCACATATCCTTGTATGCCTAAGGAACTTTTGGTTAGATTTGGGTCTAAATAAATCCACTTGTCCAAAGGAAAGCGCTTAGATGAATGGGATGCCTTACCAGATTCTCCCATAACTAACCAGATAGGTTGGTTTTGTTCTTTCATTGCATTGATCCGCTCATCAAGTGCAGTGGTTCGCTTTTGCGGTTCGGCAATCGAGACTTCTTCTAGCGATTCATTGGATGCCGAAGCAACGCAATTAGTTGCTATAGACGACATCATAGATGCTAATATTAAGCTTGTTAACTTTGTCACAACGTTACAAGCTATGATGAAAGTTTGGAACGGTCAAGCTTAAAATGTTGCGATGTTTAAAATAATCTTCTCCGAAAAACTTCGACATCTTGAACCTTGAGTCTCACTTTCATTCTTTTGCTTTTTAGGAGAATAGACGTTCTCTATCGCTTGGAGTAAGGTATTTAATTGCGCCAACTGCTAAATTTTTGAGCTTTAACTGGCCGATTTGTATGCGTTTTAGGCGATGGACACGACAACCCCCTACAGTGGTGCCAAAGCCTATGAACGCTTGGGAGAAGAAGTGATTCACCGTTTTGGCCTATAATCCTTAACTTCTCCCAAAATCTTACTGCTTTTTTATGAGAACCAACGCCATTTGAGTCATATCAACACCGTCGCCGATATCGTGCAAACAAGTTGATGGCGGTTTCCACCTAGCCCATATAAGCTGTGCGAAAGAATCAAATATATTAAAAGCGTCAGCGCTTCTATACGGCGAGTACGATGGATTGAACATCTCATTATACAAAATTTCGATGTCCCTAGGAGTTAGGGGTGTCTCTTGACATTGAGTTGCCAGATTATTATATAAGTTCACTACATTTTCACAGTTCATTTCTCCATATTGAGTTTTATAGTCATTATAAGCCACCCAACCAGTTCGAGATTTTATTAGCTCTTGGTCGAAAGTTAAATAAAGCATCTCTGGGCGTTCCCAATAGTTTTCTGGCAGTTGACCGTTGGACTCCCCCATAAAAGCTAAATCGCTTCCAGGTTTTGCATTTGCTTTCGGACAAACCTTAATTTCATATTTATTTCTAATCAATTGTTTTTCCTTATCATTTAATTGATCTAGGGCTTTGGAGGAAGTTGTCAGTATACCTCCGGGAGCCAAAAACGACCAAAGAAATTCTAAAATTGCACAAGTTAAAGACCGACCTTCAGCAGATGAAATCCCCCCAGTACGATCATCAAAATCCCCATAACGCATCCCCGTTGTGATTAGACCAATATCATCGACAATGTATGCGATACTATTTCTCAATGCCTCAATTTTTCGCAAATTTCCCACATATCCTTGTATGCCTAAGGAACTTTCGGTTAGATGTGGATCTAAATAAATCCACTTTTCTTGAGGAAAGCGCTTAGATGAATGGGGTGCCTTACCAGATTCTCCCATAACTAACCAGATAGGTTGGTTTTGTTCTTTCATTGCATTGATCCGCTCATCAAGTGCAGTGGTTCGCTTTTGCGGTTCGG
>JAITAK010000053.1 GCA_031284165.1 Puniceicoccales bacterium
AGATCGAATTTGAAATCTCGAAGACAGGTTTCTAAAACTGTAAGTAGACCACGAGCGCCGGTTTTTTCTTCTTCTGCCATAGCAGAAATGAGGTCTAAGGCCTCATCTGTAACTTCCAATTGGATACCATAGCCGAGGAAATCTTCTTGATATTGCCGAAGAATGGAACCTTCGGAGGAAGTGAGAATTTGTTTCAATTCTTCTTTTTTTAAGGATTGACATGCAACTCGAACTGGTAGACGACCGATAAATTCCGGTTCAAAACCATAATGGATAAAGTCTTCCGTTTTCACTTTTTGAAAGTACGCATAACTAGCTATCTCAGAATCTTGGCTTTTCCCATTAAACCCTATGGAACTTGCTCCAACCCGCTGTTTGATAATTTTTTCCAACTTGTCAAAAGCACCGCTGACGATGAATAGGATGTGACGGGTAGAAATGATGTCCGCCTGTTGCTTTTGACGCGATAGGTTCATCATAGAGCGCATCTGCTTTACCATGTCGTTAGGGCCAAAGATATTGACATCCGTGTCCTCCATGAGTTTTAGGAGATTGATCTGCACACCGCGCCCAGAAATGTCGCGATTATCACCACTACTGGCGATTTTATCGATTTCATCGATGAAGATAATTCCATATTGAGCTAGGTTGATATCTCCATTGGCCGTTTTGACGAGATCACGGACGAGATCTTCCACGTCACTTCCGACATAACCTGTTTCAGAGAATTTCGTCGCATCGGCTTTGATGAATGGCACACCGATGAGTTTAGCGATGTTGCGGACGAGGTAGGTTTTTCCAACTCCGGTGGGCCCAAGGATGAGGAGATTTTGCTTACTGTAATCCTGGTCTTTTTGTGTTGGGTTTTCGATGCAACGCCGAACATGATGGTAATGATCGCAAATGGCTACGGAGAGTACTTTTTTTGCCGTATGCTGTTCAATGACAAAGCGATCGAGGTAATCTTTAATTTCTCGAGGCTTAAAGTTAAAGCTTTCGATTTTATCGAGGGGATGGATATCTTTTTTTTCAGCACCTTCGGAAGTAGAGGAATCTTTCTGTGTTTCCTCATATACTAAGGGTGTTATTTGAATATTTGTCGCTTTCCCGAGAATCTCACCGAATTTTTTTGTAAATTCTTCTAAAGGATTAAGAGTCTCATCGTCATGGCCTTCGCCGAGAAGAGATTGCATAGCAGATATTGTAGGCCATGAATTACCCATTGAGCAATAGTGAAAACGTCGAGATCTCATATAATACAAAAAATCCTTTACAGAAATATATATCCCATTTTTTTTAGAAAAACAAATTTTTTGTTTTCTTGGCATCCCATACTTTATGGGATCGGTCCTTTCTTCAGAGAGATTAAGATCGTCGGCGTTGAAACTTATTTTGAAATTTTTCGACGCGACCGGCTGTATCGACGAGACGCTTTTCACCCGTATAAACTGGATGGGAATTTGACGTTACGTCGCGGTAGATGAATTCGTATTCGACACCGTTGATGCTTTCTTTGTTTTTTGAACGCAATGTTGAGATGGTCAGGAAACGCTTACCGGTAGAAATATCACAAAAGCAAACCGGCCTAGCGACTGGATGAATACCTTTTTTCATGATAATTGTTTTTTATTAGCCTTGACGTGCTTTGAAACGTGGATGACTTTTGCAAATGACGTAAACACGTCCCTTTCTTCGGACAACTCGACAATCCGCATGGCGTTCCTTAAGCGATTTCAAAGACGATACGACTTTCATAAATTTCTACTTTCTCATGCGACTTTTATTTTTCAATGGAATTGTTGCTTGATCGGCTGATGCATGAAGTACACAAAGAAAAAACTTCCTGTGAGGGCGTCAAGGCGTTTTTATTGTCTCCGACGGTGCATTTCTATAGTTCTTCGGTGTAGTTTCAACCAAATTTTCTTTAGTCTGGGAATGGCTAGGGGGATCAATTGGATGTCAGAATTTACTGTACGATGCGTTCTCACTCGAAAATTACCCAATGTGCTCTTGTGCTGTCCAATTACGACAGAGTTGCCAAATGGCAAGACACGATTGAACGATGCCTTCGAAAACCTCCATAGGGCACTGATTTGCTGCGTCACAGGTGGCATGAGTGACATCGGGGTGAACCTCAAAAAAGAGTCCATTGGCTCCAGCCGCCAGAGCTGCTCGGGCTAAAATAGGCGTAAAGACGCGTTCTCCTTGTGTGATGCCGGCATTGCCTCCGGGAATTTGTACGCTGTGAGTGGCGTCAAAAATAACGGTGGGCGAAAATGCCTTCATGATGGCGAATCCGCGCATATCGACTACGAGATTTTGGTAGCCAAAGGAAGCGCCACGTTCCATTTGCCAGATTTCTTTAGCACCTGCTTCGCGTAACTTTTCGACGACATACTTCATTTCTTTCGGGGAGAGAAATTGTCCCTTTTTGATGGAAACTGTTTTTCCTGTCTTGGCAGCGGCGATGAGCATATCGGTTTGCCGGCACAAAAAGGCCGGAATTTGCACGACGTCACAGATGGCAGCTACGGATTGCGCCTGTTCCGGGAGATGAAAATCAGTCGTTACCGGCAGCGAATAAGTCGTTTTGATGGCCTCGAGAATCTCGAGACCTTTCGAAAGTCCTACCCCTCTTGGGCTATGAATGAAAGAGCGATTTGCCTTATCGAAAGAACCTTTGAAGATGATCTGAAGTTCTGGATATTTCCTTTGAAGCTCCGAGAGAAATGCCGCTACTTCTAAAGAAATTTCTAAACTTTCCAAGGAACAGGGTCCTGCCAGGAGCAGGAGTTGCTGCGGATTACGCACAAGAAGATTTGACATGATTCGGCTATCGGAAGTTTTTCATGGGCCATGGCAATCCTTTTAAAATCGAGTGATTTTTAAGTTAAAATAAAAAAGTAACCCCAATCAGCTCAGGGTTACTTTAGCCGTAAAATACGGCAATTCTCGCGATTACTTACTTCAGCGAGGAAATAACAATTCAAAAAACGAATTATCGAGATTTTTTAAATACTCGATCACTTCAGCTACCATTATTTCGTAAGTACTTATTAAATCACGAGCACTCGTATCCGCTTCATCTAGCATAAGTTCTTTGAGTGTTGAAAGAGGATGTACTCCCAGAAAAGTGCTGAGAATTTTAAAAGATTGCGCTAGATTAAATAAGGCGATGATGTGAGGGGCAAATTCTCCTGTATGAGTATGATCCCGAGGTATAAGACCTGTCGTTTCGCCAGCCAGCCAACTTCCAGCAAGAAAAACATGAAAAGGTCTTAATGTAGAACACAATTGAGAAGGATCTGTGCTTAAGAAATTCGGAAGGCCACCACATCCCACTAGACATACTACTAGCATTGCTGTTTGCATTTGCGTCGAAGCTTCAGGAATAAGCCGACCCGAGACATACAGAATGTGCTGATACAGAAAGTTTTGAAAAAGTCTCAATACTTTGTCTTTTCCGAAATTAGCAGAAAAAGCCCCTATAATTTCATCAGCAGCATTGTTTAATGCTTTCAGGTTCTCTGGTGAACAAAAACGACTATTATAGGTAATGGCTGCATTTTTGATCTGTTTTTGTTTTACTAAAGGAATAAAATTAGCAACATTGGGAGTTGTAATTTCAAATGGACGCGGATTTTTCGCTTCCCCGGCACCAGAGGGTACTAAACTAAAAGAAGAAAACCCCACCTTATAATTGAGATAATTGACTTCGCCGAGCTTTTTATCGGGTCCTGAGAAAGGATCTTGAACAGAGCAATTCTCATGAATTGAAAGAAGAGAAATTTGAGCTGTTATCCAAAGTCCAAATGGATCTATATCTCTATTTACAGCACTATTTAAAGTGCCACCGTCACCGCCGAGCAGATTAAAAGACATGCGAGCCAATGAAAATCCGTGAATGGATTCAAAATCCTCAACCCTTCTTCGTTCTGTCTCCGTCAATCCAGCAGCACACGAAACGGCACCTAAAGATACCAATAAACCATATTTCATTCCGGCATGTAATACATTGCCTATTTTCCATTTCATAT
>JAITAK010000028.1 GCA_031284165.1 Puniceicoccales bacterium
CCTGATTTTCCTTCCACGGCGGCTAAAGCAGAACCGCGGATCACCGTGATATTATCGCCATCGAATTCATATTTTGTCAACAAATCGCGTACTTCCATTTCGACGAGATCGAGCAATTCTGCTTCCGACTCATTAAACAGATCGACCTTATTTAAAAAGACCACAATCTTTGGAACGCCGACTTGTCGTGCCAAGAGAATATGCTCGCGGGTTTGAGGCATAGGTCCATCATAGGCACTCACCACCAAAATCGCTCCATCCATCTGTGCCGCACCCGTGATCATATTTTTAACAAAATCCGCATGTCCTGGACAATCGACATGGGCATAATGACGCTTAGCAGTCTCATACTCAACATGAGAAACGGCAATGGTGACCGTTTTTGTCACATCGCGTACCGTTCCTCCTTTCGTAATATCGGCATAGGATTTAAATTCCGCTAATTTCCTATCGGACTGCACTTTTACCAACGCCGTCGTGAGTGTGGATTTACCGTGGTCAACGTGACCAATAGTACCCACATTAATATGAGGTTTCTTTCTCGCAAAGGTTTCTTTTGCCATTAATTATTCCCTTTTCCTTAAAATTCAAAAAAACTATATTCTTCTCTAAGATTCTTCCTTATAAAGTCTCTTTATCTATGGAGCCCCCGAGCGGATTTGAACCGCCGACCTCATCCTTACCAAGGATGCGCTCTGCCAACTGAGCTACAAGGGCCCGACAGCATCGAGATCCATTACGAGAGTTACCATATGATACCTCCCGACCTAGGAAATTTGCAAATTGTACCCTATATGGTCAATCTTTATTTTTGTATTTAGTCTATTTTTTTATCTTCTAGTTTTTTAGCGCTATTCCTCCGTTAAATTTTCGCTGAAAATGACATGGGCCCTTACGTTTTGCCTCCCACATTGCTCAAGCGACGACTCTCTTTCTTTTCTATAGCCTATGGCGAAGTGGTGTTCGTCGGGCACGTACTGCGCGTAGCGCGTATGCGCGTATTATACATAGCGCGTATTGCATGTATTGGATATATATGAGACACATATTGGATGCATATTGGATAACTTCGCTGTTAAAACAGGCTAAATTAAGGAGTCGTCAGCGCCTTGCAAGGCCCGAATGGAACCTCAGCATCGCCCCAACATCATAAACTTAAGGCCAGGAAAACCACGACCTTATTTGACTTGTATTTTTTTAGAATCTTGATTTCTTGAGGGGCGTAATATGTCGATTTTATCATGGAAATTTTTATTGTTAGGCCATGGTTTAATGGGACTGATAGGAATTGCGGGATGTATTGGGCTTATTTTAACTATAGAGCGCCTCTTATTTTTTAAGCGGTTTAATAGCGATGCAACTGTTTTTTTAGATGGCATTCGCAATTTGACCCACAATCATAAAATTACGGAAGCTATTGACCTCTGCGAATGTGAAGGATCGCCAGTGGCCAATGTTGTTCGGACAGCGCTTTTAGATCGAGATCTTCCTTCTTTGGCATTAAAAGCGCATGTGAAATCGGTAGCTCTATTAGAAATCCCGCGCTGTGAACAGCGCGTATCCCCTTTGAGAACTATTGCAAAAATTTCACCGATTTTAGGACTTATGGGGGTTATTTTAGCTTTCTTCGACGCATTTCGCAGTTTGCAAAACGAAGGCGTCAATTATACCAGTGCCCGTATTTTTTCCGAAGAAATTACAGCGGCAATGCTATTAATCGTTGTGAGCTTGGCTATAAGCGTATTTTCAAATTTGGCCTATAATTTCCTTTACAGCAAAGTTAAGGAGATGATTTATCAATTGGAATGGACATATAATGAAATCGTACAAATTATACTCTCTAAAAAATAATGCTTTATGGCCCTTTGCGAATTTCAATCCCATCGCACTTTGGAAAAACCGGATACCCAATTCGATACAAGTGCAATTGTAGCCGTTGTATTATTTATTTTCGGTTTATCACTTCTTGGATCTCGTTTTGTTTTTTCTCCAGGCATTGAGATGCAAATCCCGAAGATACAAAATGTCGACTTACAAGCAACCTCGGGAGTTTTAAACATCGGTCCTAGCGGTCTACTGATGTTTAATAATCGCATTTTAAAACTAGAAGAGCTTTCGGAAGAGATCGAAATTTTTCTGTCCCATAAAAAACTTCCTGAAGCGATCACTCTACTCATTTGCATCGATCGATCGGTCCCTTTTGGCCTTGTTGCTAAAGTCGTCGATACGCTCAAAACCGGAGGTTGCGCACACATTCAAATTGCCTGTGATCAGTAGAGGAAAAGGTCGATTTAAATTTTAGATCTATTGAGCAGAATAGCATGTGACCGTTCCGTCTTCTCGTAGCTATAAAAAAGGTATAGGGGCATAAGGAAAGGAAATGAGGTTGCTGTTGCGTGAATATTTTAAGCGTAAGGCGCGTGAAAGAGGAATCTTACTTGACGAAAGCCTATTTTTTGATTCCTGGAATCATGGTAAGTACAAATAATAAAATTAAGGAAATCGTCCGCGGACGATTTTATGTAGACGATCAGTGTATTGATTGTGATATGTGCCGAAACTTAGCTCCTGATTTTTTCGCTGCTGCTAAAGAAGGAGGTTCCATTATATTGAAACAACCTTTCACAGAAGAAGAAATTGAGCTTTGTATGGAGGCGATGGATAACTGTCCTGTTAACGCCATTGGCAATAATAGCGGAGAAAGTGGCGAGGATAGCGAGGATAGCGAGGATATTGAAACAGAAGAGGATGACGAGGAATGGGAAGATGATGAAGATGAAGATGAAGACGAAGATGAAGACGAAGACGAAGCGATCGACGTCAAAGGAGAACGTCAAAGAAGTTCGCTACTTTCCAATAAGGTAGGCAATTGATAATCTACAGAGACTCCGTCTCTATTCTAAACCTAGCGAGAAGTTGCCGACTTCCGATCTATTTCAATGGTGAAGTGATACGCGCAAAGCGTACGCTTCTCCGTCGTAGAAAAGCAAAGATATGTTGCGTATGCGACCTTATGGTTCCCAGAAGCTAGAATAAGTCCTACCAGTAAAGAGGTTCGGTGCTTCGCGCAGCGTCCTTATGCAGATCCAATGAACGTGGAGAAACCTTCTAATGAAATGAGGATCTAAATATACAAGCCCTTACCCGAAATTAGAGGCCTTAGGTCTCGTTTAAAAGGACATGTAGCCACGGTAGCCACGATCTAAACCGCTCAGACTCAAACCTCATCAGAAATCTTGAACGCTTGTGCTTTTTTAACAGTGCATTGGTGCATTAATGAGTCTTTCTTAGAGAGAAATTTGAAAAATTTCTTTTCCTTATAGGCATTAATCAATAGTGCCCACGGTAAATAAATCAGAAAAATCGGCACGCGGATAAGAAGGAAACGAATACCAATGCGATAAAAATAGTACCCAAAGGTTTTGATTTTTTTTAATTTCTCACTAAAAGTGACCATGATACGGACTTTTATGGGATGAATAGGTTAATTTCCCTGAGGAATAAAAAGCATTTGTCCTGCAGTGAGTCGATTTTCGTCGATGATAAAATTTAAATTTTTGATCGCTTCTCGGGAAACTTTATGTTTTATCGCTATAGCATCCAAAGTTTCACCTAGCCTCACTTCGTAAGCAATGCCTTCCGGTTGTTTCGTTAACGTATTGATGATCGCTGCAGATCGTTGTTGCGCATCTAAAACGACAATAATGCGATTAAAAACATTCTGTAATTTTTCAGAAAGTCCATTAATTTCTTTTGAAAAAGCCGAAGATAAAGTATTGACGCGTTGATCGACGAAATCCTTAGGATCATTTTTTTGGATGACGTCCTTAACAATTTTTTCAATCTTGGCTATAGATTCTTCGTCGATTACACAAGCGTTGGGTTTCGATTTTATAGCATCAACATCACTTTGTAATCGACGGAGTTCCGCGGTTAAATGATCAACTTCACTGTGCAATACTTTAACTTCTTCAAGCAATGGGTTCGACAATTCCTGAATATTTGGGGCAAGTGATCCGCTTTTTGTCGTCCCTTGGATTTCTTTAGATGATGACGTACTCCTTGTAGGTTTTGCCCATATCACCAACCCCCATAAAAATAGTATGCTAAAAATTATCCTGCGCAACATCGCTTTTTGACCGAACTCCATAGTTGCATAAGTGTATTTTTTGTCAATAGTTTTGACGATCACTCCTTCATGGTTCGCGATTAGGAAAAAGTGATTTTATAACTCCAGTTCACTGCATCAAACGTAGGAAGTAATGGCGCTTTTTTAGCGAAATAGGATTTTACCTAATTTCCAAAACCATCCTAAAACCCAATGATTGGCTATGGAAAAATAGTAAGCAAAAAAGGTCGAATTGATGATGACTAATAGCAAAAGACTGCCTATACGTGAAAGTTCAATGAAAGTTTCTTCCTTCATTCCTGTAAATACTTTTAAAATATGAAAGCCATCCAAAGGAGGAATGGGGATTAAATTAAATAGCCCTAATGAAACACTGACCGACGATCCAATAATGCATAAATTGCATAGAGAAGTGCTATATTTCTTGATAGCTAAAGCTAAGAGCAAAACCAATAAACCAAGGACAAGATTGCAGAGGGGTCCCATGAGGAAAGAAATGATTTCTCCTAGTCGAGGATGTTTAAAATGATTCGTATTTATCGCGACGGGATTCCCCCAGCCCACAACCATAAAGCCCGGGATAAAGATAATCATTAACAAAGGAATGATGACCGTTCCAAATAAATTGATATGAGCCAAAGGGTTTAACGTGAGTCGTCCTTCTAAGATAGGCGTATTATCACCCAGTTTACAGGCAGACCATGCATGTCCCCACTCGTGAATCGTTAATGCCAGCAAAAACCACAAATAATAAGTAAAAATTCCCTGTAAATCATGAAAATCCATTGCAATAGTAAGAGCATACTTAAGGAATGTGTCCCTTTGTAAAGTTTATACTCCTTTTTTTGCAGGTTCTATGGGCATTTAGCCATAGCGATTCCCCAAAATTTGTCTTATCAATCCCTAATTCCATTTGGGATCTTCGGGGAAATCATTAAGGAGCATAATCCCTGGATTCGTTTTTTCGACAATGGAATACCATAGGGCATCGCCGCGTTCTTTAATGCCGAAGATATTCCCTACCTTGACCGGATACCACCAACCGTTCAAAATTTCCGCGATCAGTTGGAAGGGTCCCCAACTCACATGACCCAAGAATGACCGAATTTGTATATCATTGGTGATGTAATCCAAAGCAGCTACATCAGCCTCACGCAAATTGTAGCGCAACTCAAAATAGCGATCATTTTTATGCCACATCCATGCAGAAATCGTTAATTCCTCTGCATTCACTGGACCACCGTGATAGATGGGCGAATTTAAAATCCCGGGATCTCTATATTCCGTTCCATAGTTATCGACCCATCGATTCACCGGACGATTAAGAATGATCCCCATAGCTCCTAGACTATTACAGGATGTCAAAAATATTACCGTATGAGCAAATGTTTTATCGCGTAGCTTTGGCGTCGCAATTAACAGTTTCCCCATTAAATTTACTGGACTTTCCATATATTCTCCCATTTTGTTGACTTTTCTATACAAATACTTACCAATGCTATTGAAAGTGATTTTCACACCTATTGCGTAGCAGTAGCGCCAAAAATAAAATAGAAACACGATAAAAATCTCTTTTCGGGAGGGATCCCAGAAGGGAATTAGGTGAAACTATACTTCTTGTACGCATCGTGTAATCGCAATAACCCTAGAGCGCAGTGAGTTTCATCGACTACAGGTAAAACATAAACCGGAGAATCCGAAGATTCCATAATGTTTAATGCTTCTCCCAGAAGTACTGAAGATCCTACAGTTCTTGGAATATTCGTCATTATATCTTTTGCGAAAATTTTATCAATAGATTTGTTGATTTTTAATGCGCGACGGATATCACCTTCTGTAATTAAGCCCTCTAGCCTTCGATTTTTATCTAAAACTAACGCGCCTCCCAGGGGTTTCTCCGTCATCAAAATCACGATTTCTCGTAGGGTTTCATTTCCATTGAGGCAGGCGACACCTTCCAAGGGGGTCATCATATCGCCTACGGATAGGAGTAAGTTGCGGCCGATTTGCCCTGCAGGATGAATCATCGCAAAATCCTTCTGTGTAAATCCCTTCGCACACATCAATGCACAGGCAATGGCGTCGCCTGCAGCGAGAAAAGCGACAGCACTGGTCGTTGGCACTATTTTCAAAGGATCATTTTCTTCGTGGCAACCGATGTCGATGGTCACATCTGCATTTTTAGCCAATTCGGAATGTCCGTTCGCTGTTAGTGCAATAATTTTCGAATGCAGTTGTTTGAGCATAGGAATTAAACGGAGAATTTCTTCGCTGGCGCCACTTTTGGAAAGGATTAGTGAAGGATCCCCTTTTTCATAAATTCCTAAATCACCATGTAGCGCCTCGGCAGGATGCAGATAGATTGCCCGCGTTCCTGTACTTGTCAATGTCGCCGCAATTTTTTGGGCGATATATCCTGACTTACCTATACCTGAGATAATGATGTGTCCCCGATGGGAAAGTAAAATGTCTAAAGCGTTGATCAAGGATGCTTTAATCGTCTGTCGTAAATAATGAATCACTGCCTCTTCGCTTTGCAATACAGCTTCTGCCGCAGTTATAGCTTTATCCATAAGATCATTCATAAATCGCTCCCTTTATGTTTTATGAGCGAGAACGCAAATTTTTTCCATTTTTCCACAAAGAAAGATTTTTTTAGTTCATCTGTACTCTGGTCGTCAACTTCGAGATTCACGGTTTTAAATTTATCTTGAAATTTTCAATATTTTCTTAAGAATTAAATTTAATTATGCATACGCTTTCGAAATTGCTATTTTTATGCACATTAGGCATCTTAACGTTAGAAATTCCATCTTCTGTGGGATCATCTCAAAATCAAAGCTATTTAGCGACATTTGAGGAAAAAAAATACAGAGGAATCCGATTTATGCTTTCGCAAGAGGGTATCCAGCAATCAGCTTTTTGCGAAATTTTGAAAAAAGTAGAGGCAATTTTTGACGTTGATTTACAAGATGCGTATTCTCATGATATTAATTTATTTACGAACCATGGCAATTTTCACCGCATTATTGTACAGCACAGAGATGCTTTTTCTTTCATCGACTACTTGATCGTTGACCCGATGAACGAACGCAATGACAACATACACAACAAAGCATGTAGGGAAGTATTTAAGGCGTACTCAAACGAGCAAAAGTTTTTTTCAATAATGTTGCATGACGATGCATTTACGTTTCTATGGAACGCAATTGTATCGGAAAAAGATCATAAGGGCAAAAAAAATGCTTATACAAAAACATCATACGCTAATCAATCCGACGCTCAACTACAAAAAGATAAATATAAATTGATTCTCAAAATCACTACGATTGCTAGCCCATTCATTGTTCATATACTTTCAAGGTATTTAGCTTACAAAGAACTTATGGGAAGCCTTTTACTACGCGTAGAACACTTTATCAAAAACGTATTGCCTATAAGTAACAGTAATGTCTGTGGTTTATTTCAAAATCTCTACCAACTCGGCAAGTTCTTCATCAAAAAGTAGGTCTATGGGTGCGAGCGAAGGGGTTCGAACCCTCAACATCCACCTTGGCAAGGTGGCACTCTGCCTATTGAGTTACGCTCGCAGTCGCAGACATTTACCATCTTGATCCCGGTTTTTCAGTCAAGAGAAAACTTTAAAATTGCTTCTAAAAGTAGTCCTGGCCAATGCATCCCAAAGCATTCATCTCCCTGGGTAATTTGATGATCACTTCTGCAAAGCGATTTCAAATTATTACTTAAAAATAGGTAAAATTAATGCTTCATCCTTCGGCGATAATTTTTGAAGTTGACAGCGACAATGAATACTAAAAGAATGGCCACATTTCTGTGAAACGAGACTACGCGTGGAAATACATTTTTAGGGCTATAGCAGCTATAGGTCTTTTGGTAGTTTTTTTGAGGCTTTATCGCTACACTTATTATCAACAGAATATTTCATTGGGGGCCGTAGGTCCAAGTTGGGATCACTGGTTCGGGACCGATCGTTTAGGACGGGACTTATTTTCTCGCGTTGCCTATGCCTGTGGGATTTCTCTATCCATTGGGGTTTTAGCGGCATTATTTGCGGTAAGTTTTGGTACATGTTATGGGATAATCGCTGCGTATTGTGGAGGCAAAATCGATTTAATATTGATGCGTATCGTAGATATCCTCTATCCTATTCCCCTCACGCTGATTGCCATTCTACTGATGGTCATTTTGGGGAGACACATTGGCGTCCTATTTTTCGCCATTAGCATCGTTGAATGGATGACCACGGCACGCATTATTCGCTCAGAGGTGTTAAAAGTTAAAGCAATGGGATACATTCAAGCAGCCAAAGGGTTAGGGCAAAATGGATCCCTCATCATTATCAAACACGTATTGCCCAATATTTCAGGGACAATTCAAGTTTGTTTTATGATGACGCTTCCTGGAGTCATTTTATTAGAGTCTTTTTTGAGTTTTTTAGGCATAGGAATCCAGCCCCCTAAGAGTTCCTTGGGCGTTCTTATCGCCGAAGGTGCCAAATTTATGGCGACTGCGCCGTGGCAGACTTTATTCCCCACTTTAATTTTCGTTGGGATTATATTTACGCTGACCTTTTACGGTGATCGCATAAGCCACAATAAGGCTTGAACTCAAAAGACGATGTTCACTAAAAATTTTGCAAATGCCATTGAAAAACAGCACACCCTCTTTTATAGGACATTGTAGTATGAAGAAAATTTTCTCAGCATTAGCTTTATCGTGGAATTCCGCATTGATCTATGGACTCTCCATTTCATGGCCAACGACGATGAATCCGCTAAAGCATCCTTCTCGGAGCATCGATGATTGCATCCAATGGACAGCGTCCGGAAAATTGGAGTCCGGAAAATTTGGGTTAGTCCGCAACGGCGGCACTAAATTTCACGAAGGCATCGATATAAAATCTCACTTTAAAGGGAGAAATGATATCCCTAACGATGCAATTTATGCTTTTATGGATGGGAAGGTCGTTTATGTCAATACCTCTGAAAAGGCAAGCAGCTATGGATGTTATATCGTTCTAGAACACGAATATTTTTTGACATTGTACGCTCACCTAGCATCTATAAGCGTCAAGCTAGGCGATAAAGTAAAGGCTGGAGAAAGCATAGGCGTTTTAGGGACGAGTTCTAAGGATATCAAGATTCCTCGCTCACGGGCACATCTCCATTTCGAAATTGATTTTCAAACGGGCACAGCAGAGGCTTTTCAACGATGGTACGACGCACATTACAAAGATCGTCATCCTCATGGTCCTTTCAATGGCTTGAATTTGATCGGCGTAGATCCGATAGAGAATATGGAAAAGCTTATTCAAGGTGTGAGACCCACAGATCTTTTTATTGGCGAACAAGAAGCTATAACCCTTCAAATTATCAGTACTCACGTCCCTTGGTTTATAGAACGTTATCCTTTTTTTCTATCCAAGGATATAGATCGCACGAAACCCATCAAGGGTTGGCATATTGAATTTACGTGGTTTGGTTTGCCTAAAAAATGGCTACCCGTCACTGAGGTTGATCCTAAAGCTCCTTCTTTAAAGTTAATTTCCTATCGCCAATCATTAAAACATAAAGCGGTGTTGCGCAAAGTCTTAAAGGTAGAAAAAAATGGCGTTGCCCTAGGCTCACGTGTTATTAACACTCTCCAGAAGATGGGTTTTAAAGTCAAATAGCCTTCTAGAAGACGCTTCGGCGTTAAATGATCATCAGCGCCCTTTGATCAATATTGTGTGTTCAAAGTCTCTAAATTCTTTGCCTCTGCGGGAATGGCTTCATTAATGTTAGATGTCTTCTCATTGCTTCCAGCTTTAAAAAGCTTTCCGTCATCTTCACTAAGATCTTTATACCAACGCACTTGGCCATCAAGAAAAGCAATAAATCCTCCATCGCTGCCGTAAACACCCTCAGATGACGACCATTTTCCATCTTCTGATAATCCACGGGAAAAAGCAATGGGCGTCGTCGCAGCATCGACTTCGCTCGTTATATTGCCGATAAGACAAACGCTTAACCGTTTATTGATATCGATTTCCCATGCTTCAGCATCGTCATCCCTAGGCCATATATTTTCGCGGCGAACGGTAGCCGCTTTGCTATCTCCTGGAAAGACAAATAAATTGGCATTATTAAGCTCTCCATTTTTCGCCAAGGCTTCTGCTAATGCTACGCTGGAAGTTGCATCGGGAATGTAGCCGTTTTCCTGATAATAGCGACAATAAGCTCCGGCGATTTCCTTCATACAGGTTCTCGCTTTTGTCTTACGTGAATTAAGGAGGACTTTTTGTGTTGCCGGTAAAATGATGGTCATCAATAAAGCAATAATGCTCGTCACAATGATCATTTCCACGAGTGTAAATGCTTTTCTATATTTTGAATCTTTCATGAATGCCGGCTTATTCAAGAATTTTAGCCATAAAAGATGCGTTGCCATTGCTGTTCATTATTCAGCTTAAGCGGTAAGAGCAGTCAGAATTCTGCTCCCTGAAGGAATAGCTTCTGAAATATCACTTGTTGTTGCAGTCATATCCGCCTTCCACAATTTATTTTCGACGTCGTCGAACCATTTTACTTGCCCATCAAGGAAGGCGATGTAGCCTCCTTTTTTAAACACACCGTTATCGTCCCAATGGCCATTTTGATTTAACCCGCGCGTAAAGATGATAGGCGTTGTATTCGGTGGACAAAATGCAGGGAGATCGACGATGATATTGATGCTGAAGCTATGCTCGTTATCGCGTGTAGACCAACATTGGGCATCAGTGATGCCATCAGCAGCGACGATAGTGTCTCTTTTGGATTTATTGATCCGTTGCGCTTTAGCATCTGATGAAAAGACGTAACCATTGGGATCGTTTAAAAAGCCCGCTTGAGCTAAAGTTAAGGCAAAATCGGCAACATTTTTCGGATGATGGCCGTCCGCACTTATAAAATCACCTTTGGTTTCCCGATACATCAAATAAGCGTCAGCGAGTTTTTTCATACAGTTCATTGCGTTCACTTTACGCGAACGCTCCAGAACACCGCTAATGGATGGAACAACAAAGGACATCAAAATCCCCATAACGGCTATGACAACGACGACTTCAATCAGTGTGAATGCGCTGCGTCGCTCTCTCGCACTATTCACTGGAAGGTTTAGCGATCTTTTCACTAGCGCTCAAGATTTTCGCTGTTTCTGGGATGGTATCGTGAATTTTGTTTGTTCTTGTTCCATTCCAAGCGACTAACTTTCCATTTTGGTCATCTCCGAGATCGTCGTACCATTCCACATGGCCGTCGAGGTAGGCGATATATCCTCCCTGGCTACTATAGACTCCATTGGTTTCATCGCTACTATTCCATGGCCATTTGGCTACCTTTGCAGGAACTTCTCCGCTTCCAGAAGTAGAGTGATCATGCTTTATTGCCGGAATTCCACGGGTAAAAGCAATAGGAGTGGTCGATAAAGGCGCATCTATAGGAACACCGCTAATGACGTAGACGCTAAATTCATATTTTTCGTTGACCGTACGCCAGACAGCATTCAGAGTGTCTGTTTCAGAGCTTTTGTTATTGTGTACGATTGAGTTTCTAAGCACTTCTGATGCTCCACTGTCTCCTGAAAAACAGTAAGCTCTAGGATCGTTTAAATATTTATTCTGAGCTAATATCATTGCCCAATCTGTTCCCTTCTCTACGCTCGCAGGAATATTACGACCATTAACATCATCGTTGCAGTATTGGCTGTAAGCCATTGCAATTTGCTTTAAACAGGTTGCCCCACGGGTACGACGCGCATTCTCTAAACTCTTGCTAACCCAAGGAACGAGTATCGATATTAAAATACCAATAATGGCGAGTGCGACTAATATTTCGATCAGTGAAAAACCATTCTTTATTTCTCTTTTCGTTTTCATACTACTGCTTGCTGCTTTTCCATTATTGTTATTCCATAAACTTATGTCAAATTTAATTGGCGAAAAGTCGTAAACTTTGTTTAGTATGTGTATAATCTGAGGTTCTGCCTCAGACACCGCAAGGCGTCAATCGATTTTTTAACCCCTTTTAACGACAGCAGAATGTGAGCGAAACGCGCATAACTTCGTCGTAGGAGTATAGCGTAAGATTTAGCCTCATGGCTTGATCCGCACAGGGCACGCTATAAATTTCGTCCAGAAAAAGGCTGTTTACAGTCTCTATCTTATCTCATCGCTTCTTAGCATGGCCTTTCAAAAATTGATTCAAGGCCTCTATATAATGTTCTTCCGTATTCACTTCAAAAAAATCGATGCCCATTTTCATTAGCTGTTCATTGAGCAGGTCGTTATAGCGTTTTTTTTCCGCTTTATAACTCCTTTGAAACTGCTGCTCTGAGGTATCGATTTCCAAAATCGCGCCCGTTTCTTGATCTTCAAAGATAATAATTCCCAGATTCGATAAATCGCGTTCCCTGGGATCTTCAACTCTTAGACAAACTAGATCATGGCGTCGGTGAGTAATCGCCAACGCATCCGTGAGTTGTTTCATTTTTTGTAGGTTAGGCTGAAGGAAGTCGCTCAATAAAAAAATAATCGCCCGTTTCTTAAGCATCTGATTTAGGTAGCGCATCGTTCCGATGAGATCTGTACCTTTAGATCGCGGTTCATGGAACAAAATATCACGGATAATACGCAGAATGTGTTTTCGCCCCTTAGCTGGTGGAGTGAAGCGCTCAATAGCATCGGAAAATAAAAGCAATCCTACTTTATCATTATTGCGATTTGCCGAAAATGCCAATATACTCGAAATTTCCGTCAAAATTTCCCGCTTACTGAGGCTCACGCTCCCAAAATCTAAGGAAGCACTGCTGTCGACGACTAATAAAACGGTTAATTCCCGTTCTTCGCGGAATTTTTTGATAAAGGGGCGATTCATTTTCGCCGTTATATTCCAATCGATAGAACGAATATCATCACCTATAGCGTACTCGCGCACTTCTTCAAAGTCCATCCCTTGTCCTTTGAAAATGCTGCGATAAGACCCCATGAAGTGATCGTCTAAGAGACGATTGGTCCGCACTTCTAGATGACGCACTTTCTTTAAAACATTGCGGATGACCTCTGTTCTGATATCCATAGCATTTACGTAGAAAAATCTCAAGGAACGGGAATGGTATTGAGTATTTTAGAGACGATGTTTTCCGCGGTTGTATTTTCAGCTTCGGCCTCGTAGGTCACCATAATGCGATGGCGTAAAACATCCATGGCGATGGATTTAACGTCTTGGGGCGTCACGTATCCTCGTCCCTGGAGAAATGCCCATGCCCGCGATGCCATGGCTAACGAAATCGTCGCCCGAGGCGAGGCGCCAAATTCTATAAAATGATTTATGTTGACCCCGAAATCGCTTGGCTTACGTGTCGCAAAGACAAGTTTAACAATATAATCGCAAATTTTTTCATCCATATAGATCTCATCGAGCAGCTTGCGCGAATTTAAGATAGTTTCGGGTTCGATTACCGAACGCACTTCCGTATGAGGCTGACTTTTACCCATGGCACTCAAAATGCGCTTTTCCTGCTCCATATCGGGATATTCAATATTTAATTTCATCAAAAACCGATCTACCTGGGCCTCAGGTAACGGATAGGTTCCTTCTTGATCGATAGGATTTTCGGTTGCGAATACGATGAAGGGATCGATTAATTTATAGGAAGTCTCGGCAATAGTCACTTGCCGTTCTTGCATAGCCTCTAACAGTGCACTTTGGACCTTTGCTGGCGAACGATTGATCTCATCGGCAAGGATAATATTGGCAAAGATAGGCCCCTTTTTGACAATAAATACTGCTTCTTTAGGATTGTAGACCAATGTGCCAATAATATCCGCTGGTAAGAGATCCGGCGTAAATTGAATGCGCCGAAAATCCGCTCTAATTAATGCCGCAAGCGTTTTAACGCTCAGTGTTTTAGCCAGTCCGGGCACACCTTCTAAGAGTACATGTCCATTGGCAAGTAAACCGACGATCATGCGATCAATCATGTATCGTTGGCCTACGATGACGCGACTCATTTCGTCGCGCAACAGAGAAATCCAACTGGAAGCTTCCCGGATCTGATTATTGAGTTCGAGTAAATTTCCTGACATATGCTATACGCTCATATAACTTTTGGTCGCCATAAGCCAACAAAAAAATGCCTTAAACTTAAGTTATCGCTATAAGCGCCTTTAATAAGGCTTTTCGTCCTTAGGCAATGAAGTGAAAAAACTAGAACGCAACTATGGCACTAAACGCACTAAACCCTGAACGCCTTTGTTCGTCGATTAAAAAGTATCAACACGAAGTCACTATAAGTTAAGGCGGGGAGGTTCTTGTTTTGGTTCCCTGTGATGGGTGCGGGCTGGTGTACCACTGGGAGAAAGGATGTTTGCCGTAACAAAGATAAGGAGATTTTTCTTTTGACTTGTTTCGCCTTTGGAGCGGAACAATTTTCCAATGAATGGTATATCACCCAGGAGTGGGATTTTATCATGAACCTCTTTAATTTCTTCGCGAGTGAGTCCTCCCATGACTACGGTAGCGCCGTCATAGATGGTGACTTCGGTTTGAATTTCCCGTGTTGAAAATATAGGTTGAAAAAATCCTGGAGGAAGATCGACCGTCGTATTCCCTTGGATAGCGATACTGCGACCGCCGTATTCAATAAATCCCTCAAATTCCGTAACTCTAGGGGCTAGTTGTAAACTGATGCAATGATTTTCTTCGACGATGGGAGTAACGTTCATTTCGACGCCCACATTTCTGGTTTCAAAATCACTGGGGGTACCGGCGGTAATCGTCACACCAGCGGAATTAGCATCGCCGGTACCGACCTCTGATTTTATTTCGCCGTAGGTTTTAGGATAGATAAATTCTTGGGCAACGATAATTTTTGCCGTTTTTCCAGAGAGGACGGTTAATTTAGGCGCGCTCATCAGATCGGAATTTGATTGTTGTTCGAGGGCACGGAGTGTTAATCCGAGATTGATTTTATCGTTAATTACGCCCGCAAAATTACCGAGATTGACTGCCGATGTGCCAAGGTTAATCCCGCCAGGAGAGCTAGGTGCAGCGCTGGGAATAGGAATTGGAGGTATCGATGGTGTGTTGTTATTAGATCCAAAAACGATGGAACCATCGCCACCCGACGCATTTTTTATACTGAAAGCATCGGTAAGTCTGCGCAGGTTATGATTTCCACCAGAATGCGTCGTCAATGAATGCGTTTTATGACCGCTGGTATTCCTCCATGCGAAATTCATATTCCAGTCGAACTGCAATTCGTCGAGTTTTCCCTGTTGAATTTCGATAAACTTCGTTTCGATTTCCACCTGTTTTACCTGTTCATATTTCGACAGAATTTCCTTAACGCGTTTTATATTGCGAAGACTTTGTGTCACGATGAGTTGCGAACCATCGTATGCCAAACTGCTGCCCTTAATCCCCGCAAAATTGACGCCTGCCCTTTGCAGAAATTCTTTTATTAATCTTTCTTCTTCCCTCACGGATTTCAGTTCTGATACCGCTTTTTTATCATTTTTGTCTTTATTACCGATATTATCGATGTTGTGGGCTCGAATGCCGGTCATACGAATGATTGCCGAACGAGAAATTTTGAAAAACTTAGTTTCTAAATTTTCACTCAAATCGCCTTCCGATTTACGGAAAACGATGACGTCATCTTCAATATCGAATTGATAGGTACTCGCTTTGGCGATAAAATTCAGGATTTTATCCAGAGGCATGTTTCTGAGACTGAGGGAAATCGCAGGTTCCGCTTCATTAGGGGTAGCGATAACGATAACATTAACGCCTGCACTTTGGGAATTTTGTTCTTTGTCATAGGTTTCAGCTAAGTTTGCGATAACATCAATGGCCTGAGATAGCGGCGTATTATGGAATGAGATTTTGGGAATTATAATGCGATTGAGGCGTCTAAACGTATCGCTCCATTCTTCCCTTTCTTCTTGTGATTGAATATTTTCAACAGTAATTTTCGGAATTTGCCAAGTATCGCGAACGTCTTTTAAAAGTATATCCCTCGTTTTTTCGATATTATTGGCGCCGTGGATATCTGTTTCTAAATTTTTCTGTTGGATATAAGTTTCGATGGCCTGCGCCTGTTTATTGTTGGGGTCACTTCGAAGAATAATTTGGGCAATGTTATGAGCTTCTTGCAACTCATCAACTAAAAGTAAGGAGCGCGCTTTTAGGACAAGATAGTTAATTCTCTTCCTTGGAATTGTAACTGTTTCACCATCCAAGTCCTTTCCAACGCCATGAGGATAATGATTAAAGATTGGTTTTTCATCGTTTAACTTTGATTTTGAGTGGTCTGAGTTATTCAGGTTTGATTTCTCGCGGTTTAGTTCTGACGGGGCTACCATTTTGGTCAGGGACGCGATTTCGTCTTTAACCTCTTGAGGCGCGGGGCTATGATCTTCGGTCCCATTTTTTTCTAAAGCTCGAGTTTCTGAGTCCTGAGCAACGACTTCTTCTGATATAAGGGCGGTAGCAGGTCCTCCAGAATCTTTTTTCAAAGAAGGCTGTTCCTCTTTAAGTACCGCGATTTCTTCGATAACTTCGATCTTTTCATCTTTGAGTGGTGAGCCAAAAATATTATTAATAATAATACAGCTCACGAAATATCGCAGTAAAAAATCCCTCCTCCACATCCTTTTTTCCTAAAGATCGATAAATATCGATCTAATCGATAAGCTAAATGAAATGGAGAAACAG
The DNA here is from genome assembly GCA_031284165.1 of Puniceicoccales bacterium. Classification (GTDB taxonomy): domain Bacteria; phylum Verrucomicrobiota; class Verrucomicrobiia; order Opitutales; family LL51; genus LL51. Next base: position 16,885 of record JAITAK010000028.1, read on the forward strand.
TCAAGATGACTTCCAAAGCTTTACAGCTTTATAAACACTGGACGAATGTCGTTATTCCTTTTAAAATTGATTTTATGGCAATACAGGCAAGAAGTACGCCAACGAGTTTTTCAACGATCTCTAGAAGGAAAGGGGTGAGATATTTAGAAAACTTACATCCTAAAAAAAATGAGCAATACACTAGAATCATGGTCACCATAAGTGCTCCATAAAATGCGCATATATAGGGAATAGCGTCAGGGATCTCCGTACGTTTTACGAGGATAGCGGTGATGGTTCCAGGACCGGTCAGTAACGGAGTTGCAAGGGGAGTGATGACGAAATTGAAGGCACTTTTTTCCGATGAGCTCGTATCTTCGCTGATCTGGGAATTCTTGGGAAGCAACATGCTCAAACCAATGGTAAATAAGTAAAGTCCACCTCCCACTTGGAATGCTTCCGTGGAAATATGGAAAACATCATCGAGGATAATTTGCCCAAAGAAAGCGAAAGTAAATAATAGTAATCCTCCGATAATAGAAACTTGCTTGGAAATGAGTAACCGTTCTTCAATAGTATTGCGATTCGTCAACCCTAGCATAACGGCAATAACCGAAGGAGGATTCAGAATAATATAAATCTGAATTATAGTGACGCAAAATAATTGTATTAAGCTGATGTCTGCATTCATAACTTTGGCTCTGATGAGTTATCTTGATTCTTTATTGTTTTTTCAAGCTTTTTTTCACTGGACTCTTCTTTATTGAGCGGCGTTGCAGTCGTGGCGGCTGTTTCTTTAGAAACATTTTCCTCGCTGACTTTTGTTTTTTTAGATAAGGTACGGCGATAAGTGCTGACGAGTTTTGATTTAAAATCGCCGTGTTGCACTAATTCATAAACGCTTTTCCCCTCGATAGTTTCGTATTTAAGGAGTGCCTCAGCGAGCTTAACGAGCAAGGCATAGTTTGTTTTTAGGATTTGTTGAGCGCGTTCATATTCATTTTGGATGACTTTAGCAATCTCGTCATCGATTTTTTTGGCAGTTTGTTCGCTATAATTTTGATTGCGGGCAATTTCCTTACCGAGAAAAATATGATCCTGATTCTCGCCGTAAGCAATTGTTCCCAATGTACTCATTCCCCAATCGCAAACCATATGTCGCGCCCATTTTGTCGCCGCTTTAATATCTCCGGCAGCCCCGCTCGTCAACTCCTGGAATTCGATTTCTTCTGCTACACGACCTCCCATAGCGCAACAAATGTTATTTAAGATGTTAGTTTTAGAGTAATTGAGAATGTCTTTTCTGGGAATAGCCATAGTACTCCCCAGGCTTTTCCCTCTAGGGAGGATGGTTACCTTGTGAACAGGGATATCGCCGCTATCAACGATAGCCTGAACGATAGCATGACCCGCTTCATGGAAGGCAGTAATTCTTTTATCTTTGCGATCCATAAATTTACGCCGTTCGCGACCATAGGCAACTTTATCGTAAGCTTCATCGATTTCCAGGCGATCGATTTCATTGTGGTCGTAGCGAGCACAGAGTATAGCGGCTTCGTTGAGCAGGTTTTCGAGGTCTGCTCCAGAAAAGCCCGATGTATGGCGAGCAATTTCTTTGAGACTGACATTCGGTTTGAGCTTAAAGCGCTTTGCATGTACTTTTAAGATGGCAAGGCGACCTATGAGATCGGGGGCGTCGATGACGACTTGGCGATCGAAACGCCCTGGGCGAAGGAGTGCGTTATCGAGGACATCGGGGCGATTGGTTGCTGCGATGACGATGACACCGTTATTTTCATCGAAGCCATCCATCTCGACGAGGAGTGAATTCAAGGTTTGCTCTCGTTCATCATTTCCTCCGCCGATTCCAGCACCGCGATTGCGGCCTACGGCATCGATTTCGTCGATAAAAACGAGGCAGGGGGCATTTTTTCGCGCCTGTTCGAAGGTATCGCGTACGCGAGCAGCGCCAAGCCCTACAAACATTTCTACAAAATCAGAGCCGCTCATATTAAAGAAAGGAACATTGGCTTCTCCGGCGATAGCACGGGCTAACAAAGTTTTTCCTGTTCCCGGAGGACCAACCATAAGACATCCTTTGGGAATTTTAGCGCCGATATCCCTGAATTTTTGGGGATTTTTGAGGAAATCGACAATTTCGGCAACTTCTTCTTTAGCCTCTTCATAGCCGGCAAAGTCCTCAAATGTCTTAGTATTATTTTCTTTCGAAACGAGTCTCGCTTTGCTTTTCCAAAAGGATAAAGCGGTACGATTGGCATTTTTAATTTGGCGGAAGAAAAATATATAGATAAAAAAGATAATGATCAACAGCGGTAAGATGCTCAATAGCACAGAAGTCAATAGATTATTATTGGAAACTTCTCGCCATACCTCTGAGGAAGCAATAATATCTTCAAAGCGCTTATTAGTGAGTTTACCTTCGGCTTCAAAGAGGATATAGTGGCGTACCTGCCCGTTGAGAAGGAGGATCGGGGTCTCTGTAGCTGCTTTGCCAGAAAGGATATGCCATTTTTCTCCTTTTGAAGGATCAGATTTGATAAAACCCTGGAGAATCTTTCCTTTTTTAGAAGCATCTAGGACCTGTGAAATAGTCCAATGTTCCTTTAAGGACGCATTTTCATTGTAGTTATCCCAAAGGAAACACATCACGACAATGATGATCATCCAGATAATTAGGGAACGGAAACGGTTATGATTTTTGTTAGGAATAGGTGCGACCATCGCAAAATGTGCCCTGTAATGCATGAGTTTTTTTACTTATGTCGACGAAAAAGTGATTTTTAGGGCAAAATTGTTTTCAACTTTTACAAAATGAGCAGGAGGAAGGTGGGGAACCCAAAAGATTGATCCTTTTTCATCGCAAAGTACAGGAAGTTCGGAACGCCGGTCGATTGGGATTTTCTTTTCGGAGAAGAGTTTTTTGAGCGATTTTGTCGGACTATTTATCGGACGATAATGATCGCCCGGATGTCGGGAACGCAGCGCAATCGCCGTCAAAATCTCTTCGTTCACGTAGACTTCCGAAACATTGAGCCGTTCTCGAGATACATCGAGGGGGAGAGAAAAAGGGACCCTTTCGCGTGTAAGTTTATAGCCTGTGGGGAGATATAATATCCCGAATTGCCAATTACTGAAGTTGATCTTGGGTGTATGCTTAGACCTGAGGACGCGATACAAGATCTTTTGTTTCAGATAGATAGAGATTTCAGGAGTCACGCTAACCTTTATCGAACGGTTTTGGATGATCGCCTCGCAAATTGTTTCCAGATTATGGCGCATTGGTGTCATATTCCCCAGCCAGCGTTGAATTGCGCGGCGAATGATCGCGCTATGCGTAACATCGCGCAAGTCGAGTTTTTCAGGATCGCGGCCTAGGGATTTAGCGATCTGGTTCAGGCAATACGTATCTTCTTCCAAATGGTGGTGGGCGAGAAGAAAGCCTCGCTTCCAATGCCTTTCTCCGAAAATAATGTCGAATTGGGGAATGATCTGGCGAATACGATTGCGCAAGTAGTTCGTGCTACAATTACTTGGATCCTCGCACCATGGGATTTGATTTTCTATAAAAACATCCCGAATTTCCCCTTTAAAAATATATATTAAGGGACGAACGCGGCGAATTCCTTCTACAAAGGGTTGGCAAAATTTCGGAGCTGCAATTTCGCTGCTTCCTCGTGCCAGGCGCATAAGCATCGTTTCGATGATATCATCTCCATGATGCGCAAGGAGCAAGGTGTAGCTGCCGAGTTTGCGCATCACTTGCGAAAAAAACTTATAGCGTGCGGTGCGCAAGACTTCCTCTTTCGTATTCCCTTGGGGCCTTTTTTCAGAAAAAAAATCAATGGTGAGCGCTTCGGCTAACTGTTTCACAAAAGCTTCATCTTCGTCTGTTTCCCGTCCACGCGTATTGTGATTATAATGAAGGATGGCGAGCTGCTGCGATGGAAATTTTGCTGCCGCAGCGAGTACTAATGCGACAGAATCCATGCCACCAGAACAGGCGATGGCGATTTTTTTTTCCGAGTATATACCTTCGGGAAACTTTAAACGATTTCCAAAGCGATGATCAATGCATTGCGAAAATCTGGACCACATAGGGCTGATCATTGTCAATGATGCTTAAAATGGATCACTTTGTCAAAATATTTGATATGAAAGTCAAGAGGAAATGTGTTCTCCTAAGCTCTGATGGAATACTATGAATAACGCTTCCAAAACATGGGCATAAAAAGTAATAAAACAGAGTAGAGTTCAACGCGTCCCAGGATCATGATGAGTGAAGCGATGACCTTTGTTACGGCACTGAGATCGGCAAGATTAGCTTGAGGTGAAAGTATGGGCATGCCTGAATTCGAAAATAATGCTGTCACTGTCGACACAACAGAAGTGAAGTCCCATTGGCGTTCAATAAGGACGAAAGCGCATAAGAACGATAAAAATAATAGTAGAAAAAGCACGATAAACCCCATGACACTTTCCCGCTCTGCGGGTTCGATGATTTTGGCACTGAAATAAACATTGCGAACGATGCGGGGTCGAAAGGTGTTAATCAATCCATTAAAAACCTCTTTAATGGCGATAATGACCCGGTAAATCTTGATCCCACCGGCGGTTGATCCTGTACATCCGCCACAAAGCATGAGGAGGAGTAAAATAATATGCGTGGACGGAATCCAATCGGAAAAGTTACATGTGGTCAATCCGCAGGAGGTGATCGCCGATGTCACATGGAACAGTCCTTTGCCTAGAGCTTCGAGAAAGGAGAGATGGTCCGTTGCTCCATAGAGCATGACGGCCGTTATTAAGCTGCCTACAACGAGTAAAATGTAATAGATGCGTACTTCTTCATTTTCGTAGATCTTCCGATAAAATTGATTTGTTAAATGGATGAAGATAGCAAAATTAGTCCCCGATAGTACCATGAAAAACGTTATTGCGAGTTCTATGGGAATGGAATGAAAATGAGCGATGCCATCGCTATGGGTTGAAAATCCCCCCGTCGAAACCGTTGCTAAAGCATGACAAACGGCATCGAAGAGCGACATGCGGAATATTAAAAGGACGAGTATACAACTTAAGGTGAGTACGGAATAAATTTTAAAGAGTGCGAAAATGTTATTTTTTAATTTTCCCGAACCCAAATCTGGCCTATTGGAGTAGGATTCATTGGAAAAAATCTGTTTTGCGGTTGTGCCCATGGAAGTGGTCATCGCCATAAAAAAAACGGCGATGCCTAGCCCGCCGATCCATTGACTTAGAGCACGCCATAGGAGAATCCCTTGACCTAGCTTCTCTGGCTCAGGAAATAGACTCATTCCCGTTGTCGTTATTCCTGAAGTGGATTCAAAGAGCGCATCGAAAAAGGAGACATGGCAGATGTATACGTAGGGTAGTGCGCCCATAATACTCACAGCAATCCAACCTAAACCTACCGTAGCCAGTGCCTCGCGACGAAATATTTTTACTTCACTGCGAATCGACAATCCCCAAAAGAGTATGGTGACCAATACTGCAATTTCGGTGCAGCGCATCCACATCTCTCCGTTGCAGCGATTGCCAAAAAAAAAGGCATCGCAAATACCACAGAAAAAAAATGCGCCACTGACGACAAACAAAATAAAGGAAATCATGCGCAATATCGCCAGAAAATTCATGGCCCATTTCCTTCAGAGAAGATGGCGATTCGCAATGGATATTCCACTGAGCATGGCGCCAATAATTCCTAAAAACCCTTGGTCAGTTCCACAAAGAAAGAGGTTTTTAATCGGCAGAACTCCATCGTAAATTTTTTTTGGCGAACCATAAATAGCGCCATTGACACGTCCCGTAAAGCGTTCAACGGTCAATGGTGTGAAGAAATCGCGATCCAGGAGATTGTTTTTCCAAATATTAAAATCTAAATACTTATCGCCTAAAATTTTTACAGCTCGCTCAATCAATTGCTCGAAGCAGTATTTTTTCATAGACGGATAGGTGGCCGCCGTTAAGGTTTTCCACCGTTCATAATTAGCTAGAGCAGTGACGCGAAGTATCCCTTCTTTCAGGAATTGATTATTGCCGTAGTTAAAATTATTCGGCAAGCAAATGACTCCTGAAGAAGTTTCGATTTCTTGAGAGGATTTTTTATAAGAAAAGTGCGGATTTTGTTCGAAGAAAATGATCGTATCCTTCCAGCCATAATCTTGAGGTTGTTGATCAAAAATCGCGATGGCTTCGCAAAAAGAGAGTTGTCCTTTTGGTGTGACCTTGAAGTGATCTTTGTCATAGAGTTTCACCGTTTCTGGATAACCGATAGTCGACAATACACGGTCGCACCGAATAAATTCACCGTCATTGAGCGTGACACCGGCGACTTGTCCATTGAGCGTTTCGATGTGCTGGACCTCACAACGGAGACGCTTTTCCCCGCCGAGCTCTTGAAATTTTTGCATCAAAATCATTAAAATTTTGCGAATACCATCTAAGGGTCGCGCAAAGCCTTCGAGGAAAATGGAACGAAAGAGGATCACAAATTGTTTCCAGGCGACATCATTTTCTTGGGCACTGCCGTAGTATAACGTCGGCAAAAGAAGCATGTCCTCCAACTCTCGATGATTCAGCAGCGACGAAAGAATGGTACGCGTTGACGTATCCTGAGCAAAGTCTTCACTGTACGGGTCAAAATCTTTGATTTTTTCTACTAACTTTCTGAAGGCATCTATAGACTTCGGAAATAAACGAGCAATTTCCGATTCAAAGAGAGAGAAGTCATTGCTAAATTTCGCAACTTTATCGTCGAGAATAATTTTGGAAAAGTTCTGTTCGCAGAGGCCGAAGCAATCATACGGAATGCGCAATTGACGCAGCAGTTTAGATAGAGGCGATTTAAAAATACCTTTTTTGACAAAATTAGTGATCGCATGGAGACCGACATCGATCTTTCGCCCAAAGCGTGAGTAAAAATTATTAAGCCCTCCGATGATTTTATGTTTTTCGACGACGAGAATCGTTTTACCAAATTGTGCCAGGCGAATGCCCGCAGCAAGACCCGATAATCCAGCGCCGATAATCACAGAATCATATTTTCTGTTGCTCATAGCAATATTTGATAATTTATTTAAAACGACTCATTTCTCAATAAAAAAACAAAACCTTTGTCAATCCTTGTAAGTCTTTTTTTTAGCGATAGGACAGATTTGTTCCTATCCTATCGGGGGTTCTACGGTTACTGGACCCAATCGAGCAAAATACAGGAAAAAGAGACAGGGTAACGACAGCGCCCTAGCCAATGCTTTATATTCATAAGTACTCTTTCTTCGCTGTCGATAGCAATAATATGTACATTGCGCCGAGCAGGGAAACGTTCGAATAAAAAATTTAGGAACGAATATATAACGAGGCCTTTTTGCCATGCATACCGCTGGTCAAGAAAATTTGAAAAAATAATACCATTTTCGAAGACAGGAAAAGCGACTATTTCTTTCCAGATTGCTTGACCATCGCGATCTTCTCTCGAACAAAGATGGTATTCGGGCATCGGCATCGTGGGCGTCGATACCGGCTTTGGACGCATGAAAAATTTTACATTTGACGGAGTTTTATATTGCGATAAAGTAAAAGGTATACACTTGGCACTACCATCATCTCCTACAGGGAATGATGACGTGAGATAGGGGAGAAATATTGTGTGTCCTTGTCCTAGAGAAGTGAAGTACATCCCTAAGCTTTGCAAAGCCATAGCACGAACGACCGAAGCGGGTGTACCCTGAATATTGCCTGGCACAATTTGGACTGTATTTCCCTCTATCTTCGGACAATGTGTCCGTGCGCTTGTCGCTCCGAAGATCTTCTGCCCTCCCAAGTGTATATCTTGCAACATTTCGATCAATTCACAATTCACTGGCTGCACATCGACAAAAGTTCTGTTCTTTGCGTAGGAATCAAAATCGGCCTTATTGGAAATAAGCGTATTCCCGATGTCAGTGAATGTCATGGTCTCTGTATGATTTTTCTTGTCATTGGCATACATTTTTTTTAGGAGATTGCAAGCATCTTGCTTGGACTTCGCTTTTTGAATTGTACCTGTACCGAAAAGTGTTGTTGTAAATGATATAGCAAAACACAATAAAGCAAAGCCTTTGCTGTTATTTAGAATTTTATTCATTGACTAATAAATCAAATTAAAAAGGTAAATTTTGTCAACAGAAAAACTAAACCTTTTGCTTAGGGTAGTCATGGACAGGAATACTTCCTATTTTCAAACTAACCTTAATGCCATAGATTGTAGATCTTCTTTCCCAGAAATGCGCTTATAATCCCAAAACTGCGGACGACCTGAAGCGTTTTACTGTTTTTGAATGTGAATGACGAAGTCATTGGGAGAGGGGCGAATAGGCCATAATCGGCACATGGAACGGTTCATATAGCCGAGATGAAGGCCAAAAAATGGAATCCCTTGCCGATCACATTGTTCTTCCATGCTCTGAAGCATTGCCAAATTGTCATCAATTCCTATAATAACTGCGTGCTCTACGTCAAAAATCTCGGAATGTAAAAATGAATCCAATACTTGTCCTTTGGGAAGTAAAGTGCGTGTGTCTACACCGTTTGAAAAAATGACTCCACACACATAAGTAGGGAAAGCCATAACTTTTCGATAACTTTTTTGCCCTTTTTCTTTAAGATAAAGTTCATCCTTAATGATCGCTTCGGTTTTGGCGTTAGAGCTAGTCAAGCCTTTAGCTTCCCATGTACTTTGAAAGCGATGGATGAGAAATTTCATATTTTCGGGATACCCATATTGAGGTGACTTCAATGAAAGTAATGCTTTTGAATCTTTATCGATATCCTCGGGAAGCGCAGTCACATCTTCTGTATCTGTAACTAAAGGCAGTACGATTTGCCTATCTCCAAATGATTCGCGAAACGGCATTTTTAGGAATTGCATCGCATCTGATCGGATCTTTGTTGTAGGAAATTTTCCTGTAGCCTGAATTGTATCTTCTTTTTGGATATTGCATGTGACTTCACGATCTACGGTAATGAGCTTACCTTTGGGATCAACGGCCAAATCGTTTCCTCTTGAACTCGTTAATCCTATGGCTTTGGCACCGCCTTGATGAACAACATTGCGAAGGCACTCCATAAGCTCTAAATTGATGGGCTCTATAAAAGAAAAATTAGAGTAATGCATGTAGGAATCCATATCTGAGCCACTGCCAATAATGACTTCGCCAATATCGACAATGATTATTGGAGTGCGTCCTTTTTGTATAGCCACAGCGCAAGCCTTTTCCAAAAGATTACAAGCATTGGCTTCCGATTTTGCCGTGATAATTTCGCTCCCAACGATTGTCGTTAAAAAAATAACTGTAGAGGATATAAATAACAAAAAGAGTTTCAGTTTCATAAAAGAAATGACACCCTATATATGGAAAATGAAAGTGAAAGCAATAAAGTCAATGAACATTAATGCGAAGTGAGTTTACCGTATGATTGTTGATTGACTTTGAATGCTATTTCGAAGTAATAACATTAAGGATATCTGTGGGAATAAATTTTATTCTGATTAGAATATGGATAAACTCGAAGAAATGTTTGAATTACAAATGCAATTGAACGCTCGTCTCCATTTGGATACACATAACTTATCCCGCGAAGAAAAAATTGAATGGATATTAAAATATGCACGAGCTATGCAGCAGGAACTCGCGGAATTAGTTGATGCCGTTCCTTGGAAGTGGTGGAAAAAACAACAGCATTTCGACGAGGAAAATGCTAAAGTTGAAGTCATTGATTTAATGCATTTCATTATTTCTTTAGGACAGGTTTTAGGTTTGACGGCTGATGATTTTTATAACATTTATCTCGAGAAGAATAAGATCAACCACCATCGCCAAGACACAAACTACTAAAGACACAAACTACTAAAGGCACGAGCTGATAAAGGTACAAGCTGATAAAAGTGCAAGTCGTAAAGGCGTGACTCAACGAAGACACGAACGACTAAAATCTTTAAGATGAATATCTTTTCAAAGGTTAAAGTGTATGTGCGATTTTGAGACTCACGACATTTACGCCAGGACGTTTTAGCAGCTTCTCAATGTGAAGATTTGACGGCAACCGCTTTTGTGATTTGCTTTTGTAATTTATCACTCATCAGATCGTGTGATCCTAAGTGAGTTTAAAGAAAATTCTTTTTCCGGATTGAATCATATAAGGACATTGGTTTTTCTGTAAAATCAATTTAGGATTGGTTTCGCATTGGCCATTAACTTTAATTGCACCTTGTTCGATGAGTCGACGAATTTCATTTTTACTCTCGAAGAGTTGTGTGCGATCAAGTGCTTCGCCTAGCGTTAACGACGTCACGCCCATTCCTTCCATTGAAAACTCGGGCATATCTTTCGGAAGCTCCTTGTTAGAGAATACCGTTTCAAAGTATTCCTGTTCTTGCCACGCCATTTCTCGACCAAAAAAACGCGCTACCAGTGCTCGGGCTAAATTTTTTTTCACATCCATCGGATGCTGAGATTTTAAAGGTTCAATTGCCTCATCGGTGTATTCCAGTAATAACTTAAAGTATGGCCACATCACTTCATCGGGAATAGACATAATTCGACCAAACATGTCTCGGGAAGAATGATTAAAGGAGATATAATTATCGTAGCTTTTGGACATTTTGCGTTTCCCATCCAATCCGATCAGGAGTGGCATAGTGATCACAATTTGTTCTGATTGGCCGTAATCCTTCTGCAATGCGCGGCCAACGAGGAGATTAAAAAACTGATCCGTTCCCCCAAGCTCAACATCGGCTTGCAAAATTACCGAATCGTAACCCTGCATCAATGGATATAAAAACTCAACGATAGAAATCGGTTCTTCCTCTTTATAGCGTTTTGCAAAATCATCGCGTTCTAGCATTCGCGCAACAGTCATTTTACGCGCAATGATGAGCATATCATCCAAAGACATCTTACGAAACCATTCGCTATTGCGGCGTATAGTTGTTCGTTTGGAATCAATAATTTTAAAGGCCTGATCGAGGTAAGTTTTCGCGTTGTGTTCGACTTCATCTGTCGTTAAAATAGGGCGTGTTGCTGACCGCCCTGAAGGATCACCTACCGTTGCTGTGTGATCGCCGATTAATAAGATCGTTTCGTGGCCTAGATCTTGGAACTGACGCAATTTATTGAAGACCACCATATGGCCAAAAGTTAAATCAGGACGCGTGGGATCAATACCGAGTTTCACTTTTAAGGGAATATTTTTCTCTAGTTTTTCAATTAAGGACTCTTTACCTACGATAGTATCAATACCTTCAAGGAGCTTATCGATTGTTTTCATATAGTCCAAAGCGCCTAGAAATTTATGATCGATTGTCAATCAATTTATAGGGTTTGTTGTCATAAAAATATAGAGAGCTTGGATTTAAAGAAATTAAAAAAAGAACGGACGAAAATAAACTTAGCGTTTAAGATAAAGATTAGGGTCGGGTAATGGTCTTATCGGTTGAATTGTTCTGCAGTAGATCTTCGATGCGTTTTTTATAATCATCATCGATGAGGGCGTCAATAAGGGTATCGAGGTCACCGTCCATAATCTGAGATAGGCTATAAAGTGTTAATCCGATTCTATGATCTGTAAGTCGATTTTGCGGAAAATTATAGGTGCGAATTCGCTCTGAACGATCCCCAGATCCCACCTGATTTCTGCGATTTTCGGCATATTTTTGCCGTTCCGCCTCTTCCTTTTGCTGTAAGAGTCGGGAACGCAGGACTTTGAGGGCTTTTGCTTTATTTTTTTGTTGAGAGCGTTCATCAGCACAGGTGACGATCATTCCCGTAGGCTTATGCGTAATTTGTACTGCAGAATCAGTGGTATTAACGCCTTGTCCTCCGGGACCACTAGCCCGACACACGGAGATTTCAAGATCCTCAGGAGCGATTTGAACATCTACTTCTTCTGCTTCGGGGAGGATAGCTACCGTTGCCGCAGAAGTATGGATACGTCCATTAGCTTCGGTAACCGGCACGCGCTGTACTCGATGGACGCCGCTCTCGAACTTTAGGCGTCCGAAAACTTCCTCTCCGGTAATGAGGAAACTAATTTCTTTGATGCCACCGCATTCAGAAGGACTCGAGCCCATCAGTTCGATTTTCCAGCGCATTTTTTCGGAGTACATACTGTACATTCTGAATAAATCAGCAGCAAACAAACTCGCTTCATTACCTCCCGTACCTGCGCGAATTTCGATAATGGTATTGCGTCCATTATTTTTATTTGGGGGGAGCATTCCTCGCAGGATATCATCACTCAGTTCTTCCAGTTTTGCTTCGAGCACTTTATTATCTTCAAGGGCGAGTTCTTTCAACATGACCTCTGTATCTGGGCGCTCAAGGAGTAATTGATTTCCGCGAATGTCTTCGAGCATTTTATTATATATACGATATTTTTCCAACAGTATGGATAATTTCTGATGTTCCCGGGAAATTTGGGTCGCCTTGTGGCGATCAGAAAAAAAATTCGTAGCTTCTAACTGTTGGCTCAATTCTTGAAATTTTTGTTCAAAAGGTTTAATATCGGGTAAGCGAGACATGAAAATGATCTAGTAAATACTTGACGCAAAGCGCAACTATCTTCTCTTCAACGCCTCTGAAATTCTCAATTTTATCTCGTCGAAAGAACCTTTAGCGTCGATGCTATAATAGTCCATAAATCTCTTGAGTAGCTTTAAAGCGTTATAAGTTTCGTCGCAAAATATCTTATAGCGGTTTCGTGCAATAGTTGGGTCTCGATCGGTTGACCTGACCTCAATTAAATCGCCAACGCCTTCTTGGGACACTTTTTTATTATGTTCCAAAGCGTTTTGTCCTCGCGCTAATTGCCGTTGAATGCTAGTTCTTTCATCAATAAGGAGGACAACGCTCGTCATTTTTATGGGCAAAGTTTTGCGCCATTTCATTTGAAGCAACTGGATACAGTCCACTTGCAATTTCGTGCGCGGATATCCATCGATGATAATACTTTTCCGATTACTTTTTCTATCGGAGTTTACGTTAAAGATCTGTTCAAACACGAGTAAGGTCACCGCCTCATCGTCGACCAGCATTCCCTGATCGATTTTTTTTCTAAAACCTGCGTCATCTAAGAGATCGCTAACAACAATTGGTCGTGTAAAGATACCCATCGTGCGCATGATATTGCGCGTATTGGTCCCCTTGCCCGCACCTGGGGCACCATTCACCCATACGATATGCGCCGGAACAGTGATTTCTCGTACATTGCCATAGTCATCGCGAGAAAGCTTATTCCAAACGCGGTCGAACAAAAAGATAGCTTCTATGGAAGTGACAAAGTACCCATTGTTTGTGAACTCCTCATATCTTTTTTCTTTTAGTAAATCCATACCTTGGTTTAACATTTTCAATCGACTCCTAACGTTCCATGCTTCCATAATAGGAATATCTGGCGATGCTAAGCGTAGCGCGATCCAGAGATAAATAATGTGTGCGAATAAGCTCAAAATAAAAATCTTGTGTTATGACCATAATATTTGTTTTAAACAATCAATCCTTAAAAAATAGTTTTGTCACTAATAACTGCATTTTTTCCAATACACAATACACCATCGCGGATATACATATCTTCCGAGTAGTCGAAAGTACTTGGTTTATTATGGGGTGAGAGGACGCAATGGTCTCCGATGCGCGCATTTTGATCAATGATACAATCTTTAATGCTGCAATGCATTCCGATGCCCAATTGAGGAATGCGAACCGTTTTCGAAGAATTTTCCATAATTTTATCCTCCAAAGTTCCTTCAAAGTGATCAGCACCGATCATAAGCACATTTTCTAATGTTGCGTGGTCACGAATGATCGAACGCTCTCCAATAACACAATGACGAAGCACCGCGTTGGAGATGATAGCGCCATCGGCGATAAGGACTTCATGTATATGTGAGGCACTAATTTTAGCTGCTGGAAGAATTTTGGGTTGTGTATAGATAGGTTTCGTCGTATCAAAGAAATTGAATTCAGGTGCCGAATTGGCGAGCATTAAATTAGTTTCAAAAAAGGAGCGCACCGTTCCGATATCTTCCCAATAATCATCAAAAATGTAGGCTTTTATTGCGACTTTCCCCAATAGTCTAGGGATAATTTCATGGCCGAAATCGCTACCTTGTCCGTTAAGTGCTTCCTGCAGTACGGACATTTTAAAAACATATATCCCCATAGAAGCTAAGGCATAAGGTGTATCCGTTTGATCTTTAAGCCGCTTGCGCAGCGCATCTTTAAGCATAAACGTATCGATGAATTGGGGATCTTTAGGTTTTTCAATAAATTCCGCAATTGAAAAATCGTTTTTAGTGCGCAAGACACCAAAGGAGGAAATTTTACTGCAAGCGATTGCCTTAGCGGCTACGGTTACATCGGCAAAAGTGTCTATATGATGTTGAACTAATTTTGAAATATCCATGCGGTATAGTTGATCTCCGGAAAGAATAACGGCGAAATCTTCGGGATTATTCCCGAAATAACGAAGATTTTTACGCACGGCGTCGGCGGTACCTTCATACCAATTTCCAATACCATCGGAAGTTTGTTCTGCAGAGAAGATTTCGATTTTTCCTCCCCCGAAGGTATCAAATTTATAAGTATTATTGATATGTGTATGCAAAGAGCGCGTATTAAATTGAGTCAAGATATAGATATTTTTAAATCCAGAATTGATACAGTTACTGATAGGAATATCTACGAGACGATATTTACCAGCAAGAGGAACCGCAGGTTTGCAACAATCCTTGGTCAAGGGAAATAACCGCGTTCCCCTTCCTCCACCCATAATAATACATACCACATTCCCCATTCTAATTTCAATATAAAGAGATTTAAATAATAGTCAAATCAAGATATCTCAGTCCCTTTGACCGTGGAGCGGCAACGCTACTTCATCTTGCAAGGAAAAGTGTGAGAAGTCGTCTTAAATTTACAAGTCTTTTTGATTTCATTTTCAACCAATTTCTATAAATTTTTTTGTGGCGCTGTGGCTATTCCCTTAATTTTTCGGAGAGAGACCGTCTATCGCACGCTTGACAACGGATGAATAATATCTTGAGTAAGTCTAAGAGTGCCAGAGTAGCTCAGTGGTAGAGCAGAGGACTCATAAGCCTTTGGTCGGCAGTTCAAATCTGCCCTTTGGCACCAAAACATCAAATTTTTTTAGCGGTTTCTTGAAAAGCTCAGGTGGTGGAATGGTAGACACGCATGTTTGAGGTGCATGTGCCGCAAGGTGTAGGGGTTCGAGTCCCCTCTTGAGCACCATCAATATAATCCATCAATATAATAACACCTTCAATATAATTTTCGCGGATTGGTGCGTTAGCGTTAATGAATAACAGATATATTAGTTTAATATTTATTTATTACCGCTGGTCGGAGTGACTGGATTCGAACCAGCGACCTCTACGTCCCTAACATAGCGCTCTACCAGACTAAGCTACACCCCGTCACTTTTGATAAAGGCAATAAACTTAAATATTTTAAGCGAAAGACAAGCATTTTCTAGTATTCTATAAATTAGAATGATGGTCGGGGTGACTGGATTCGAACCAGCGACCTCTACGTCCCGAACGTAGCGCTCTACCAAGCTAAGCTACACCCCGTAATGGGTCTTATCTTACCTTTTCAGAGGAAAACGCCAGTTTTTTTTGAGACATTTCTTCCTCATTTTTCATGGCGGAATGACACGCGCGAAGCGCGTGCCATTCCGCCCTAAACAGGTCAAGGAGTCAATAGACTCCTTGCGGGGTCTGGGGCAGAGCCCCAGACTTAAACCCTACAGAGGGCAATCGGTGGCGATAAATTCAAAAGGCAATGAAAATTTTTGAGAAACCTCTTTACCCAGGGCTTGTACACCAAAGATTTCCGTAGCGTAATGTCCGCAAGCGTACGCATTCACTTTGTTTTCCTGGGCAACGTTGTAATAATATTGTTGGCATTCGCCGATGACGACCGTATGAATCGCTAAGTCTTTGGCTTGGGCGATAATAACGCCGCTGCTTCCTGAAACTATACCCACCTTATCTATAACATTAGGACCGAATTCCATGGCGACAACGTGAGGGAAAGTAGATTGCAGTAGCGATTTAAATTTGGAACGTTCTATTGATCGGTTCCCGGTCATACCAATTTTGGCATGATGGAATTCAAATTCCTGCGCGGTATTTGTGAGGCCTAATATTTTAGCGAGTATGGCGTTATTACCGATTTCTGGATGAGCATCGAGAGGGAGATGACAGGAATAAAGCGCAATGTCATGGGCAATAAGGTATTTATATTTTTCATAGACAGCATCTCTGATGGGGATAGTTGCTCCCCAAAAAAGTCCATGGTGAACGATGAGGAAATTGGCTTCTATAGCAGCTGCTTTTTCGATAACCTCCAGAGAAGCATCGACAGCAGCTGCAATTTTGTTAATTTCTCCACTATTTTGAAACTGAAGTCCATTACATGCTCTCTCCTCATCTGCGATGGCCTCGATATTCAAGCGTTCGTCGCAGTACTGTATGACTTCGAAGAGGGACGAGTTCATGAACAAGTAGTACATAAATGTGCCAAAAATACACAATAAAATTTCGAATAAATCTTGAATAAAATTTTCCATATAGGATACTCATCGCGTCGTGATCGATGTTCGCAATTTAACCTATAGCATTGGAGGGCGGATTTTGCTTAATGATCTCTCGTTTTGCATTCCGACACATAGTACTGTCGGCGTTATTGGTGCTAATGGAAGTGGCAAAAGTACCCTATTTCGTTTAATTTTGGGTGACATTATCCCCGACCATGGAACGATTACAAAGGAGAGTAGGGCGAAAGTCGTCAACGTTCGTCAAGAAATTGAAGATGATTCCATAAAGTTATTGGATTTTATTTTACATGCTGACCAGGACTTGATGGATTTACGCCGTGCTTCTGAGGAGGAATGCGATGGGACGAAATTGGCGGAAATTTTTGAAAAAATCGAGGCGATCGACGGATTTAATGCGGAAATTCGTGGAGCAACTTTATTGTCAAATTTAGGCTTCTCCTCTAGCGATTTAGAGAGACCCTTAAGCGATTTTTCCGGTGGCTGGCAGATTCGTGCCGCACTTGGAGCGACTTTATTTGCGCCTTCTGATATTTTATTACTCGATGAACCCACAAATCACTTGGATTTCGAAACTTCACTTTGGCTAAAAAATCACTTACAGCGCATTCACAGGCAAAAGACAATATTAATCGTTAGCCATGAACGTGATTTTCTGAATACATTATGCGATAAAATCCTCCATTTACCGTCAGGGGATTTATATTCAGGGAACTACGATACTTTCATTGAGAGCCGCGCCAATCGACAACAATCGCTCGCCAAACGCATCGAAAAACAGGAGGCAATGCGGAAGCATTTACAAGCGTTTATCGATCGTTTCCATGCTAAGGCATCGAAGGCAAAGCAAGCGCAAAGCCGCATAAAAATGCTCGAAAAAATGGAAAAATTACCTCCAATAGATCGAGATGACACCGTGCGCTTCTCATTCCCAAATCCTACCCAATCCATCGATCGCCAATTAATTCATTTAAAAGGAGGGATTGCGGGCTATCAGGAGCATATCGTCCTGAAAGATCTAAATCTCAAAATTGACAACGGTGATCGCATTGCCCTGCTCGGAGCTAATGGTAATGGAAAATCGACACTCGTCAAAGTTCTTTCCGGTCGTTTAGCACTTTTAGGAGGAAGCATTGCGTATGCTAAGAAAATACAAATTGCCTATTTTTCCCAACATTTGAGCGATGAATTGGACCTTACACAAACCCCCTTTGAAATTTTATCTACCATTTTGCAGGATAGCAACGAGACAAGGGTACGCGCTCAATTGGCGCGGTTTGGGTTAATAAAACAGAAATCGGATACGCGCGTGCGAAATCTGTCAGGAGGAGAAAAAACGCGGCTACTTTTAGCCATGATCACTCGTCAAGCGCCCCACATTTTAATTCTCGATGAACCTACGAATCATTTAGATATCGAATCTAAAGATGCGCTCATCGAAGCGCTCAATAATTATGAAGGGGCCGTTGTGCTCGTCTCCCATGATTTTTACCTGATCGAGTCCGTTTGTGACCAGCTTTTACTCGTTAAGGATCGGCGCTGTCAGGTTTTTGGGGGAGATCTGAAAGATTATGTTGCGGTAGTACTTTCCGAAAAAAGAGCGATGAAAAAGTCTGAAAATAACGTAGAGGCTACGGCAGTAAAATCGACAACCTCTAAAGATGCAAAGCGGCATAAACAGATCGAAAAGGCATTGGAAAAACTGGAAGAAACTATCAGCGAATTAACAAAACAGAAGAAAGATTGTGAAGGAGTGTTGAGTAGAGCTTATAACTCAGAAGCGATGGAAGCATTCAATAATATCAGCGCACAATTATCAGACCAAGAGCAGGAATGGTTAAATTTATCGAAATTATTGGAAAATACATGATTTAATGAGCATATCGGGAGGTCTTATATATTTTTCTCAGCGGTGCGATAAACTAAAAAGCCATTAAGTTGCCGTTTGCGTTGGCGTGTAGAAAAGTTTTCTCCGCGATATCGATCTTTTAGCCACATTGCAATAGCTGAATGGACCATACTTTATAGCCAAAGGCCGCTAAGAGCTTTAACATTTTTATATACTTTTCCGTTTCATTTTGGCTCAAATTCCCTTGATCGAGCGTAGAGTCTTTGAAATTTTGGACAAATTCCCGAAGATTGGTCTTAGAGGAAATCCTTTTTATTGGCGACGTCTCAGGTGTTGCATTGTGATCATCCGAAGTATTTTTCTGAGTATATAACCATAACCGCGCAAAAACGATGCCAACCAACTCGGGATGACATTCGATAAACGATCGATGATTTTTGCGTCGTTTCAGGAGGTTTTCAAGTTTTTTTGGATTATTTTCATTAATAGCTTTTAAAATTTTATCATAAAATATGGATTGGTGAGCATGAGAATCATCCTTTGGCGCTTCATTTTTGTCATTACCCGGGGTGTCTTCATCGCTAAAAACCGTTTCGGCATATGGCCATAATTTTTTCCAGCCAAATAAATTTTTAGTATTGAGTTGAATAACCCAGACGCATCGATTTCTATCAAATCTTAGATAAAATTCCAAGTAACCAGAACAAATCTTTATGCATTGATTTACATCATCAGGATCAACCTTTATGCATTGATTTCGTTTTTTAATCGCACTGATTTGTTTTTTCGGTAAAATTTCCGACGAGTCCTTTAAGTCTCGTTTTTCAATCGCATTGATTTGTTGATTCAATAAAATTTTCGACAAATTTTTTTTTGATCGAGTTGCGCTGGCCCTTAAATTTACAGGTATAGAGAAAATCGCAATCCAAATTCCTATGAATTTAATCCCATTGAATCGTTTAGTCATGACCACAGTGCTTAATGACAGGGATGAATTTTGCACAAATGTAAACACTAAAAAATAAGAAAATTTCCGAAATTTTTCTTAGATTCTACCTAAGGGAAGTTTCTTTAAAACATTTAAAGACACTTTCCCTAGTGATTTCCATGGCATTTTTCCATTCCATGGCAAAGCTTAGACGTTTCTTATCCTAGTTTACTTTTTGTTTGTGTAATTTCTTACAGACTTCGTTGAACCGCTCCGTTGTCGAGGCTGTTGAGCCTGTTGAATTTCATTCTGAGTCTCCTTTTGAGCCTGAGTCTCCTTTTGAGCCTGAGTCGCCGCCTTTTGAAGCCGTTGAAGTATCAATATCCCTTTATATATATTTCGTTGCTTATCCTCCGCTTCTGCAAGCAATTGATTTTTGACTGACAGCAATTGTTTATGATATTTCTCAGAAAACTCCTTCATACAATTATCGTATAATTTTTGTTCGAATGGTTCTGGTTTAGCGTTAATTGGGCGTAAACGCTCAATTATTTCATCTATTTTAGGGGTATACTTTATCAATGCTTCACCTATAGACTTTGTAATATCCATAAATTTTTCATTTATAGACTTTGTAATTGACGCAGATTGTTGAAGTTGTTGAAGTTGTTGAAGCCGTTGAAGTCGATGAACTTGCTGAACTCGCTGAACATATGCATATAACTTTGAAACACCTTGAGGGCTTTTAGTTAATTCTTGAAAGCCTTGAGATTTTAGTGTTGCTAGTATATTCTTTGGTGATATTGTCGGTATCGGTATTGATGTTGATGTTGATGTTGATGTTGATTTCATTATCATTAGAGTCTTAATTCTCTCATTTATAATTGTCCTGATTGTAGAGTCGCTAGTTTGGTTGTTATTTATATTTTCATAGCTTTGATTTAAGTCTTTTAATTTTTCTATATACGCTAAATAAGAATTCCCATCATTCTTATCGTAATTATCTTCATTTAGTCGAGCTAAACCTTCTAGAAATATTGAACCTTGTAAATATGCTAGATCATTTTCTATGATTTTAAGGTGCAGGTTTATTTCGTTCTTGAAACCACTGATGGTTTGCTCCAGTAATCCTATGATACAAGATTTCAGGTACGTCTGTATCGCATCAGAATTTACATGTGAAAGGACTTGCTTCTTTTTTAGTAGTTTTTTAAGATCCGTAAATTTTAGTTTTCCTGACAAATAGTTTTGATAATTTTTAATCCATGCGCTGCTATTTGTATATGATTGAAAAGCTAGGAGACTGTTCTGCTTTTCTACTACTTCTAGCCTTTTAGCGCATGTTTCGAACATTTTATCTATATCTTTAACAAACTGTACCCACTGTCCCCACTCTAGATCTTCGATCCATCGTTTTATCGCTTGCGCGATGGCATTAATCTTTTGCGGGAATTCCGCTCTTATCGTCCGTTCTTCTTTTTCTCCTCCTTTAATTTGCGCTAATTTTCTATTTAAATTTGATACCATTCTCTTCTTTAATTCAGTGAGAAATTGTCGCGCTACCTTATTAACATCAGTACCTATCCATTGACCTAGGTACTTTCTTGCAGCCTCAATTGACTTTTTATAACAATCACATAACAAATTAATGTTTTTTTCACCATCATTCTCGTCCTGATTAATCTCCGCTAATTGATCCCTGAACTCTGGGTTTACGAATAGCTGCTGGAAATTTTGAATGATTGCTTGCATCTGTGTTTCAAAAAACTTTTTCACGTTATTGAAAACAATATTAGATCCCAACATCTCAAGCTTAGAATTAGGCTTAGAAGACGAACAATAGTCATAAAGTCGTGTAGTTATACATTCAGATATTATACGTTCAGATATGTAATCCTCTAACTTAAAGTCGCTCGTATTATCACTGAATACCTTGTGCAAGGTTTCTATCTCTTTCTGCTCTTGTTGCCGCTTCTCTTCCCGTTGCCGCGTTGAGGTATTCGCATGAGCGATGATAGGTAGGCCCGATAATCCCAAAATTATACTTAATATTTTCTTATTCATAACTTTCATTCTATTTTTTAATGATAAAATCAATTTATGAGGGATTATTTTATATAAATATTTGCAATTTCAATCCTTTTTTTAGAAATTACTAAAAATAAATTAATTTTGTAGATTTTAGTGAAATGATAATGAATGTTGTTTCGATCGCAAATGAAGGATGAAAAATCACCTGCAAAAAACGAAAAGGAAATATAAATATAATTCGCTGCTAGATGATAAATATTTACTTTTCCTGAGCAATAGCGGTCCTAATATGAAGTTCTCGAAGTTGTTTCTCTGATGCACGGGCCGGGGCTTGGGCCATTAAATCTTGACCCTTCTGTGTCTTCGGAAAGGCAATGACATCGCGGATAGACTCCACACCGCAAATAATCGCTGCTAAGCGATCTAACCCAATCGCAATCCCACCATGAGGAGGAGCACCAAATCTAAACGCCCGCAATAGGTAGCCAAAGCGATCATGGATCGTTTCTTCATCTAATTTTAAAATGTCACGCATAATGAATGATTGTAGCGCTGTGTTGTGAATGCGGATGCTTCCACCGCCAATTTCAAAGCCGTTTAAAACAATATCATCATGCTGCGCCTTAACACTTAAAGGATCGATCTTTAATTTTTCCACATCGGCTTCCAAAGGCGCCGTAAAAGGATGATGCGTCGACACATAACGCCCTTGGGCTTCATCAAAAGAAATTAGCGGAAAATCAACAATCCATAAAAAATTGAATTGATCCTTGTTTATGAATAAGCGCCCTCGATGAATCAGTAATCGCGCGATTTCGGAGCGAATGCGTCCCAAAATCGTACAGGCTTGCTCCCAATGCGAAGCGGCAAAAAATACAATGTCGCCGTCTTCAATATTGAGTTTCAAACGTAATGCTGTTTTTTCGTCGTCGGATAAAAATTTCAGAATCGGCGATTTCCAATCGCCATGTTCAGCACGTATAAACGCTAAACCCTTGGCACCTAAAGCTTTGGCGGTATCTTCTAAATTTTTCAATTCTCCTTGGCTGAGATCCGCCAATTGCTTTGCGTTGATGGCCTTTATGCATCCTCCATTCTTAAGGCAGTTACGAAATACTTCAAATGCGGAGTTTTCAAAAATCGATGAAAGATCGACGAGCTCTAAGGAAAAGCGGGTGTCCGGCTTATCAGAACCAAAACGATTCATAGCCTCATGAAAAGACATGTGTATAAACGGAGTTTCGATGTCACGGTTCAGCGTTTCCCTAAAAACAGCTTTCATCATCCCCTCGATTAAAGCATAGATATCTTCGCGATCGATAAAGGACATTTCGAGATCGATTTGCGTAAATTCCTGCTGTCGATCGGCCCTCAAATCCTCATCGCGGAAACACCGAGCTAAGGAATAATAGCGCTCAATGCCTGCGACCATAAGCATTTGTTTATATTGCTGTGGGGATTGGCTTAAAGCGTAGAAGGATCCCGGATTTTGGCGACTGGGAACGAGAAATTCGCGGGCGCCTTCCGGTGTCGTTTTAAATAGATAAGGTAATTCGACTTCAATAAAGTCTTGTTGATCGAGGTAATGGCGCACTGTATGACTAATGCGATGACGGAGGCGCAATGCGCGTAAATTCTTAGGGCGCCGCAAATCCAAGTAGCGATAAGTGAGGCGAAGGTCTTCATTGACGCGATCGCCTTTATCGTCTTCCAAAGGGAAGGGCGGTGTTTCAGCGATATTATGAATTTTAAGTTCCAAAGCGACCACTTCGATGGTTCCTGTAGCCATCCGTGGATTAGCAGTACCT
>JAITAK010000072.1 GCA_031284165.1 Puniceicoccales bacterium
TATTCATAAAGAAAAATTAAAAGAAGCACTTTTGCAGTGATCCCTCAATAAATCCTTAATAAAAATAAAAAGTCCGATAAAACCTTAAATACCTTTTCAGACTTCGATTACGAATTTAATCAGTTTTTGGAAAGCTTTCAACAGCTCTCTGGAGAAAAAATTGCTATCGAAACCGCACGCAGCGAAATTCTAAAGCACCGAGAACAGCTAAAACTCGAGCTTTCTTCCCTATCTCAGGAAATTTTAGAGGTTAAAAAACAGAAATTTTCCGAGGAAACGCAAAAGGAAGTGGGACACCTTATTGCCGATCTTCAAAGGGAGTTTTCCACTTTTAAAAACGAAATCTTCTCCCCAGAAACGAAATCGCGTACAGAATTGTCGACCCACCTCCAATCGCTCCTCAGTAACGTGGAAAAAATGCATACCGAAGCTGAAAATTTAATCAATGCTCTGCGCAATAACTCGAAAACCCAAGGAGATTGGGGTGAAGTTCAATTGGAAAATCTCCTCGAACAAGCCGGATTATGTGAGGACAATGGTGACTATATTAAACAGGGCAAAGGTCTCGAATTGAAGATCGATGATGGATCCGCTAAACCTGATTTTCTCATTAAACTCCCGCGAAACCAATGGATTTTGATCGACGCGAAAGTTTCCCTTTCCGCTTATGAACGCATGGTCAATGGCAACAATCCGCAGGAACGAGAGCGATTTTTTCAACAGCATGTCGCTTCCATTCAAAAACATATCGATGAGGTTGCTAAGTATCATCAAATTAAAAATGCCATCGATATTTGTCCGTTTTTATTAATGTTTTTGCCGATCGAATCGGCCTACGCCAGTGTTATTTCCCATGCTTCAGGCAGCAGAAAAGATATCGCCGAATATGCCCGCCAAAAAAATGTGATCATCGTCTACCCCTCCACACTCTTTTTAACCTTACGGCTTATCCAAGCGATTTGGCAAGTTGAGAAGCAGAACCTTAATGCTCAGGAAATTGCCGACCGCGGTGGAAAATTATACGATAAATTTTGTGGATTGCTTGACGAGTTGCAAGAATTATACAAGCTTTTCGGGAAAGTTCATGAGCAGTTCAGCGATAAAATTGTTCCTAAAATCAATGGTCGCGGTGGGTTGCTGTCTCAGTGCGACGATTTGCAAAAACTTGGCGCAAAGAACAAAAAATCGATCAAAAAAGAAAATTTAATAGAAAGTTAGAACCATGTTGGATTTAAAATTTATCCGGGAATACGGCGATGTCGTGAAAGCAGGAATCGCTAAAAAAAAATTTCACTGCGATTGGGATACCTTTATCGCCATTGATAATGAACGGCGCAGCCTGATTACCCAATCAGAAGCAATAAAATCACAGCAAAATAGCGCTAGCGAGGCCATTAAAAGTCTCGATAAAAAGTCCCACGAATTTCAATTAAAAACTGCTGAATTGCGGGTGCTTTCCGAAGAGGCGAAAACGCTTGATAGCCAACTTGAAATTATCGAAAAAAAGTGGCAGGCGCTTTATCTCAGTATCCCTAACATTCCCCACGAATCCGTACCGGTGGGCAAAGGTGCGGACGATAATCAGACGGTGGCAACCTGGGGCGATGTGGAAAAAATTTCTCCTTTCGCCGTTCCCCACTATGACATTCCCTGGTTTAACCGGCTGATTGATTTCCCTCGAGGTGTCAAGGTGACCGGTGCCGGTTTCCCATTTTACGTCGGTGACGGAGCCCGCGTGGTACGCGCACTGATTACGTTTTTTCTCAACGAAGCCAAAGTCAATGGCTACACCGAACTTATGGCGCCGGTGATGGTCAATGCCGAAAGCGCAACGGTAACTGGCCAACTTCCCGATAAAGAGGGCCAGATGTACCACGATGCTGCCAATGATTTCTATATGATTCCGACGGCAGAGGTCCCAGTGACGAATTTTTTTCGCGACGAGATTTTCGAAGCATCCGCATTGCCAATTTATTGCTGCGGCTACACGCCTTGCTTCCGCCGTGAAGCGGGAAGTTGGGGGAAAGATGTCCGCGGATTGAATCGCCTACATCAATTTGATAAAGTAGAACTAGTCAAATGGACCCATCCCGATAAAAGTTTTGAGGAACTCGAAAAATTGCGCCACGATGCGGAAATGCTTTTGCAAAAACTAAATCTTCCTTACCGCGTGCTTTCCATTTGTACCGGCGATATCGGCTTTCCCCACAGTAAACAGTACGATTTGGAAGTCTGGGCCGGCGGACAAAAGCGCTGGCTCGAAGTTTCCAGCTGCAGTAATTTTACCGACTTCCAAGCGCGTCGCGCCGGAATTAAATTTCGCGAAAAAACAGGGAAATCGACCTTCGTTCATACCCTTAATGGTTCTGGTTTAGCCATACCGCGCGTTCTTGCGGCGATTTTGGAAAATAATCTTCAAAAAGATGGAACCGTACTTTTACCGGAAGTGCTCCAGGAATTTGTTGGAAAAGAAAAAATAGGGTTTCCAGATTGAATAAAAATTTACTTTTAAATTTCTCTCTGTCAACTTTTTTCGACAAAAAAATCAATTTATTTTATCCCTTGAAAAAATTTGTCGTCATGTTACATTAATGTTGTGGATTTAAGCAATGATCGCTTGCAAATTCAAAGCCAGCGGCTGTCGCCGCTCATGCTTCATTCCTTAAACGTTCTACAGTTGCCAACGGAAGAACTTCATCAGCTCGTTGCCGAAGAAATTCAACGCAATCCTCTCCTCGATATCACAACTAATGACGCCAGCCCTTACGGATTTTCTTTTAACGGTGATGGCGCTGCATATCAGCGAAATACATCTACGGGCCATAGGCTCGATCATAATGAAGATCATCAAAGCTTTTTGGAAAATATTAGCGCAGAATATACACCCCAAGATTACCTCCTCGCCCAAGTCCCTGATTTGGATGAAATAACCAAAAACGCTTTAATAATCCTCATTCATCATTTGGATGAACGCGGATTTTTGCCGGAAAATGTCGCTCAAGCTTTTATTTCAATCAATGGCGAAACAGATTTTAATGGCTCCATGAATATCCCTCAGTACGCTTTCGAAAAAGCTTACGTCACTTTACGGTCACTTTTACCTAGAGGAATCGGCGCCCGAGATTTGCAGGATTGCCTTCTTCTCCAAATTCAATCTGATACGCCGCTCTACGATCTCGTTACACACTGTTTCAATGACCTTGAACATCGCCGCTTCACCCAATTACAACGCAAACTCCGCAAAACATCTGCTCAGTTGCGCCGACTCCTGGAACCTTTGAAACATCTGAATTTCGCACCACTGAAAATCATTACTAATCATACCAACCCACTGATCACCCCAGAAGTTACTTTTAAAAAGATGGAAGGTCAGTGGATGTTCGAAATTCGAGGTGCGCCGGAAATTAAAATGAGCAACCTCTATGCAAAACTCCTTGCTCGCCCCCTAAAAGGAAACGATCACAAGTTTTTTACCGAAAATAAGCGACATGCCCAGTTTTTGATTAAAGCACTACAACAACGACAGGAAACTTTGGGAAAAATTGCCCAATATATTCTTCACTTTCAAAAGGATTTCTTGGATCACGGTTATGCATCACTGCATCCACAAAATCAAAAACAAGTCGCCGAATTCTTACATATTCATCCTTCAACACTCTCCAGAGCAATTAAAAATAAATATGCCCAAATTCCTCGCGGAACGATTCCGCTGAGTTTTTTTTTCTCTCATGGCAATCACGGTTCCCTCATCGCTCAAAATGCACTCAGGGAAAATATTAAACGCATCATCGCTGATGAAGATAGTGCGACGCCACTTAGCGATGAGAAAATTGCTCAAATTCTTCAGAATCAAGGTATCTGGATTAAACGACGTACCGTAATGAAATATCGTACATCCCTCGGTATCGCTTCTGCTCATGTGCGGCGATATATGCCACTGTAAAGTTATGATGCAGGGTTTTGAAGAATGATGATGAATGCCGTAAACTTAAGACGGCGTTTTCGCCCCACCCTATTTCGCAGCCTGGTCAGATTTTTCTAAAATGTCAAGTTTTATTTCCTAAGTTTAACATCTCTCGATCCGCAGAACCGCTGGAAAATGAAATGACGTTTCTCCTTTATCATTCTTAGAACTCTCAATCCATTAACTCATGGCGCTAAAGATCGACTTTTAAGGGATCAGTCTGTATCTTCTCTGAAAAGTGGCTTTCAGCGTTCGATT
>JAITAK010000045.1 GCA_031284165.1 Puniceicoccales bacterium
CCATGCTTATCAATAAAGAAAAATCAAAAGGAGCACTTTTGCGGTGCTCCCTTAATGAATTATAAAAATAAAATGTCTGATAAAATCTTAAATACGATTTCAAACTTCCCTTAGAACTACGGTTCCTCTTCCACAAGCTGCCATTGCTTATTTGAAGCTGTCCGCATTGTTATTTCTACTTTATTATTCTCTTGAATACTTAGCTCTCCAGAGGTTAGTAAAGCACTTTGTTTCAGATAGAGTTGATGTACAGGCTCTCCTATAGGCTCTCCTATAGGAGAAAATTTGGTTAGACTGTCATCATTAAAAAGAAACTCTTTCCTGTCCTTATCGATGTAACTATATAGCTTCTCATTCCCATCTATACAATAATACAAATTCCATTCTTTCACCTCTTGCGTATCATCCTTAGTATCCTTAGTCTTTGTAGATTGTCCAGAATTTCGAGACGTTTGACTTGCATTCGTAGATGAGAGCATCGTACTGAATGTGGGGTTAATGGAGTCAAGCTTCCCGAAAATACCGCTAAGACCGGTACTAGTAGCGTTAGGACCGGTGGTAATAACTGACGCCCCATTTGTAAAATGCAACTTGAATTCTTTTGTAAACATATCGCGAACATCAGCATAAGCGTTTATATTTTGCTTTTCATCTTTAAGCTTTTTACTAAAAGTAGCAACAACATAAGCCACCGCCTTGGAGATCATTGTTTGATCTACTGCTTGTTCCTGCCTTGCAATTTCCGTTGTAAACAATTCCTTGAAAGCGATTTTCCCTAGGATTATACCATTTTTAGCTTCTGTACGATCCTTTGAGGGTTTTATTAACTGGCACATGGCTTTTTTTGCCTGCTCGGATATGCGCTGCATTTCTTCAAAATTGCTTTTTATCTGTTCGGATATGCTTTGCATTTCTCTCAAGTTTTCATCTTGCTGCTCTCGCATGTATTGCATTTCTTGTAACTCAAATCCTTGTTTTGTGGCTTCAAGTTTTTGTTTTACAATCTCGTATTGCAGTTCAGCAGCTTCGTATTCCTGTTTTGCGATTTCGTATCCTCGCTTTGCGGCCTTATATTGTTTATTGTACTTTTCTATTTGTAAGTTTATTAATTTTATTTCATTTTCATGCTTTTTTTGCTTCTCCACAAGTTCCTCTATTTTTCGTTCTATGGCTCCTTGTTCCTCTAATATATCTTGCTCATTATTTACTAGCTGATTATTTTTCTTTACCACATATCTAAAGTTACCATATCCTTTTATGGCCGCCTGATAAATATATGCAGTAATCGTTCTTTTTATTTTCGGGCTTTTACTAGAACCAATGGTCTGTTCTGTGATTTCGATTTCTTCCAAAGGAACCAGTTTAGATAGCTCAGAGATTATGTTTTCTACCGCCTCTTCGACGTCCTCTTTCGAACTTTTAGGATTCAACGATGCGATATTTTCCTCGATGCTTTTTTTCAAAGGCTCTGGCAATTCCCATTGCTTCTGCTGTTGCGTTGGTGGCGGCGGCGGTGGCGGCGGCGGCGGCGGCGTTCCATCTTCATTAACCTGCATTTCATCTTTATTTTCCTCAGTCGGCGTTTCACCGTTCTTAACCTGCATTTTAACTACCTCAGGCGTCGCTTTACCTTTCTCTTTCTCAGTCGACGTTTTACCGTTCTCAGGCGGCAGCAGCAGTGGCGTTTTATCTTTCTTTTTCCCAGTCGACGCTTCACTGTCCTCAGTCGGCGTTTCACTGTTCTCAGGCGGCAGCAGCAGTGGCGTTTCATCTTTATTTTCCTCAGTCGACGCTTTACTGTCCTCTTTCTTAGCCGACGCTCCATCTACCTCATGTAGCGGCGCTTCATCTTTCTTCTCAGTCGACGCTTCACTGTCCTTATCCAGCATTTCACCTTCTTTCTTCTCAGGCGACAGTGGCGTTTTATCTTTCTTTTTCTCAGTCGGCGTTTCACTGTCCTCAGTCGACGTTTCAAGCGGCGTCGTTTCAACTACCATAGACAGCGTTTTACCGTTCTCAGGCGGCAGCGGCAGTGGCGTTTCATCTTTCTCTTTCTCAGTCGGCGTTTCACTGTCCTCAGTCGACGTTTCACTGTCCTTAGACGGCATTTCAAACGGCGTCGTTTCAACTACCTTAGACAGCGTTTCACCTTCCCCAGTCGTCGACGTTTTACTTATCTTAAACGGCGGCGTTTTCTTAACGTACTCTCCCCATGAAAAACCCGTTTCCGTTTCCGTTTTCTTATTGTGCTTTCCCCATAAAAAACCCGTTCCTAATTCATGCAACAGAACAATATTAATTATTTTTATAATTCTTCTTTTGTCCATGGATCTGGAATTTTATTCATCCCTGCATTAATGCAATGTTTCTTTTACGAAATATATATATTTTTATCTGCGCTCAAAACTCGCGCTCTCAATCAATCGTTCAATAAAAGCGTTAGCCCTTATAAAAAACACCAAAAATACGATCGTTATACTAATCTTTGAGATCTATTGCGGTTATTTCCTTGAGCGTATCCCTTTTTTCTAAGACTACCACAACAATGAGTACCGCGTTCTGTATAGACTTTTCTAAATCTCCGAAATCCTTGATTAACTCCTGCAATTCTAAATTCTATTGGGCACAATTTCGGCGAATCACTCGAATCGCGGTTATTAAATCGATGGTGGTTAAATGCCGATGAAAAGTATAAAAAAACTAAACAAGCGCATTTTCAGAATCATTCCAGAAAGTATCCTGTCATAGCTCTTAAAACCACGATACCCCTTAAAATAACACCATTTTCAAAAATAACAATATCCCTGACAATCATTGCCTTTCCCATTCTTGAAAAGAAAATATCATTTCCCTGTTAAATGTTAAGTGCTATTTGCAAGCGCTTTACATTTTAAAGCCGATCCTAGCGGCTCAAATCATTTTGGCCCATAATTTCGTAGCCACTTTGGTTAAGAATTTCTATACCCATCACTACATCATCCACCATTAAAACGATCCCAGCCTTGCTTTCTGCGTTAATGATCAAGCCGTAGGCATACAAGACACTCACCTCACCATTTTTCAGACAACGAAAAATACCTTCTAAATTTTCTAAATTCCTGAGATGGACTACGATGACCTCTCGCTCACAAAAATATACTCCTTGGACGGTAAGTAAAGCCCGTACCTCATCAGGCGATTCCGTAATGAATCGGATATAACTCATCTCAGATCCGCACTCCCCCATAATGCCTAATAGGTAATTGCCATTCAAACTGAGAATACTGACTAAATCACTCATCCATCCATCCTTAGCTTCACGGCTGACCGTAAATTGTATGACTTTGTTGCGTAATTTCGTTTCTCTTTGGACTACCATAAAACTCTGCTTAATATTTTATGACTTTTTGTCTAGGTTCTTTTAGGGCGACGACAGAGAAATTTTTCTCTCATTTTCAGCAACGGCGCAAGGAAGTATTCTTAGGAAAGGATAGAGGATATCGTACGGAAGCAATGCATGGACTAAAAAATTTCAGTAAGACTACCTGAAATTTTCTGAACATTACGATTCTTTTTTAATTGCAATTATAAGCTTTCTTAATATCCTTTCTAAAATAGGGATAAGTTGTTTTAAAGAGTTGACTTCATCAAAGGCAGTTGTTCTTTATTATCGATACATGACATGGAAACTATAACAGCTATAAAAGGAACTTTAAAAAAATATGGACCCGTAATGTTATTGCTCAGTTTGACAGGCTGCGATAGCACAGAATCTACTTTGGGGGGAGGGCTCTTAGGAACCGCCGCAGGCATAGGTGTTGGTCATGCCATTGGTGGTCGTGGTGGCGCTGCGGTAGGCGGTGTTCTTGGCGGGCTAGGCGGTGCGGCCGTTGGCCATAATGTAGGCCGAAAGAATGAGCAAGCCTCCCTAGTCAAACAAGAAGCACAATTAGAAAGGCTACGGGAAAATCAACAGAGAGTTGACGATAGCAATGAGCTGCGTAGACTCCGACACGAGATCGATCTCAAACGCCTTGAAAATGAGAATTTGAGATTGGAAAGAGAAAATAGTAGACTGAGATGGGGAAATTGAGAACCGAGAACCAGAACCGGTGATGAGGTGTGTGTTTTCTAAAAGATTATAATTGTGATTTTTTTAATATTTTCCAATAAAAGGAGGTCAGAGCATCTTAGAGTATTGACTTTATAATGCATCGTTCACTACTCCCCTACAGTATGAGGACTATAATGACGATCAAAGGGATTTTGCAAAAGTGCGGCTTACTTACATTACTGCTTAGTTTAATAGGATGCAATAGTACAAAATCTACTTTAGGAGGAGGGTTTTTAGGAACCGCTGCAGGAGTAAGTGTAGGTCATGTGCCGTCGGTGGGCGTGGCGGTGCAACCGTAGGTGGTGTTCTTGTCGGTTTAGGCGGTGTGGCCATTGGTCATCATGCGAACTAAAAAAATGAGGAATCTTCCTCGATAAACCAGAAAGCATAGCTCGAGAACCAACAAAGCATTTATCTTATCATCACGTTGCGTAGGTTTCGAAAGGAAATCGAATTCAAGTGCCTTAAGGATAATCAATTGAAATCGAAAAATCATCGGGATTTACAACGCAATGTTGATTAAAATAAAAGTTGATTAACTGTAGCCTTTTTTAAGGCTTACTCGATGCGAGCTTTGTTGGGCGCTATCAAATCTATTTGGAATTTTACGGAAGCTTCAGTCCGGTAAGATAGAAGGTGTTTTCTATTCATCTCTATTCCGCACATATGATGATTGTCGTATATTCCCTTGAAATATGGATTCCCATACCATAGGCTATAATTTTAGAGATATCTGCGTTTTTCAATATACGTATGACTATGGGCGTAAGATAAGCGTGTTTTGCGTCTCAATGAAAGTGGGATATCCGTCTAAACATCGCACACGCTCTGAAATGTTCCACATATGCTTTCGCAGTTTATTTCCCAATGACCCTTTCCAGAAACTTCTTCGTCATTTATTGCAATATTTCTGATATGAGATTTCACTTGCGATTTATATTCATACTTTCTGTATTACTTTTCTGTTTCGGCAGCTTAGCCTATCGCATTCTTGATTTGGCGTATTTTAGTCAAGGCTACTACAAGGTTTTCATAAATGCTGCACGGACAGCTAAGGAAGTTAAAGGCGCTATTCGAGGGCAAATTCGCGATCGCAAAGATGCTGTCTTAGCGACCACAGCCATCAAAATTGATGTTGGTGTCGATCCTTACGTCATCGATCCCTCTAAAAATCAAGAAAAAATCGCCCAATTGGCCGCATTACTCGGAAATACAACCGAAGATATGGCAGCAGAATTCTTTAAACGCGAAACTTTCGTACATGCAGGAAAGGAAAGGCGATTGCGTTGGAGGAAAATGGCGACAATCGACAACAATGATCTCTATGAAAAAATTAAAACCTTAGGCATCAAAGGGGTTTATGGTAACAGGAGAATCGAACGTATCTACCCCAATCATGAATTAGCTAGCCACGTAATTGGTTTTATAAATAAAGAAGGGGTTGCAGTCTGCGGGGTCGAACGGTTTATGGATGACTTTCTTCGCGGACAGGATGGTTGGATCGAGTCGGAAAAAGATGGAAAACGCACGGAAGTCGCTCTGTTTCGCAAGATTGTTATCGAACCTAAAAATGGTTCCAATATCGTTTTGACTATCGATTTACGGATCCAGGAAATCGCCGAACAAACCCTTCAACAGGCCATGGATGAACTGAAAGCAAAATGGGGATCCATCATTATCAGTGATCCTAATACAGGCCAAATTCTCGCTCTTTGCAATGCGCCAACCTTCGATTGCAACGCATTTAACAAAGTGCCTATAGAAAATCTTCGCAATCGCGCAATTACAGACCTATATGAGCCAGGCTCCACTTTTAAAATCGTCCCAATCAGTATCGCACTGCAACATAAACTGATTTCGTCCTCCCAATATTTCGACTGCACTCAGGAAACATTTCATTATCAAAACAAAAAATACAATCTGCCTAAAGATCATGCATTACTCGGTCGTTTAACGACGGTCGATGTTCTGCGAAAGTCAAGTAACCGCGGTGCGGCACAGATCGGAATCATTTTGGGCGCAAAAAATTTATATGAAGGTGTACGGAATTTTGGATTTGGGGAAAAAACAGGCTATGGCTTTGATGGTGAAGCTTCCGGATTGCTTTCCAAACCTAAATATTGGGATCACTTAACCATCACTCGTTTACCTATAGGCCATGCGATAAGCGCCACCCCACTCCAAGTTCATCAAGCAATGGGAGTGATTGCCAGCGGAGGCTATTTATTAGAGCCCAAAATAATCCTGCGCATCCTCGATGATAAAGAAGAAGTGATCATCGAACCCGAACCTCATGTTATCCGTAAGGTTTTACGCCGGGACATCGCTAATAACCTTAGAGAAATTCTACATAATCCGGATTCATCTTCATCCGTATTGAACCGCGTGAAATTGGCCTATAAAACGGGAACGACACAAAAACTTATCGATGGCACTTACTCGCGAGAACATCACATCGCTTCGTGTTCTGGTTTTTTCCCTGCCGAAGACCCGCAATTTTTAGTGACCGTGGTCCTTGACGACCCTGTGCCTGAGCATGGTGGAATCGCCTATGGTTCTCGGGTTGCCTATCCGCTGTTTGCGACAATCGCTAAAGCGCTCATTTCATCTTATGGATTAAGTCAATGAAAATCTTGAAGCTTTTTCAACCTTGATTTTAGTAAAAATTGTCAATAATTTTATTTATGCAAACTGAAAGAGAAAAATGGAACGCTTTTTCCATTATTGAAATGATCTTCATCATTTCTATCATTGGCATTTTATTGACGATTCTTTTCCCGGCGATGGGCACCATCAAACTTGCCGCCAGGAAAGTTAAGGACGTTTCTCATTTGAAAAAAATTGCTGAAGCTTGGCGGGAATGTTCCATCGAACGCGGTTGGAAGATTGATGGCAGTAAAGATGAAACTGTTGGCATGCTACATTTTGCGGAACAGCTAGCCGGTAGGGATCGAGGAAATATCTCTGATATGGTCCTCAATGATCCTTATGTTTATATCTCTTCGGGGGACCAATATGCTTCAAAAGTTAAAAGCGAAACCGTTTGCTATCTCAATGATTCAATTGTAACTGGTCATGAGTGTTTCAGTCCGGCAACCAATTTTATGACGTCTGATGGGATAATCACCAGTTATTGTTTTATGGTTAATTTACCAGCGAGTGTACCTTCCGATACGACCCCTCTAGGCTTTACCCGCGGGCTCTGTGAAAACGGAAAATGGGACGAAAAATCAGGCCTCTACGGCGCTCAAGGTGGCTATGTCGTTTATGCTGACGGCCACGTTACTTGGTTTGATGGCGATAAACCGGTAAAATTTCTGAGATGGGATAAATCGAACTATACCAGTAATATTTGTGAGGCGGTCCCTAGCTCAACGGTCATCACTTGCGGTGACGTCAATACCTGTCGAGTTGAAACTAGCGATGGCTCAGCGGTCATTCTTCATAGCGAAAGTGCGGCAGGAACTTAAGTTCGGTAAAAAATCTAGATTCATATAGGGAAAAATAGGTTAAGATTTTAGCTTTTTAACGAAGCTGTAAGGGCGGTGAAATTAAAGAATAATACTGTTCTTCAAAGAATATTAAAAAAAATTGACAAGATAAAAATTGGAATTCAAGATGAAAATATAGGGTGGGGCGATTGCCTTGTATAAAACAACCTATCGAGAAATGGAAAAATCAAGGAAATGATCAGAAATTTAATGGGAAAACTTGCTACCTAAACTCAAGCGATGGATCTTTGCGTTATGTCGCCGATCGACAGGAAAAGTTCGACAAAAAAAGAAATCGCGAATAACCATCGTTTTTGGGAAACTTTGAGCTAGATACGTTAGTTCGCGACGGAATATCCATTTCTCCCAAAAAAAGAATGGATACGCGTCCTTCTTAGGAAGGATCGCTATAGCCGGTCTAATTTTGCCATTCCGCACAATTTTAATAAGCGCAGCCCGTTCTACTTTGGAATATTTATGAAAAAGTGGTTCGATGCAGTCAGGGTCGTAAACTTCTCCATCTTCAGTCACTACCCGCTCTGCTTTGCGTCCACAAAACCAAAGGCGCCCTCTTTCATCTAAAAATCCGAGATCTCCCATCCGATGCCAAATACGCCCACCATAATTGATCTTTGCCATAGCCGTTTTTTCAGGTAACTGATCATAAGATTCCGTCACATTGTTTCCGGCAACGATGATCTCGCCCACATGACCTAATGGCAAGAGGTGATGTTCAAGTGTCTGAACCTCTCCGTCCTCAACAGTAATGATCTTGACCTCTATTTCTTTAACAGGCAGCCCAAGACAAGTTCCGGCTCCATTTTCTTGAAGTGGAAGTACTTCTCCCAAGATTTCTTCTGCTGAAATTGAACAAACTGGCAAACACTCTGTAGACCCATAAGGTGTGAAAATTTTTGCATTAGGCGCAATCATTTGGATTTTTTCAAGCACTCGCGTCGTTGCCGAAACTCCTGCCAGAAAAATCTGTTCCAAACTGCGAATTTTAATGGCGTTCGTTAAACAGTATTCCGCAATTTCATTCCATAAAACAGGCGCACCAAAGCTACTCGTTGCGCTAAGGTTAATCATTGCGCTCACTACGCTTCCTACGGGAAGTTTTATGGGACGATCGCCGATGTGCAAAATAATCGACGTTCGTCCAAACATAGGATTAAATAACATGAAAATCGGCAAAAGTGTGACATCTTTACCCCCGGGCGTTAAATGATCAATGGAGCGCAGTTTATTTAATTGATCTTCAAAATTGCGCTGCTTATAAACTACCCCTTTAGCCATCCCGGTTGATCCCGATGTAAATAGAATCGCGACGGTATCCTCTGGTTTTCGATCCCGAATGACCACAGTTGCCCTTTGTCGCTTTGCGAAGGCATGCCCGATGGCGATCACTTTCCCCTTTATTCTAAAAAAAGGACAAGCAATAAGTAACTTTACTTTCCATGTACAAGCGACAAAGTCAGGCTTTGAGAAATTGCCAAGGCGAATGAGCGCCCTTATACCTAACCCAGAATCCATTAAGATTGGAATTGCGCCAATGCGTACTAGAGAAAAAAATGTACACATCATCTCTATACCAGGCTCCAGAAGCATCAATACCCGTGAGCCTTCCTGAACACCTTCATCTAAAAACTGGGCTGCGTAGCGATCAACGCATTCATTTAGGGCCTTGAAACTTAAACAACGCTCAATCACTGCATTATCTTTGCAACTTCGCTTCATCGCAATGATTGCATTTGTTAGCGGCATTGTTTCTGCATAATATTTGATAATTTGTGTGAGATTATCGCTCATCCTTTCCTCACTTTTTCAGAGCGAATTCGCGTTCAAGGAGTGTAGGGTGAGCGTAATGAAATGCCGTAAAAATTGGGTGTGGTGTCAAATTGGATAGATTCTCTCTATGTAATTTGCGCAGCCCTGAAATTAAAGATTCTGCTTCCCCTAAAGCCTCGCGCGCAAAGCGGTCTGCTGCGTATTCATGTTTTCGCGATAGGTAATTGAAGAGGGGTTCAATCCAAAAAGTTATTCCAGGAATGATCATGGAAAAGATGAGTACGAGCGGAACAAAACTATAAGTATAGGCGACATCAAAACCAAAACTTTTTAGGAACCAATCCGCTGAAGAGAGATAATATAGAACCCCGAAACCCAAGAAAGTACAAATACCTTCGATCATAAGCTGTACTGCGACATGTTGATGTTTATAATGGCCAATCTCGTGGGCTAAAACGGCAGCAATTTCTTCGACAGTCATCTGTGCTATAAGTGTATCGTGAAGAACAATGTGACGAAATTTCCCCAATCCTGTAAAAAATGCATTGGAATGTGCTGAACGCTTACTGCCATCCATGGTATAGATTTTATTAATGGGAAAATGACTTGCTGTAGCGAGTTTTATGAGGCGGTTCTTAAGTTCCCCCTCTGGTAATGGCGTCAATTTATTGAAAAGCGGCAAAATGAATAAAGGATAAAGCACAATCATTAAGACTTGAAATAGCATGAGTACAGTCCATCCCCAAATCCACCAGGAATTGGGAAATTCTCGAAATAGATAGATGATCACCGATAATATCGGTAACCCAAATAAAAGGGCGATAAAGCAACCTTTGATTTTATCCATCCAGAAAATGAATTGTGTGGAACGGTTAAATCCAAAGGATTCTTCTAGGTAAAATTGGCGCCACCAACTGAATGGAATTGTCAACGAAGATAGAATAATATTGATCCCTAACAACGTCGTCGCTTGCCCCAAAATACCTAAACCGAAGAATTTACTGAATGCACTCCAAAGCGATGGGAGAAAGCCAGAAATAATTAAAATACTGTCAAAAACTAAAATCCAAATACTACAAAGGGAGGAAAATTCAGATTTGGCCAATGTATAATCGATACTTTTTTGATAAGTCGACGGATCAATAAATTGTTCAAATCCCTCGGGAATTTGCTCCCGATGCTTCAAAATATGACGATTATTGATTTTTTCAAGCACTTCTTCTACGATGAGCTTCATCACTAAAAGCGCGATGAACACTATGGTCACCGAATTGATCCACATAGTTAGATAAGTTTCTTAAAAAAAAATGCTTGTCAATGCAATTTTTATTCCATAGTCTCGTTTTAAGGCTTATACTGATCGCGTCCTATTCTGTTTCCAGCGTAAGGCACGTTCCCGTCTTAACGAAATGACTAGAAATCTTATAAGCTTGAGTAAGGCATGCTTTGAGGGGCTTTTGTTGTAATTTAGCGTGGAGGTAGCCGGCATTGAAGTGGTCGCCGGCGCCAGTAGTGGTCTTAGGATGCTCCACAAAAAATCCGTCAACCCATGCCGATTGAGTAAAAGTCGCTGCGGCACAACACGTATAATCGTGAACGAAAACTTCGTCGATTTGCATGCGATTTTGAATAAAAACGCAAAGGTCTACCAAAGAGGGTTTTGGATCATTTTCAAGGAAGCGATGATCAAGGAGCGAAGCAATTTGTTCAGCCTCTTTCAAATTGAGGCCTAGAATTGTGAAGCGTTTTTGTTGATAACGTTGCATAAGAGCGATCATCGCTTGTATATCTCTTTGAGGGCGTTTTTCAGGATCAGCGAGGTCAAAAAAAGCGATCTTTTGACGATGGATTGTTAAGTTTTCCCACAGAAAATGGAGAATCTCATTCATATAAATCATCATCGTCCAATTGGTAAAGCACAACAGATCGCAAGATGAAATTTTGGCGAGGTTTTCAGTGAGTATAGGGGCGATTGTTTTTAAATGAACAGCATCAAGGGGATGGGTTATCCCCAGGAGTAATTTTCCATCGTCAAATTCGATAGCGTTGGTCATCCCCGGTTGTCCGATAGTGATGGGCACGATATTTGAAGAGAGATTGTGAAAGAGAGGATCCATAGGCAAACCCAAGGTCCCCATGAGCATGATTTGAAGACCGTCATGGGCGAGCGCTTGAGCCAAGATTGGACCATTACCTCCCACACGTTGTTCCATGGGGAAGAGCTCGATGTTCGTGCTTTTACCCGCAGCGTTAGCGATGCGTTCAGCGAATTGCTGTATTTTTTTAATTTTTGCGAAGTGTCTACCGGGACCAAAACGCTGATCGACAGCCACTAAAATGCTGTCAATAAACCCATCAAAACCTATGAATACTGAAAATTGCTCTCCCATAAGGAAGGATTATAGAAATCATGAACAATTTTTAAAGATCTTCTGTTAGAAAGTAACGCATTTGCCGAAAAAAAATAAACTGGCTTTTCGTCATTTATGCTCATTTTTGAGCCATAGAATACATACCTTTTAAAGCTTCAAACAAGCCTTTGCACCATTCTTTGAACTGTGGTACTATTTTTCAAACTGTTTTTCAAACTGTTTTTCAAGCTGTTGGATACCATTCGCCAATTCTTCAAATGAGTTTTTAATTTTGCTCAACTGTTCCTCATTATATACTATCTTAAGTTCATTAAACCGGTTATAAAGTTCATCAAACAGGTTATGAAGTAAGAACGATTTCTCATTATAGATCTTCTCCTTGGACTTTTAAATTTTGAATTTTACTTTTGTCGAAATCGATAAGATATAGACCGTCTGGCCGGTCCTTAACGACTAATACATTTCTTGCATGTAAATCGCCATGGGCAATTTGATATTTATGTAAGAAAGTGATGATTTTTACTAGCTTTGAAGCTGCTTCAATTCTCTTCATTAGATTGTCAGGTTTTAATGCGTTGACTAAAAGATCCTGCGCTAAAGAACGATCCTGCTCTAGCGTTGGCGAATCTGCAAATACGGCATTCAAAAAAGAACCTGAATTTAGGGCTAAATGATAAGGGTGTGAGATTACTCTTAACGTGTCAGCATTTTCAACTTCTTTACTGAGCACGTAATGCTCTACGCCAACGGGAACAACGAGAAATTCTAGAAATTGAAGCTCATTTAAAATGTTATCAAAATGAGTTTTATTGTGAATAACTTTTTGACTGATTTCCTCGATCAAGGCTTCGCGAATTTTGTTGCCGACCTTTGGCTCTAAATTACCCTCTGTAGGTATTAAGATTTTAAGGATATACTTACATTCATCGATTTCTATTGGTTGCACACTATTGTGGTAAATGTGATGGTCTGAATTAAAGTTGTTGTTAACGATCTTCATGAATTTTTTCTTAAAATCGTCGTCTTGCAACTTCCGCGCAATGGAAAAACCCAAAAACGGGAATTCCTTGTCAATTTTTTCCATTTGATCGTCATCGAGTGCGCACTTATTTTGTGGTAAATTGCTTTGATTGGTGTTCAAAGTGGAACTACTGAATAAATAGTGATTAGCGCATAAGAGCATAATAGTTATCAGTACATTTTTACTCATACGGATATCGGTTTAGTCAACGCAGATTCTGACGCCAGTTTTTTCCTATTTAATGGCAAAAGTATAAGTAATGCTTATCGATTTTTTAATATTTATGCGAAATGCACAATTATCCCGAGGATAAAGTAAATTATTCCTTAAAACTATGCCGTATCTCTAAAGTTTTGGAAATGAACATAGAGTTCGTAATCTTGCTTAAGAACTATTGAAATGCTAAAACCTGTGGGCCGCTCACTTTTCGCTAGCATATTCGCTATCGGCACGTCGTTAGGCATGAAAATTATAAAC
This sequence comes from Puniceicoccales bacterium, assembly GCA_031284165.1. Classification (GTDB taxonomy): domain Bacteria; phylum Verrucomicrobiota; class Verrucomicrobiia; order Opitutales; family LL51; genus LL51. Next base: position 13,243 of record JAITAK010000045.1, read on the forward strand.
AGGAGGCCGTTGTTCAAAATTAGCTCATTTCAGAGAGTAAACTGAGGAGCGCTTCGTAGCCGATCCTTCCGTGAACGTAATGATCTAAAGCAATTTGCCGTAGTGTTTCCAAGCCTTCCGCTTCGGCTTGTCGACGGATCTGATCTTCGTCGCATTTTCTATCAATCATCCTCTGAACCTCTTCGCTGATTGGCAAAATCTCCATGACGGCTTGTCGTCCACGATACCCTGTCCCAAAGCATTGAGTGCAACCTACGGGCTCGCTAATATGTACATTTTCAGGAATTGCGAATTCCGGCGCAATTTCTTTGAGGAGTGCGGAATCGAATTTTCCTTCTTGAGTACAGCACGGGCACAATTTCCGAATCAGGCGTTGAGATAATACGCCTCGCAATGTCGCTGCAATGAGGTAAGAAGGGATCCCTAGATCGAAAAGGCGCGTCACAGCATTGACCGTATCTCTGGCATGGACTGTACTCAAAACAAGATGGCCCGTCAATGCAGCTCGAATGGCAATTTCTGCGGTTTCCTTATCGCGAATTTCCCCGACAAAAATGATGTTAGGGGCTTGGCGCAACATCGATCGCAACGCCGCCGCGAAAGTCATTCCAATTGTTTCGTTGACTGATACCTGATTAATCCCTTCCAATTGGTATTCCACCGGATCTTCTACGGTGATCACTTTGCGTTCGGGAGAGGATACCTTTTGGATGATCGAGTATAGGGTTGTCGATTTTCCTGATCCCGTCGGTCCTGCGACGAGCATAATCCCATTTTGAATCGCCATTAGACGCTCCAATTTTAAAATGTCCTCTTCGCGTATGCCTAACTTTTGGAGCGAAAATTGATTGCTATCGCTCTGCAATAAACGCATGACCAAACATTCGCCCAAATATCCCGGTAGAATTGAGACCCGAATGTCGAATTTTTTGTCCCCGTGACTGAAAGAGAACCGCCCGTCTTGAGGGATGCGTTTTTCGTCAATTTTTAATTTGGAGAGGATTTTAATCCGCGTCACGAGTCCGCTATGCAAATTCACCGGCAAACGTTTGATGGTCTGCAATTTTCCATCGACGCGGTAGCGAACCTTCACATAGGTTCGGCAGCGTTCAAAATGTATATCTGACGCACCCATTTCAACGGCTTTTTGAAGCCAATAATCGAGAAATGCTTCCGTAGAGCTATCTTTAAGGGATGGCGTAGTGGCGCTGCGATGATGATCTTTTTGAGCCGCATGGACAACGAGTTCCTTGGGATCGATGAGTCTTGACCACTTGCGAAATAGAGAACGAAACAAGAACATCGTTGTTTAATCTTTTTTAAGTTTTTTTAATTTTGTGACGATATCGTTGATCTTGTCGACCAGTGATGCCAACTTTTCTTCTTCAACTTCAGGGAAAATAATCAATGTGCCATCCGTAATTGCAGCACTCATTGGCATCGACAGGCCTAGGGCTTGGCCGTCAAAGGCGAAAATTATTCTCCGACCTATGCAGACGGTGGATAATTTGTAGAGCTCAACACTTGCCCGCTGCGTCAGCTTAAAAAGGATGCACTGTCCAAAATTAGAAGTCGTGATTTGTGCCCAATCGACATCGCTGGCCAGTATGGCCGGACAAGAGCAAATGGGGAATTTTAGGCCACTAATGATCATCGTTGCCGTTGCAGACCAAAGTTCATAAGGAGCGCCTTCATTACTTTCGATGAAAAAATGGAAATTCGATTTTGGGAACTCTTTTTTCGCCGTTTGGCACCCCGAAAGTAATACCAATCCCCAAAGCCATAAAATATTTCCTGAAACCGATGAAACGCGCCACATAATTTACATTTTGTGGAACTTTTGGCCAAAGAAAATCTTTTTCCATAGGGCATAGGCACTTTAAGCGATCAAACAGCGATTGAGAGAGGTTTTACAGCAATAAATTTTCCAATGCCAATTGTTTTTCTTTAGGAATGACGATGATCATGGAATCGCCGCCCATGACGATATCGTCGGCAGAAGGGACCTTGGTTTTAAAGTGGTGACTCAATGCAACGACGACCGCTCCCGCTGGCCAAGGAATATCGCGAATCGCTCTGCCAGCACATTGGCTCTGAGGATTGACTTCGAGTTGGACAAAATAGCCCGAATCGTCGTTGAACGAAGAAATTTTCCAAAATTTTTTTCCCGACAAGTAATGGCGAAGTTCTAAAAATGTCGCAATGCGCGGGGAAACGAATTTTCGAATACCCAACTTGTAATTGATATCCTTGAGCATATGGTCGTAATCGCCCTTATTAACGATGAACATGACATTATGCGCTCCGAGATGACTGGCTTGGAGCGAAGACATAATGTTGTCTTCATCGCACTTTGTACACGCGACAAAATAATCGACGGAACCAATCTCCTCCTCATATTGTAGGCCAATGGATGTAGCACGGCCATTGATGATCGTAATCTCAGGAAATTGTTCGGCCAGTGCCTTACATTTTCGCAAATTACTTTCAATAATGCGCAAATTGAATTTTTTATCGCGGAGTAATTTAGCGAGCGCGATTGCCGTTTCTTCGCCGCCGAAAATGGTGACGTTTTGCATGGAGATATAGCGCCCTGGGGCGAAGGCATCGCGTACCGAAGCCACCGCTTTACTAGAACCAACGATCGTCACTAAATCTCCCACCATCAGCGTCGTTTGAGACGTCGCAAATTCGTAATGATCACCGCGATAAATGCAACCAATGCGTACCTGGGGGTCAAATTTGATTTCTGCCAAAGTCTTGCCTACGAGGCTTGAAGCAGCGCTAACCCCAATTTGTTGAGCTCCAATCATCCCATTGGAAAATCGTTCAATAGCAATATAACCGGGATTCCAAATCTCTTTAGCTAATTCCAAGGCACACAGAGCTTCCGGGTTAATGAACAGGTCAATGCCGAAATGCAGTTGATAATTGAGTAACGAATGATCGGTATAAGTTTTATCGCTAGCCCGAGCAATCGTCATCTTAGCCCCTAGGGCTTTAGCAATCGAACAGGAAAGGATATTCGAACGATCATCGTTGGTTGTGGCAATAAAAAAATCGCATTGTTTTACACCTGCATCGATGAGCACCTTTGCAGAACACGCGTGGTCACCAATGACCGATACGTCATATAAATGGTCAATGGTTTGGCCAACATCGGGATCGCTATCGATCACCGTGATATCATGGGTCGCACTGAACCGTTCACATAAAAATGAACCAACGCTTCCTCCACCGATAATAAATACATTCATTGGCAATCTCGTCACTTCGTTTATAATTTTTCTTGCGAAAAAATCGAACAGTTTTTCTCGAATAACGCTTCGAACTGACAATGATGCCAAAAAATTCAAAGCCATCATCGCAATCTCAGGAAGGACAATGCTTTTGTGCGATGAAACAGATTAAATGCTATGGATGTTTAGCAATTTTTCCAGCCCTTTTATATTGATTGCGAAAGTATTTGGCAATTTTAGTCTGATATTGAATGGCATGGAGGTAGTCTTTACTTTTGGCCCCGTTGACGATGTTCTTATTGACGCAATCGTAGGTAAACATACTGAGGTCCTGCATTAAGGCCAGTGCTGCTTCAGCGGCTTGGGTATGTCCTTTTTGACGGGCCGACTGGATATGGCGCCATGCCTTTCTGAGCGAATCCTCGGGATCCGAAAACGCTACCCTAAATATGAACCCTAAAGCGCAAAAAACGGGTTTCGTCCATGCCTCGCGATAGATGAAATCTCCGCTATTGGCGTAGGGATTGAGCGTAGGGTCGTCATAATATTGTAAAAATTCCGGATTGTAAGCCGTTTTTAAGATAGGAGCACGACAGAGGGCGGTGCGTACAGGACCACCGGGCGTCCCTACCTTAGAAGCTAATAATCGCTGCCCCGGCAACGTTAAGACATATTCCAAAAAGTCCAATGCCAACTTCTTATGCTTAGCCCCGCGATAAAGAGAGATAGGGTCCGGCGATGGAGAGCATCCCGACTGAGGAATGACAAAATGAAAGCGCGCTTTGGCACCGCGACTTTCGATATTTGCCTTTTCAGAGCGTCCATAAAAATCCGTTGCAATACCTATAGGACAGTTACCTTCTGCGACATCGAGCACCGTTTGCGCCGAAGAATCAGTCATATAACGTCCATTAGCGACGATTTTTTGGATGAGTTTTAAACCTTCCATCCATCCTTCTTGAATGGAAAGCGTCTGAATATATTCCTCGCTGAAATTGCGATAATTTTCATTGGCACTATTGCGATTAAAGGCGATCTGCATTTGCTGTTGAATCAGCATTTCATAGGATTTCAAAGTTGAGCTGCTCTTCGTAGGATCGACAACCGCAATTCCGCCGAGATAGCGAGGATCAGCGAGATCCATCCAAGTCCGGGGAGGATGTTCTACACCTAAGGCTTTGATGGCATCGCTATTATAGATAATGCCGAAGCTAGAAAGGCATCCTCCGATCCAACAACCTTTGGCGTCCCAGAGGCGTTCACCGGCGAAAAACTCGGGAATAGTATCTTCGGTGAACAATTCTGGATGGTCTTGGATAAGAGTACTAGGCACAGTATAGCCTTTGGCACATTGCGCTTTATGATCAAACACACCGCCGCCAAAGAGAAGATCGATATCGCAACCGACATTGGAATCGCAGAAAGCGCGTTTCACTTCCAATTCTTTAGGAGTTCCGCAGTTTTCCGTGACATTTTCCAGGCGTAAAAAGATATTGCGAATTTCCTGGGTCCACGGTTTTTTTAAGACTCGTTCCCAATAGAAGCGAAAATTATTGGTGAACAACGAATCGACGTAGCGAGCCACATCTCGTCCGCCGCCGGGGTGTCGCCAGTCGACGATGACCGTTTTTCCCGTTTTATGGCGATACCATTCGGTAAATCCTCGGCCGTATTCGCTGCGCAACGCCTCATTATGGGAAGTAATGATGACGATGGTGTCATCGGAACTTATGGGAATAAGTGTGATTTCCTGTCGCTGAAAAATAAAAGGAACGGCAACCACGAAAATGACACCGGTGAGAATAACAATTTTCTTAATCATTCTACGCGCTCAAAATAACGATATCTTCTGGAAGTGCCCAGGCATAAATTCCGTAGCGTTCCGTTTGAGTAAGGTGGCAGGGATTGAGCTCCGAAATTTGCAATTGAACATCATTCTTTTCAAATAAATAGTGGGCGACTTCTCCAAAATAAGTCGAACGGCCAATCATCCCTTCAACGCAATTCTCTTCCATAGGCGAGCTTTCCAACTTAAGGCTTTCCGGGCGTATGAGCACCTTAATTGGACTGCCTTCCTGAATCTTAGTATCTTGACTATCAATCATTCCGCGAAAGTTACCGATTTTTGTGCGCACAAATGCCTCATCCACGCCCTTGCGAACGACAACGCCATCGATAATATTGGTTTCGCCGATGAAGTTCGCTACAAAGCAACTATTGGGCCGCTTATATAATTCGAGAGGAGAACCGATTTGCCGGATATTGCCTCGTTCAACAACGGCAATGCGATCTGCAATGGATAAGGCTTCTTTTTGGTCATGAGTGACATAAATAGAAGTCAAGTGGTATTGCTTACAGATACGGCGAATTTCGCTGCGCATTTCGTTTCTCAACTGTGTATCTAAATTGGAAAGAGGTTCGTCCAAAAGTAAACAGCGAGGGCGGACGACTAACGCACGTGCTAAGGCAACGCGTTGTTGTTGTCCTCCTGATAGTTCATTAGGCCTACGCAAGGCGTAAGGAAGCATTTGCACGCTTTCCAGTGCTTCTCTAACGATTTGTACAATTTCCGCCTTTTTAATTTTTTTCTGTTGTAGGCCGAAGGCGACATTTTGTTCGACAGTCATATGAGGCCAAAGCGCATAACTCTGAAAAACCATGCCCGTTTTGCGCTTGTGGGGGGGCAATTTTGTCACATCCTTATCACCAAAAAATATCTTTCCCGAATCTATAGGATAAAACCCCGCAATGGCACGCAATAAAGTCGTCTTACCGCAACCGCTCGGTCCGAGCAAAAAAAACAGCTCTCCAGCCTCAATTTTTAAACTGATGTCATTTAAAACCACATTGCCTTGAAACTGTTTTACCAAATTGCTAATGGTTATTTCTATCATTGGGCTGCAGATTAGGTTTGTTGCAAAATTGCGTTCTGTCAAAAATTTTCTTTCAACAAAGCGATTTTACCCTACGAGTCCAGAAAAATACATTCATTTCGATAAAACGTTTTCCGACGGAGCGGAAGAATTTCCATTTCCATCTCATTTGTAATCTACTATTTATGGAGCAAATAAAAGTTTCTATCAATGATAATGAGGAAATGTTAGAAAGTAGAAAATTTTTACTTTACTTTAATCCAATATCCCGATAGTCCGTTAATAATGATGAAAAAGAATCAAAGAAAATCACTAAAGGTATTGGGTTTAAATTTGCTGTGGGTCATGGGATGCCTCACGGCTACCGCAACAGAATCATTGGAACCTCTGAACGAAGATGCTTCGGTATTAAAAGCAGAAGCGCAAGTGATTACTACTCATTTCCAAACCTGGAAATCAGAAAAGGCTTCCAGCGAAGAAAAAGAAAAGGCTAAGTTATTTTTGAGGTCGAAAGGAATCATTGTCGAAGATCTTTATGGGCAAAATAACATTGATCTCGCCTGGAACGATCCTTTAATCGCA
>JAITAK010000010.1 GCA_031284165.1 Puniceicoccales bacterium
ATCGCGTGATAATCCATAGCGGCGTAAGAGCCATGACCTTTTAGGGGAACCTCTAATCTTCCTTGGCTTGCAATATTCACGGGTGCTATATGTATGCTTATGAATAGTTCGTTGATAAGCGCTTCTGCAATTCGTGGATCGGACATCATTACTTTAAATCCAACGTCCGACATCGCTTTAATAAAATGGGTCCTCTCTACTTTCTTTTCATTTTCTTCAACATGATAATCTTGATGATCTACATACAGCGACCTACTCTCTTCCTTCATGGCTTTGATTTGTATCATGAAAAACGGTCCTTGTCAAATGAAATGCTTTAAAAAAGCGATGATATCTAAAATGTAAATAAGATCAATCATCTGACCATTAGGGACCTTTTACCTCAAAAGCAAAAATCTTGGTGGGCCCTGCGGGATTCGAACCTGCGACCAAGGGATTATGAGTCCCCTGCTCTAACCACTGAGCTAAGAGCCCCGAAATTTCCTATGTTTAAATTTTTCGTTTCGATTTCAAGGAAAAAATTTAGCTTTCACCATCATCTTTAATGAATTTCCTAGAACGATGAGCGACTTTTTCAACGGATCATTACATCCTAAGGCCTATATAGCTGATTTCGATGCCAATCGAGTTGTTGCACTCTATAAGCCCTGTGAAGTGACATCTATACCTACAGAGCAACTCCTGACCCGTTCCCAAAATTTGTTGCGTCTCCCCTACGATTTTCAAAGGCGCTACTATGTTTTTCCTGAGGGTCAAAAATTCTTTCTTCTTAATCGACTCGATGCTCCCACATCGGGACTGCTTATCGGCTGCTTCGATAAAAACATCGCTACAGCTATTCGCCAATGTTTTTTCAACCAAGAGGTCCGAAAAATCTATTACGCTTTGACGGCTTATCGAAAAATGCCTTCCCACGGAACCTTTCTCGATTGTCTGTCGGAACAACGGGATCGTAACCATTTGCGCATCTCTCGCGGATTAGGCGAAAAGGCAATGACGAAATATTTCATCGAAAAAGAATTATGTTTGAAAGAAAATCCACTACTGAAGCTACATTTGCAACCTATTACGGGACGGACGCATCAGTTACGGGTTCAGTGTGCGTTACGAAAACTCCCGATTATCGGTGATAAAATTTACGGCGATTTCGCACTCAATAGAAAATTATGGGCCGTTTTGCCCAAAAAGAGATTGTACCTGCAATCGTGTGCCATTGCATTTTCCTATGAAATTCAAGGGGAGAAATTTTTATTCTCTTCTCAAATTCCATGTGAATTTTAAGATCGCGTAAAAAGTATAAATAAACTTGCTTTTCATAAAAAATGATTAGTATCTCAGAGATGAGAAGTTTTTACTTAAATTATTTAGCTACATTATGTTTAGCGGCACCCTGTTTTGGGAGTGTTGCAGAAGTTTCCAAAACAGAATGCAGTACCATGGTGAGTAATGTGGAAACAATGTATAAGCAGATTCCCAGCATACTGGAGCAATTGAAAGAACTTTGTCAAGGATATGACACTAATTATTTGCCAAATGCAACGACAATGGAAGAAATTAAAGAATTAAGCGGGCGTTATAGTACAATTGTAGATAACATTGTCGTTCAACTGACGAAATGTCTAGATGAGGATTACTCTTTAAAAGGTGTAGATTTAGAACAGTATCTAAAAAAGTATCTGCTTTCACTATACGTCTGTCCCGATGGCACGTCGGAATGTATTATCACAGCGGAGGGAAATAGCTATATCAATTTTCAGAAGAACAACGCTTACACATTAATCGTTAAACTTGCCAGTAAAGGTTATTATAATTTGGTCACAACAATTCTGCTGAAACTTTATTGCGAAACAGGAGAATTTTCAACAGATTTAGGTTATCGAGAGGGCTATAATCGCGTTCCTTTATGGTATGTCATTATAGGTCCAGAACGTCCTATCGCAAGGATTCTTGATGAAATGCCGAGGGAAGAGCGTATGTTAATACAAAAGGCGACCTTTAGCGCATATAGGACCAATGGACAGTGTGAAACTTATGGGATATCTGGTAACGTTTATACAGATTAAATTTATACAATTATACATATAAAAGGATAAGGGATATGAATGGTAGTTATTCAATGGAGGGGGATAGAAATATCGCTCGTGTCATTCCAACGGTTACAGATAGAGCTGTTAAAGACGTACCGGAAGTTTCGGAAATATCAATCTGCAATGAGCAGTGGGATAGCCAAAGCTTCCACAGGAGGGAAAAAATGCAAGCGCCAAAGCTTAAGTGCGCGAGACGTTGTCCGTTTTTTTTCGTAGGATGGCTAAAGAATAAACGAGCCAATTTTAATAGCGCAAAAACGGTTCTAGCGATAAGTGGTACAATCGCTGTAGGGATGGAACAGCACACATATGGCGCATTAGAGCATAGAGATGCAGTACCAGACCTTCGATTTCAAAGAGATTTGAGTTCTTTTCCGACACAGTGGTTTATGAATGATCATGAAGCTATTGCACTCGATGCCGGAATCGCATTGGCCATGGGCGTAGCCGCGGCGAGTATGACGAGCGCACCATCTATAACACTCATCGAGAGCCGAAACCAAACATTTAAAATCGCTCAAAGCTATGGAAATTTTCTGGATTCAATGGTAGATCTTATCGTAAAACTAGAGCTTTTGGATTTCAAAATCATTAGCATAATCAATGCATTAACAGCTTTCAGATTAAAACCGGAGACTTCCATAGGTTCTCTAGGCGGGAATCTCCAAGGCTTTAAGGATTTAGATTTGCCAAAGATGTCGAATAAGCCGCCGTTATGGAAGCGTACGATAGAATATGAACAGATGTGCAAGGCATTTGCTGCCAGCTTGGCTAATAAAACTCAATTGATTAATAATATAAAGGCGCTACGGAATATCATTGAAGAAAGTTTTGGGAATAAAGTGCATCCGATGCAGCAGGAATTTCGGGTCATTCAGTTCATTGCTACGGGCATTGATTTGCTGGATCAATTGGATGGTCTGCGCAAAAGCCAGGATCAGGCGCTTTCAACTCAAGCACAGACTTTGTTCAATGCGCTAAATCAGAAAAACATTCTGGGCGATACTCAAAATCTAATGTTCATGAAAAAACTGCGAACCAGCGCTTTTTTCATGGAATTTAAATTAGAACCCATCGACAATGCGATTTGCGAAAAAGTAATTGAGATTTTATGTTCGACACAGGTATCGCTGAATGAAATAGAGAAAAAAGTCGTAGTGAACGCAATGAAAGCGAAGCTTGAGGCTTCAAGAAAAGCGAATTTCGGCGAAAATTCAAATACAGGTGTTTCTGGAATGCGAGGTAGAAACCGCGCCCATGCTGGGCATCAAGCGCGATTTTACTCCGATCGTGAGAATCCCATTCAAAGTTTTGCAGCAAGTCGTTGTTCCGATGTCGATCTGCGCCTTTTAGAGCAATTGCCTACTGCAAGCAGCAATGCGGAAAGGGTCAACAATTTTTTAAAAGCCATGGAAGACGGAAAGGCTTTTGTCCAGGGAAAGCGAATGGCAACGCAAACAGCTAACGCTCAAACATTGCCTCAGGATCGGGTAGAGATTCTTAACGATCCGGTCGCATTTTTTCAGAATGCCTTGGAAGTAACCGATATAAATCATGAACGTAAAGTTGTCATTAAGAAGCAGTTAAATTTGCCAGACCGCGATAGAGCTGCGTTAAAAAAAGAATTACTCTCCATCGAATTTACCGATGAACAAAAAATAACGAGGACTATCAATGATTTAGTGCAAATGAATGGGGAAAGGATAACATCGAAACCGAGTTTAGGCTCCATGATCAGGGATATCGGTTTAAGGACCCTATGTAGCGTTTCGGGAACGACAACGGATATTGTCGCCGGGTTGCATGCTCACATCGGAGAAGAGGGAACTAAAACGCTGCTGCAGTCATTGAAAATTTTTGTGGATGCCATTTCTAAAAATCCTCCAGCTCCAAAGCCGACATTAAGCCCAGAATTTAAGAATTTGTTTCTATCGATTGCTATGTATATGCAATCAGGGCAGTATCACTCTGCTGCTGAAGTTTTAGGTGGTCTCTACTGCGCGGCGATAACGCTGTTTCCTGAAGGTAACGATCCTAGTGATTTCAACCAAATTGCCCCAAAATTTAGAAAAATGTGGGAAGCTTTTAAAGAACACCCCGAGGACTTCTTCCCGTTGAGCGACGAGGAAAAATTGAAATTAAGCGCACAAACTCCTAATATAATAAAAGTTTTACAGAATTATCATATTGAACTTATAGAAGCTAGAAAAGTGACGAAAGTACCGCAAGAGGGCATTATGGAGCGGCATCCGAGTGTCCCAAAAGCTCTAGAACGAAAGAAATCCAATGAAACTCCGCCAACTCGACCGAAAAAAATTCTCGATGATTATAAGAGTTAACATTAATAACATTAACAATAGAAAGAATATATAAATCGTCACTGCGATTTTTGCAAATAAAATCTGCAACACTAAAGAATTTTTAAGTAACTGTTAATGAATAGCGTCATAAACATTGTCATCGCAGATTTTGCAATGGAATTCACGGTGATTTCGTACTCCGCTCAATAGAAAACTACAGGTTTTTTTGCTTAAAAAGAGATTGTATGTACAAATTGTGTGCCGTTATGTTTTCCTATAAAATTTGAGGAGGAAAAATTTTTATTTTCTCTGCAAATTCTGTGTGAATTTTAAGATTACATAAAAATTACAAATAACTATAAATAAACTTGTATTTCATAAAAAAATGACTATGTTTCACAGAAATGAAAAATTTTTACTCAAATTATTTAGCTACCAAAGGTACAGCAGAAGCTTCAGGGGATTCAATCTGCAATGAGCAGTGGGATGACCAAAGTTTCCACGAAAGAAAAAAAATGCAGACGCTAAAGTTCAAGAGGTGTTGCCCATTTTTTTTAAAAAAGTGGTTTAGGGATCCATGGACTGTCTTTTCCAAAACAAGAATGATTCCGATAATAGGCGTAATCGCTGTAGAAACGGGACAATTCGTCTATGGCAAATCACATCAAGAAAAAGATGTCACAACATCAAAACCTCAATTTCAAAGGGATTTGAGTTCTTTCCCGGTGCATCAGTTTATGAGTGACGATGAAGCTATTGCCATCGATGCCAAAATTGCATTGGCTATGGGTGTAGCTGCTGCCGGCGTTCAAAAATCTATCTTTGCAACGTTATTGGGAAGCAAGATTGATTTGATTGTTAGATATAATAAATTTGTCTCAACAATAGAGCAATTTATTAGAGAAACCGATCCTTTAGAATTTGAAGTTTTCGAAACCCTTAACACGATTTTGGATTTATTCTTACGCCAAAATGGGTCGATTGGTAGTTTAAGCGGAAGTTCTAAAAATTTTCGGCAAATTAACGTACCAAATACGTTGAAGCTACCACGGCGAAAACCAGAAATGACCAATGAAGAGTGGAAGAAAACGCTTGCAGATTATAGAAAATTATGCGTAGATTTCGTCAAACAAAATAAGGAACAACTTGCAAAGAATTTCAAAGCTTCTTGGGACGTTATTGATAAAAATTTTAGAGAAGTAAAGGTCCATCCAATACTTCAAGATATTAGGGCAATTCAATTTGTCCCCGAATTGGACGTATATGCGCTACGCAATGTGAGAGATTTGAGCGATAGCGGCAGTAACCAGACCGTTCGAAATCAAGCCGGCGCCTTGTTTAAGCGATTAAGCAGGGATGCAATTGTAGGTAACGCTAAAATTTTAGACCTCGCACGTCAATTGATTGATAGTACCTTTTTCGTCGACTTTAAGTTGAAGCCTATCGATGATGCGATTTGTAATGTGATTGGTGAAGTTTTAACGCAAGATCTATCAGGTCTGCCATTGAACGAGGATGAAAAAGAAACGATTATAAGTGCGATGAAAGCAAAGTTAGCCGCCTTGAGGAAAGCAAGTTTTGGCGATGAAGATGCAGGTCTTTCTGGGATACGTGGAAGAACTGCTGCTCATGTAAAGAAAGAACAGGCACGATTCTATTCTAACCGTGAGAAACCCATTCAAAGTTTTGCAGCGTGCCGTTGTTCTGATGTCGATTTGCTCCTTTTGAAAAAATTGCCTGAGGCAAGCAGTAATCCAGAGAAGGTGACAGCGTTTTTAAAGGCTATGGAAAAGGACGAAACATTGATACAGGAAGAACAAACAGCGCTACAAGCAGCCGATACCCAAATGTTGCCTCAAAATCGAGTAGAAATTCTTAACGATCCCATTAAATTTTTTCAGGATGCACTAGAAACAACCGCAATACCCAATGCACGAAAACAAGCGATAAAAAGATACATTAGCGCAAAGCTCGAACTGCATTCGGATATGACACCTGAGGTTGAAACTGAAGTAAAAAGTATCATAGATACGTTGAAAAATAAACTGCTTTCGATTCAATTTATAGATGGACAAAAGAAGAAAAGAACCTTAAGCGAGCTGACGGAAATCAAGGGCAATAACATTGCATCCATACCGAGTTTTGGCTCTATACTGAGAAATGCCGGATTGAGAACTATATGTGGTATATCAGGAAGTGCCATGGCGGCTATGGCCGGATTGTGGGCATGTATTGGAAAAGAAAAAACAAAAGCAATATTGCAGCCGTTGAAAGATTTTGTGGATGGAGACTGTGCAGAGCCAGAACGATTGAGTGATGATTTTAAAAGATTATTTTTATCCATTGCCATGTATATGCAAGCAGGACAGTATCACTCTGCTGGTGAAGTCTTAGAAGGCCTTTATGCTTCAGCGATAATATTATGTTTAGACAATGATGATCTTGAACAAACTAAACAAATGTTTCCTCAATTTGAACTGATGTTGGAAGCGTTTAAAGCACATCCCGAAGATTTCTTTCCATTGAGCAACGAGGAAAAATCGAAATTAAATAAAGAAGCTCCCAATATAATAAAGGCATTGCAAAAACATCACATGGAGGTCGTAAAAGAAAGAGCAAAAAATAAAGTGAAAGACGACGACAGAACACATAAAAGCCGCCCTCGCAGAGGAACACGAAGAGGATGAAGAAGATAACTTGACTTCTTTTTTAAATGATCCAAAGCTGAAGAAAATCGTGATTGTCCTTTAAGATATGAAAAGAATTTCTTCGGCTTGGAGATATTTCTTCGGCTTGACAATATCACGGGGTAACGATGAGCAATTTTTTTGTCGCGCAAAATTGTTGATCGTAGAGCATGAAGAGGTCGACCACTGTCATCTTGTTTTCTGGAGCGATTTCACCGCCGCTGAGGTAGAGAATTCTTCCATGGGGTTTTAGGTGCGCCTTGGCCCACGAAAAAAAACAATCGCTCCGCGCTACTGCACGACCAATAACGTAGTGATAACGGGCATGAAGATTTTCAACGCGATCATGAATACAGGTGACATTTTTGAGGCCAAGTGTCGCAGCAAATGTTTCCACGGCCTTAATTTTTTTTGCAGTGGCGTCGATGAGCGTAAAATGTACGTTGGGCATCGTCACTGCTAGCGGTAGACCGGGAAACCCTCCACCCGTACCAATGTCGAGAACCGTAGCTCCGATTTCGAAAGGATGCTTTTTATAAATCGCCAGACTGGGAAACAAATGGCCTTCGATGATGCGATCGATATCTTTTCGCGAAATGAGATTTAAATCCTCATTCTTGGCATGAACTAACGCACAGAAAGACGCCAACTGGTCAAAAACGGCCTCGGAAAACTCTGGGAAAAAACGTTTGACCCTGTGCATCGGAATTTGCGCTTGTGCTATGGGAAGAGAAATTCATATTAAATCAAGATTTTTATGCCAAAGATCCATTTACTTCCAGAAACGGTCATCAATCAAATTGCCGCAGGTGAGGTCGTCGATCGCCCTGCATCGATCGTTAAGGAATTGATTGAAAACAGTGTCGATGCCCAGGCGAAACATATTGTCGTGAAGTTTAACGATGGCGGTGACACGTTCCTATCTATCGCCGATGACGGGGTAGGGATGGATGCCAAAGATGCGCCGTTGGCGTTCGAGCGCAATGCGACGAGTAAGTTAGAGGTGATTAAAGATCTCGAATCGCTGGGAACTTTTGGCTTCCGCGGCGAAGCGATTGCTTCTATCAGCAGCGTGGCACGTGTGACGATGCAAACTAATGATGGTAGTGGTGGAACCGAAATTCACTATGATTCTGGGAAAAAAATTTACCAAAAGGCCTGCAGTAGTAGTCAAGGGACGCTCATTGAAATCCGCAATTTGTTCGAAAAAATACCGGCAAGGAAGCGATTTTTAAAATCCGCGACGACAGAGGCTATGCATATCATTCGAGTGGTCCGTGCATTTATTCTCGCAAAACCGGAGATCAATTTCGAGCTATATCGCAATGGAAAATTATTATTTTCCTCTCCTGATTCTCGTGACCTACAGGAGCGCGTCGAATTGCTTTTCGGTCACTTTGATCAATATACGCCTTTGGATTACGCTCATGATCGGGTACGCCTCCATGGTGTACTCTTTGAGCATGCCGTCGATGGGCTTGTCAGTAAGCCGGATTTTCTCATTTTTGTCAATGGGCGCAACGTCAATCATCCAGCCATTGTGCGGGTCGTACGCGATGCTTATGGGATGATCCGGTCGCGAGTGACCAGTATGGGGGCAATTTTATTTTTGGAATTTCATGGCCATTTCGTCGATTTCAACGTCCATCCACAGAAAAAGGAAGTGCGGTTTAAAAATGAATTTTTTGTCCAAAAGTTTGTTGTAGATTCGGTAAGTGATGCGTTGCGCAGGAAAATCGAATCCCTGCGCTTCTGCGGCAACGATGAAAACAATGCTCCTATGCCGACGATTTATGCGGAATCGCTGACGCGTGATGTCCATTTTTTCAAGGCACAGCGCAAAATGTCTGTGCCATACACCGTTGTTTCTGGGCTTGGCGATGATTCTGAAGTGCCTAGGAAAGAAGACCCTGGCCCCGAAGATGAAAGGTATGTGCCGCCACCACGACAAGTCTTCGAATTGACGCTGGGACAAGCGTTGGATCATTTTCCCCGTGAATCGATCGCGAACAACCCATGCCCTTGGCGCTTTGTGGGTACGTTTGACGAGCGTCGATTTGCTATTTTTGAGATTGAGACTGGTTTGGCCTTCGTAGATCTCGCTGCGGCACAAAAGTGTATCTTGTGGGATAAATTTTTATGCAATCCCGATCGGCTTATTCCTCAATGCCTCCTCATCCCTCGTGTCGTTACGGTCAGTTCAGAACAATCCTTGGCCATGGATGCCCTTTCGAAAAAATTGGCGCTGTGGGGTATCGAAATTGAAAATTTTGGTAAAAACATATACAAAATTACTGCGTTGCCTCGAGAAATTTCCGAGGAAACGGTCCTGCAATGCCTCCAAGATCCGTCTTTACCTCAGGATGATGAACGCTTAACCCGCGAGGCTTTAGCCAAAAAGATCTGCGCTCATCTCAAGTTTCATCCTCTCGAAGATGAGGAAGTTAAAGCGTTAATTTTTGAACTCTTGCATTGCCGTCAATTCACCATTTCTCCCGACAATACGAACGTCCTTTTTACAATGGACCACCGCGATGTGGAAAAAAAATTTGGATTGCAATTCACCCCTAGAGTTTATTGTCATTGAGGGTTCGTAAGTAATTTCGGGCATATTCCTATGATTTTTAGAAAGAAGTTTAGTCGCGAAAAAATTGCAGAATCCGTGTTGCACTTAGAGCGACATTCGAGTCTAAATTTATTTAACTTAAAATACAATTTATTTTCTCCAGAAAACAGCGTTGCGCTGACTATTATATTCATTTTATCTTTCTTTATCGCACTAATCTGTTTTTGGGGACAGGATTTAATTTGGATTCAATTTGTTCCGAATTCTAAGGTTAAGGTGCAAACTATTGCAAGTATTCCTTTCGAATATGTCAGTAGGATTAAAACGCAGCGACTTAAAGAACAACGCCGCAACCTTGTTGCGCCCGTATATAGAATTAATGAGATGGTTTACGAAACTTTTGAGCACGAAATCTTTCGCCTCGATGAATTATTGGACGCATTTTCGAATCACCGAGGACAATCGATGGAGGCTTATCTCTTTGAACTTAAGAGTTTCATTCGCAGTTTTAATGAGAAGTATAAAATCGATATCGGTTGGAGCGATATCGACATCTTAGTGCGCTGTGTCGATGAATATGGACGCACAGGAATCTTAGTCGAAGGCTTAGCCATCGTCAAAGATATCCTCAGCGAAGGCGTTTTTGATCAAAGCTTAAGTGAACAAAAAAACGAGGAGTATTTTCTTAATATCGAAATTGAAGGTGCTTCGCGGCGCGCCCATAATCGCAGCGAAAATGAAGCGATGCGCCTTCTGAAATTGCGCCTATCTTCTATTGATACCACGGCAGATATCCTGCAGGCTGTTTTCCGCATTCTCAAAATAGGGATTAGACCGAATATTGTTTTTGATAATTCGGCGACGGTCAAAAAGATCATACGCACGCTGCAAAACACGCCCGATGTGATTGAAAAAGTTCTTGCCGGTGATGTCATCGTCGAAGCGGGCACGACGATCACTCCCGAAAATTACGAGTGTCTTCTTGCCTATAAAATGGCTCTAAGCGATGCCCATGTTTCTTTACTGCGTACAAGTAATAACGTAGTCAAGCCGTTTTTAGTTTCATTTTTAGTCATTTTATTAGCCTATTTTTTCCTTTGTACGACGTGTAGAAGTTCAAAGATCGTCCTACGTGATGAACTCCCATTAATGGTAACATTATTGCTTTTCAATTTATTGTTTTGTCGTTTTGTGGTTTGGCTTTTTGAACTCAAAGCTTTTTCAGAAATTGTTTCGTTCACACAGATCGAAGACGGCGTCAAGACCAAGGCTTTTTACTTAGATCCCACTTATTTATTGCCTTACGCCATGCCATTAACGTTTTCTCCTTTATTAGGTACACTGCTGTTGCGACCATATATGGGGATATTAGTGGGTGTGGTCACTGCGATACTTTGTTGCCTCATGCTATCTCAATCCACGGAATTTTTAGTGATTTCCTTTCTCAGCATCCTTATTTCCGTACATTGCGTGCGCCATGCTTATATCCGTACGCAAATCATTCGCAGTGGAATTTTAGGAGGGATTATATTCACGCTTTCCGCCGTATTTTTACCATTTAACGGTTATATTGACTCGCGGGAAACCTGTTTCTTGCAGATTCTCTTTGGGTTTTTAAACGGGTTATCCATGGGAATGGTTATTTTGCTAATCCTACCTTTATTTGAAAATGTCTTCAAATGTTGTACTAATCTTCGCCTCATCGAGCTGACCGACTACCGCAATCAATTATTAACAAAACTCTCTATCTTAGCGCCAGGTACCTATCATCATAGTCTCATGGTGGCCAATTTGGCAGAACAAGCGGCAACAACTGTCGGCGCCAATCCCTTTATATGCCGCACATTGGGTCTGTATCACGACGTTGGGAAACTCGTCAAGCCAGAATACTTTACGGAAAATCAGAGCAGTAATAAGAATCCTCATGATGATCAAACGCCTTTTGTTAGCGCACTGATTATTAAAGGGCACGTCAAAGATGGCGTGGTTATTGCTAAGGCAGCGGGTTTACCGCCACAGGTGGTCGATGGCATCGCAGAACATCATGGGACAACGCTTGTTCGCTATTTTTATAACAAGGCGTTAAAACAAAGAGAAGAAATCCAATTGGAACAAAAAGAAGAAGAAGGAGAAGGAAAAAAAGCGTCGACCTTAGATTTATCGGCGATCGAAGAGTCGGCATTTAGGTATGATGGGCCACGGCCACAGTCTAAAGAAACGCTTATTTTATCCATAGCGGATTCCATTGAAGCGGCGAGCCGTTCTCTATATAATCCAACTCCAAAATCCATTAGAGATTTAGTTAACAATATTATTACTGGGAAAATGCGTGAGCTTCAGTTTGATGAATGTCCGATAACTTTTCACGAGATCGATGAATTGCGCCGTTCTTTTTACTTTACTCTACTCAGCATGCTTCATTCCCGCATCGCCTATGACGGAGTCAAGGCTTGAGGCAATTTTGGTCAATGGCGTATTGGATTAGAAAAAATTCTGAAGGGCGATGTTAGGGTATGTTAGGCGATATTGGAAGATTTTTACCAGAAGATTTCTCTGAAAGCGGGGCTCGGGTCATGCTTATTGCCGGTCGTGGAGAATATCCTTTGTTCCTTGCGCAGCGCATTTTAGAACGAGGGATTCGTTGCGGGGTCATTGGGATTCAAGGCGAGGCATCGCCTAGAGTCTTAGAAAAATTTCCCCAAGGCGATCGGAATGAAGTGCAAGTGGGTCAACTGGGCAAGGTGCTTAGGATTTTGAAACGCTTCCGGGCGTCCGACGTCATTCTAGCAGGACAGATCCAGCCGCTGCGCCTGTTTAGAGATTTGCATCTCGATTGGCGTGCCCTATGTCTGATAAGGAGATTAAAAAAGCGCAATGCACACACAATTTTTTCGACGGTTTGCGAACAAATTACGCAATGGGGCATGCGCGTTCTCGACGGGCGGAGTTTTATGGATGCCGATATCACGCAGCGTTCTACGCAATTTCCTTTGAAGCGGTGGATTGTGGAACATGGAATTTATATTGCCAGCGAAATTGCCCGTCTAGATATTGGGCAAAGTGTCATCGTTCGAAATGGGACGGTACTTAGCGTCGAAGGCTTTGACGGCACCGATGCGATGATCCGCCATGCACAATCACTGAATACCAAAAATATGTTACTCGTCAAAATATCGAAACCGCACCACGATTTTCGTTTTGATGTTCCCATTTTTGGGATGCAGACTTTGGAATTAATGTCGCGTTCTGGAATTCGCTTTGCGGCACTGGAAGCAAACCGCGTTATCATTTTGAATCGGGATTTAGTTTTAAAACGCGCTGAGGAACTCAATATAAAAATCTTTGGCTATTAAATAAAATCTATGAATTGGTCTATCTATCTCGCTTTTAAGTATTTATTCCCCAGTCATCAGAAATTTACATTTTTCACGATAATGTCAACATTAGGCGTTGCTTTAGGGGTTGGTGTTTTAGTCATCGTCGAAAGTGTGATGAATGGATTTCAAGAAGATATCAAGCATCGCATTGTACAGACACAAGGGGAGATTCGCGTTGAATGCGGAGGGCAAGGGGTCATCGAAGATCCAGAAGGCCTTGAGAAGAAATTCAATGCTATTCCCGAAATCGCAGCGACGGCACCTTATATCTGCGCTGCCGTGATGATGATGTATCGAGACATCCCTTTATTTCCAATGGCCAAGGGAATCGATATTGAAAAGGAAAGCAGCGTTACAGATATAAAGGGAATACTGCAATGCGGCTCTTTGAAAGATATGAAAAGCGATGAGATTATCGTCAATGAACAACTTGCTACGCATCTGGGGATATGTATTGGGGATCGCGTTGAGATTTATACACCTTTAGCTCTGGAAGCGTTGGCCAACGACACCGTTATTTTTCCCCGTGAGGTTCGCATTGCAGGTTACTTTTCAGCAAAGGACTGCGATCAAGCCATCGTTCTATGTCCTTTAAGTCTCATGCAAGACCTATATGCAATGGATCGAGGTGTTCATGGATTCTTGTTGAAATTGAAAGAAGGTTGCGCTGTTGAATCGATCAGAAAGCATTTACAAAACATTTTGGGGAATGCTTATCGGGTAACCGATTGGATTCAAGGGAATAGCGCGTTACTTTTTGCCTTACGTTGGGAGAAAACGATGATGTTTTTCGTCTTATTATTCATATTACTGGTATCTTCCTTTTCCATTTCGAGCACCTTGATGACGAATGTCATCCGCAAAACGCGAGAAATCGGTCTTATGATTGCTTTAGGAGGGAATCGCCATGCGGTTGCGCAGTGTTTTGGTTTACAAGGATTATTCATCGGTATTGGCGGAACGCTGCTGGGCATGGGTGGAGGGATCATGGTGCTCCATTTTCGGAGCGACATCATAAAATTTGCCCATTGGGCATTAAATTGGGAGGGAGCGCAGCGTTATCTATCACAATTCATAGAATTGCCCGTAGTTTACGCGAGGAATGATTTTCTATGGATTGCATTATTTTCCATACTCATATGTATTGCTTCGGGTATTTTTCCGGCTTTAAATGCCGCGCGCATTAAACCGTCAGAAGCGTTGCGTTTCGAGCAATAATGATTTTCACGAAATCAAAATTTAAAATATTTAACGGCAAAATACAAAAAGCGGGCAATGTCCCGCTTTTGTATGGATGTGGAAAATTATAAGGGATGCTATCTAACTTAAAGGTCGATAACGGTTTAGCCTCTTATCTTTACAGAAGCTACTGTGTTCGATCCTGTAATTTTTGTAATAGGTCCCGTCTTTGGTTTTGCATT
>JAITAK010000043.1 GCA_031284165.1 Puniceicoccales bacterium
CTTACAGCGTTCGATTTCTTACTTTAAATGATCGTTAATCGTGGAAACAACTTTTTGGCCAGAACTTATAGGAGGAAAATTCTGCCAGAATTTTCCTAAAGAAATTAACGGTTTTTGGAACGATACGCGGACACTCAAAAAAGGAAATTGCTTTTTAACACTTCAGGCAAAACGCGATGGGTACGATTTCCTCAAAGATGCACAACAAAAAGAAGCATCCTGCGCCCTAGTCAATCGCATCAATCGAGAACTGACACTCCCGCAATGGGAAGTCGAAAACGTTTTCGAAGCGGCCAAAATATTGGCAAAACGACATCGTAAAAATTATACGTTGATTGCAATTACTGGAAGCTACGGCAAAACTTCAACCAAAGATATGGTGAAGCTATTGTTGGGAGAAAAAGCCTACGCCACAGCGGAAAATTTAAATAATATTTTGGGGGCTACATTAACACTAAGTCATCTTTGTGGGGAACAATTCGCGGTGATCGAAAGCGGAATCGATCATCCTGGGGAAATGGATACATTGACCGACCTGCTTAGGCCGGATATTACTTTAATAACGGGGATTTCACCAGTACATGTAGTGAACTTTGAGAATTTCGAGCAGCTTGTCAAGGAAAAATTTAAGATTCTTGAGGATACGCTTAGCCGGCAAGGGTTAGGGATCATAGGGGAAAATTGCTTAGAGCATCGATTTTTTCGCGAGGTTGCTCATCGGTGTGTTCTCATTGGGCGCAGTCGTCAGGTCGAAGTTTTTCCGAATTTCACGAGGTTTCAAATTTCAGGGGCGTGCGAAGTATACCTCTACGGAAAATACTTTAAGGGCAGCGTTTTCAGGGTACCGCGGATGAGTTTAGGGCAAAAGGAAGATTTTGCGATGGCGGCAACGATCGTCAAAATTCTCGGTTTAGCGGATGAAGTTATTGAGGAGCGCATTAGGGATTGGCGGCCAGGAAAGATGCGCGGGGAGCGCGTTTATTTTCGTGGGCACAGCGTTTATTTAGACAGTTACAATGCCAATCCGTTGGCGATGGAGGACGCGTTGCGCCATTTTGATGAGCAATATAGCGGGGACAATACCTACGTTTTAGGAGGGATGCGAGAGTTAGGGGAATTTTCGGAGGGTTATCACCGAGATTTGGTGGAACATTTCAAGGAGAAGGAAGCGGGGTTGGTGATTGGGATTGGCGAGGAGATGGAAGTTTTTTGTAAGATTCTTAGGGAAAAGCATAGGGATATTGAGGTCATTCATTTTCCGGGGGTTAGCGAAGCGAAGGGATATTTTCAGCAAAGATGTCGTGGAAGTATTTTCATCAAGGGGAGTCACGATTATCAACTATGGAAAATCATTGAGGAGTAAATTTCAGGGGATTTTGGTAGGGATTCATCAGGGGGGGGTGCTGATTTTATTTTTCAATTATATTTTCGATAATTTGAGAAGTATTAATAAAATATAATAAAAATGCATTGACAGATATAGAAGAAAAGGCAAGCTTCGAGAAAGAGGTATAAACTTTAATTTAGGAAGAGGTTATGAAGGAAAAAAATGAGAAAATGGATGTTTTAGCGAATCGAAATCAAAATCATTGGCTAAAGGTTTTAGGATTAGGTTTTACATTTCTTGGTGCGGCCTACCCAACGAGAATGGCAGCGGCAAAAGAATATAAACCTGATAAGGATGTACAGGCGGAAGCGGGTAAAGATGCTAAAAATATATGGACATTCGAGGCAAATGGCAATCTCGGGACTACCCCAGCAGATGAGTCAATTTTTGTGAATAAGGGGGATCACATCACATTGCCAGGTAAAGGTACAGATGGCAAAGAAAGCCAATTCATACGCGTGCTTTTGCCCGATGCCTCCACCGCCACCCTGAAATTTGGGAGGGACGGCACCCATGAGATAAATAATGGCCTCAAAGACCTTTTGGTAAAGGATGGTGAACTAAATAAACTGATGGTAGGCACGACAGCGAACTTTAAAACAGATAACTCTTTTGCCAGGGCGCTCCATAGAGCCGCGGCGAAGAAATACGCCAACGCTATTGGCAAGGCTTGCGAAGAGGCAGCAGCAACACTAGCAGCTTCTCCGCAACAAGCAGCCAAAGCCATAGGAGAGACCATAACAAAGGCAAAGACGCCTGATACTATGACTCAAGAGGGTAACAGTACTAATAATTTGACCACACTTCTTGCGAATCAGGCTTCAATAACAAACGCCTGGGCAGACTTATGCGCAATCGCTAAGGTAGTAGTGACAGATGGCAAGAATATCGAAAATAACAGTAATGATAGAATTGAATCTGGTAATTTTTTCGAGAAGATTGCCGATAATGAAGCAGATGAGAGTCTTGCAGGAGCAAATATAGATGATGTACCCGACCTAAGCAGTGGTAGTAAGAATGTTAACCAAACGCTCATAGATTTGGCGGCGTTTCTCAAGGGAATTACCGGTAGTAGTCTCACCCAAGCTGACCTGGCAGGTGCATTGGCGGTAATTAATACTAAGCTGACGCCGCCGTCGTCGTCATCGCCATCGGATGAGGTAAAAAAGCTCATGGAGACGGCGGCGGCGTATACTAAGTATGCTGGTGATATAAACGCACAAGCTGTTACATTAGATGCTGCTGCTAATGTTAGTGCTGCTGGTTACAAGTGGAGAGAAGTAGTTGCGGAACTTCATGGTGCAGAGGCAGGAATAGAAAGTGCATGTGCAGCATTGAAGGATATGTACGAGTATATCCTCCCTCCGGATGAAGCAAATGCTCTCGAAAAATACAAAAATGGAAGGAGTGATGACCCGGGTAACAATCTCATTGCACAGGCCTACGGAAAATTTGTTTTCGATGATATCGAAGCGCTTTTCAGCGTTGATCCAACCAGTAAGTTTGAAGGTCACCGCCTTTGGACGTTCCAACTCACGGACCAAAGAGAAGCAACGTCTAAAGGAGGAGGAACGAAGGACCCATTGGGGGAGGCAGATAAGCCAGCTTTCTTAAAGATTAATCCCGCTAATTTAACTGCCAATGATACTGTTTTTGTTTCTTTCGAAAATGGTGACCTGGAGAAAGATTCATCGTTACCTCTTAAGATTGGCGATATAGTGTTTCGAGGTCTAGATAAAGATCTAAACCTCACCTTAATGAATGCGTTGAATTTGAAAAATGCCGCAGAAATCAAAGGCCAAACAACAGTTCAGATGACGACATCGGCATCCATTTGGGATATCTTGGATCCCAGTAGCATTGGTACATCATATCAGCACTTGACTTTGCAGCTTTTCCGCCAACATAAATCACGCACCGAGGCCAATCCCTATGATTTTGACTTTCAAACGTCTATAAAAACGCCCATTGCTGTTAAAAAATTAGTTTTGGGAATGTCAAAAAAAGAAGACCGAAACTTGAAATGGGCAGCAGATCATAACGGACAAACTACACTGGCCTCGTTGCCTGAAGTTCAACAAAATTATCCCGTTTCCGCTCTCTTTCATGAAGTGTTGATCGTTGGAGCGGATGTGGATGGTATTCAAGTCCAAGGGGATAGTCGTTTGGCAATTTCTTCAATTATAGATACTAGTAGTGGTAGTGGTAGTGGTAGTGGTAAGGCGATAAATGTGGCAGGCCTAGCGCTAGGGGGTAAGATCTCGTTCGCAGAAGGACCATCGACGACCCTAACCTTGGGAGGTGATGTTGCTGGTACATCACTGCTAATTGTTCCATTTCAATACGATAATAATACAACATCATTCGTGACCGCAGACGGAAAAAATCACGAAATTGAGATTACTTCTGGTCAGACGCTGGCATTATCGAGTGGTATTATATTTCCTGCCATAGAAGTTGGAACGGATATAATTAAGGAGACAAGTATTGAAGATTTTTGTAAGAGTATCATAAAGCCGCCTGCTGCAGCGCCGACAAAATCCATGGGACATAGTTACATCTCTCTTAGTGGCGGAACCATGGAATCACCGAGTAGCTTATACCTCCAAGGACAAACATTAACATTGCTTGGAGGGAAAGATTTGCCAAAAGATGCCACAATCAATGGAGAGACAACTTCAGCATTGATTGTTGTTGGAGAAAATGCTTACGCAAAGATTGTCGGCCATAAAGATAAGAGCGTAGGTGCGTTGGTACTTAAGGATACCGCGTCAGATATGAGTTTAATCAGTCTAAAGAAAGGCGCTACGCTCCTCCTTGATCCAATCATACTTAATGCAGGAGAAAAGTACGTCGCCATCGACGCTCCTAGTGACAGTACTATTCAACTCATCACCGGACATACGGTGGAATTGATAGGTAATATTAAAACGACTACAAATAATCTGAAACTCATCTTCTTATTGCCAGAGGGAGAAACGATGAATGGTAACAACCCCGCTTTAAAATGGACCCAGGGAAATATTGTTCCTGAGTCAGCGACCATTCAATTGGGCATCGATATATCATCCTTAGTCAAGCAGTATGGATTAAATGAGGTGGCTAATTTCATCCAAGACTGTAAAGACAGCAAAGCTGCCAATCCATTTTCCATTGATTTTGGTGCCAATAATGATCGCGCCAAAGCCCTGGCAGAAAGATTCTCGAAAGAGATGGTAGGTACAAAGCTTCCGGGATTAAAGTTAGCCTTTGAAAATGGAAAGCTAGTATTCGATTTCAAAAATGCCGTTATCCCTAGAACGATCCAAAGTTACCTCGGTGATGCCTTTGATTGGACCTACATCTCCAATGGTTTCCGTGACTATCTCAATAGCGCTGCGAGCAAAAACGGGAATGACTCCACTGACTTCGAAGAAGTATTTAGAGATTATTTATTCAGCGATCTCGATGTCCGAGAAAAATCTAAAGCAATATCGAACCTCAATAAAACAACGACGGAGGAAAAACATCAGGCCACCTTCGCTATCGTAGAAAATATACAGGAATCGGTTTATACCAATATGGCTCCTGGTTTGAACGCCAATCATCACTATTCCCTATGGGGTTCCGCCTTTGGCGATTTGGTGAGAAGTGGTCGAAGCAGCAGCTACAAAATGAATTGCGATGTTTTTGGATTCATCGTCGGTATCGACAGCTATCTTACCAACAACTTCCTCATCGGTCTCTGCGGCGGTTACGGTAAAGCCAAGGCAAAATATAAAGGCGATATGATCTTTAAATCCGACGAAAGCAATAAATGTGACGTCAAATCTTACTTCGGTGGTGTCTATGGTATGTTAGATGACTATGTTACTGATCTTACTACTAAGTTCATCGTCGCCGCAGGCCGTGGAAAATATGAGGAAGCTTACGCATTGCCCAGTCTAATGCTCCCCCCCGACCTCGCTGCTGGCGCCAACCCTAACACCAGTGATTATACCAATACTGATACCCATCATGGAGGACACTGGATCGCTGCTAATATCGATCTAACCTATAAACACTGGAATTATTACGGCATTGATGCCGGCCCATGGTTATCCCTATCTTTAGGAACAGTTCACCAGAAATCTAATAGTACCGTATTTAGAAGTAGTACTGTAGCTGACTGCAAACTCATGCGTTCCATCGAATCTGCCAATCGCCGTTCCATTGCACCGGTCATCGGTATGGTCTTAAGTTACGATTTCAATCTAGGCAACTTTGAACTCGGCTTCGGTTATAAACACGATTTCCGCCACCTCACTGGAGGTAAAGTCACACTTTCAATGACGGATAATGCAGGACGCGTTATACTCGACGATGAGAAAAATACCCCCGAATATTGCACCTTTAATGCTTCCGGTATCAGCACGGGAAAAAATGCATTCGTTGCTAGAGCAGCGCTGAATATGAAGTTCAACAATAACTTTGGCCTATCCCTCGGTGGTCACGGACAAATTGGTAATAACCTGAAAAGTATTGCGGGTACTATTACAGCTTCTTATTCGTTCTAATTTAATCATTAAAAAGATAACTAGAAAAAAATCCCTAGAGTTGCTAGGGGTTTTTTTTATCCCCGATGATTTTTATTTCGAATTGCAATATCTTGTCTAAAATCCCCAGTCAATGATACTAACACAAAAACAGAAAATCGGAAATGAAGGCGAAAAATTGGCTGTCAATTTTTTAAAAAAAAAGAAAAAGTACAAAATTCTTGAAAAGAATTGGCGCCATAAAAATGGCGAAATTGACATTATCGCCGAAGATGGTCGGATCACCGTATTCGTCGAAGTCAGAACGCGGCAAAAAAATGCCCTGGTCTCTGGTTACTATTCCATTACAAAAAAGAAAAAATTGGCATTAAGACCTGTATGTTGCGAGTATATTTTCCAAAATAACCTCGAGTATTTTCGCTTCGATGTCGTCGAAATTGCCTATCATCAGGATGATTTTGAGATCTTTCACTACGAAAATGTTCCATTTTTTGGCGAATAAATGCCTACAAAATTCATTGACAACGGCAAAATTTATCTATAATGTTCGTGCCAAAGTATGGGTTATCCGTTTTGTTTCCTCATCAATGCGCTTCAAGATATGAAAAACGATGGTATTTTGACGGTTCCTATTCGCGATGAACACTTTTCTTTCTTGAAAGCCCACGAAGCTTCACCGCTGAAATCGCCATCCTCACCACAACTTTCGCCTAAGACCACCGCAAACGCGGATTTAAACCGTACAATGGTCATGCCTACAGCATCGGGGAAAGCGGATATATCTTCTTCCTCCATTCAACTTCAGGAAAAAATCACCGCCTCTCATTCTATGCCTCAAAGCGTTTTTTCAAGTAAACGGGAACATTGGGAGGACCTGCGTCGACGGGTCTTGAATAATGAATCACTTAAGATGCACGTACGCCCCGGGAAAAGCCTGGTTTTTGGCGTTGGTCATCTGGATGCGAAGATCTTTTTCTGTGGCGAAGCTCCAGGAGCTGACGAAGAAATCCAAGGAATTCCGTTTGTAGGACGCGCTGGACAGTTGCTTACAAAAATTATCGCGGCCATGGGATTATCTCGGGAAGAGGTTTATATCGGCAATATTATGAACTGGCGCCCCGAAACGGAGACCTTAACGGGGAATCGCCCTCCAACACAAGAGGAAATGCAGTTTTGTTTGCCCTATCTTATTGAACAGGTCGAAATCGTTCAACCCAAAGTCATCGTCGCTCTAGGCGCAACAGCGGTAAGTGGTTTATTAGGCTACGATCGCAATCGCAAAATAGGAGCTATACGTGGACAATGGCATGCGTTTTATGGCATTCCACTTATGGTCACCTTCCATCCTTCCTACCTGTTGCGCAATAATACAAATGCGACGAAACGCGCGGTCTGGGAAGATATGCTGAAAGTCATGGAAAAAGTGGATATGGTTATTTCGGAAAAACAGAGAAAATATTTTTCGAAGATTTAAACAGGACTGCCCTTTAAAAACATATTTTTTATAAGAAAAGATTGACAAAGCAGGAGAAGCCCAAAAATAAGTCTTTTATGAAAGTGAAAGTTTTCCGCTATGAGGTTATAGATAGTACGAACGAAGAATGCTTTCGCAAGTTTAATCAAAAACAACTTCCTCCTTTCGGAATCGTCGCTAGGACACAAACCCAAGGTCGGGGACAGTTTGACCGTACCTGGTATAGCGATGATCCTCAAAACTTATATATCAGTTTTGGATTTGTTCCCCGTCAATCGCTGCAGGAATTCCAAAATTTCTCTATTGTGGTTGCGAAGAAAATCGTCGCCCATTTACAATCGACCTTCGATATTGAACTCGAAGTTAAGCATCCCAATGATATCTATGCCTGTGGTCGAAAAATGGGGGGTGTTTTAACAGAATCGCGCGTTGTGAACGATATCATCACTTTTGCAGTAACGGGGATCGGGCTCAACGTCGCTGGTGATCTTTCGAAATTTCCCCGCGAATTACAATCCCAAGCGATTACCCTCAGCGACGTTTGCCAAACGAAAATCTCGCTACAAACCGTCGAAACACAGGTCATAACCATTATGGAATCGCTTTTATAAAACTGAATATTCAAGAAGTATAAAACTTGCCAAAAGATTATGTTTTTTATAATGAAAAAGTATTGCCATGGCGGATCAAGAAAAAGAGTCTGAAGAAAAACAAAATCCTTTCGAAGAGCTGACAAAACAATTCAGCGATATTTTAGGAAAAGTAGGAGCAAATGTACAAATTGCTTCATTTCCCTTTAATGAAAGGACGAAAAAAGAAAAGGAAACTAAAATGCCTCTTGAAGAAGCTGAAGATGCTCGAGAAGCGCTAGAGCGAATTCACAATTTTAATCTAAAACCCAAGGAAATTAAGGAATATCTTGATCGCTTTGTCATTTCCCAGGACGAGGCTAAAAAAGTACTATCTGTAGCCATTTGCGATCACTATAATCATATTCGCAATATTATTTCGGGAAAGTCGCATAAACCGCATGAGTACATGAAACAAAATGTACTCATTTTGGGACCTACAGGTGTGGGAAAAACCTACTTGGTTAAGACGATTGCAAAACTAATCGGTGTCCCCTTTATTAAAGCTGATGCAACGAAATTTTCTGAGACCGGTTATGTCGGAGGAGATGTGGAAGATCTCGTTCGCAATTTGATCAAGGTGGTCAACGGAAATGTAGAACTCGCTCAATATGGCATCGTTTTCATCGATGAAATCGATAAAATTACCAACGTTGGAGGAGATGCAGGACGCGATGTTTCTGGGCGAGGTGTCCAAATTAATTTGCTTAAATTAATGGAGGAAACTGATGTGAGCGTATTCAGTCAAACGGATATGCTTAATCAAATGCGTACTTTCATGTCTTTTGGAAGTGGTAAAAAACAGCAACCGGAAAAAATTAATACAAAAAATATTTTGTTTATCATGAGCGGAGCTTTTGATAAACTTAGCGATATTGTTAAAAAAAGAATCGGGACAGCAAAAATTGGATTCGGTGTGCTTCAAGAAACGGTTAATCAAGACTTTGAACTTCTAGCCCAAGCTCAAAGCGAAGACTTTATTAAATATGGGTTTGAACCCGAATTTATCGGCCGCCTTCCTGTACGCGTCGCCTGTAAGGCCTTGGGCGAAAATGAACTCGAGAAAATTTTATCCTCTTCAGAAGGATCCATTATTAAACAATATGAAGAAGATTTCGGCGGTTATGTCATTGATTTAAAATTCGATCCCATGGCACTCACGGCTATCGCTAAATTTGCGGCTAAGGAACAAACCGGCGCACGGGGTTTATTAACCGTTTTAGAACGCATATTCCGCGATATGAAATTTGAATTACCTTCCACCGATATCCGCAAAATTACTTTGGATGTTCATGGCGTAGAAAATCCTCAAAAGTATTTAGCGCAATTATTGGCTACCAACCCTAAACAGGAAGAAGATATCGAAGGCGATATAGAACGCTTCGTAAAGTCTTTCGAGGCTAATTATAATATTCATTTAAATTTCACCAATGAAGCGGTCGCCGAAATTAGCCGCATTGCTCATGAACAACATCATACCATCGTAGCCACTTGTAATCGCTTATTCGAAGATTTCGGCTACGGATTGAAACTGATGGCTAAAGAAGGGGAAAAAATGGCATTCGATATACCATTACAGGCCGTACAGTCCCCTGATCATTTTCTTTCTGAGAAAATTACGGCATACTATAAAAATCAATGAGGAAGCCCGGTATGGGGAAAACTTCCCGGAATTTCCCTTCAGACCTCACCAGAGCGCGGGTAGCTTTTTAATCCACTTCACAATAAAGCGGGTAAGGTGAAATACGGCTCCCCCTAACTTACTGCACAATAAAACGGATAAGGCGAAACATGGCTTCTTGATCTACGCTACAATAAAAAAGCTAAAGGTAAGGCGAAATGTTTTACCCATGGTTATGTCGTGAAATAAGTCATTCTTTTATACATGATAAAACTACCGTGGCTCATTATGAAGTTGAAGTGATATACCTATCTTGAGATAAAAGTTTTATGGTGGGAGATACTGGGCTCGAACCAGTGACCTTTTGCGTGTCATGCAAACGCTCTAACCAACTGAGCTAATCCCCCTAAAAACTGAGCTAGCCTCCCTAAAAATTCATCCTTCTAAAACGCCCGTCCCTCTAAAACGTTCGCTCTTTTATAAATGTCCATCCCCCTTAAATGTTCGTTCTTTTATAAATGTTCGTCCTCCTAAAACGCCCATCCCTCTAAAGTCGGTTCCCTTAAGGAGAGCTTCTCTAAACGCTTTATCGAAGAAATATCTTCGTCAGGATCAAGAAAAAACTCAAATTTTCTGGAATTTTATTGTATATGGCCGATGAATTGGGTATGTTTCGGCGAACAAAAAATATTTTCAATGAAAAGAAGAATCGTTCTCGGGATGATGATGGGCATCGTTGCGCTATCAATGTTTATTGCGTTAATCGACTTCCATCCTCAACAAAGTTACTATATTACAACTCATGTTTCACCGGAAAGCCATAGCTTCGTTGGTAATATCGCCACCGTATTCGCATTTTGGTTTTTCCGTTATCTCGGAATGAGTGCCTATTTGCTGCCGTGTATCCCCGGCGCACTCTCCTTTTATTTTTGCTTTCCGCAAAGATTTTATCTTGGATACATCTTTTCTCTAACATTCATGCTCCTTTTATGGGCGACACTTGGAGGATGGATTCAATACTTTTACGCTGTTCAGTTCTTCCCATCGATGACCGCAGGCCTTGGTGGCATCGTGGGTGACCTCACGTTGCAACGCATTTCCCTACCTTTATTAGGGAAATTGGGGACCATCTTGGCTTTACTGATCTTATTATGCACTCAACTATTCTTTCACATTTACTGGCTTCTCCGTAAGCACCCTCTGCTCCATAAACTGTGCTCCCAGGGATGGCGTATGATAAAGTTAGTGTTAAAGATGGGACGCAAGCTCTTTAAGGTGACTGTCGGCAAAATAATTGGAATTTTTAAAGGTACTCAAAAACGTTCCACGGCTAAAAAAGAGAACCTGCCTGAAGAGGTCGTACCGATTGCACCTAAATCGCTGTTACCTATCTCAACAACTGCCAAAAGTAGTACAACGACAACGGACCTACACAGCGATCTTCCTCCGCTAAAAATGTCGAAGGTCCAAATCTTCGAAGCCGCGGCGATTAACCCAACGGATACCCCTCTAAAACAGCGCCATTCAGATTACATTTTCCCGACCATTGATCTATTGGAACCGGCAAAAGTTTCGGAAAATCCTCAAGAAAATTGCGAAGCAATGCTCAAACGCCTTATCGAAATTTTGGCACAATTCGGAGTTTCCGTATTTCCTGGAGAAATCCACAAAGGCCCCGTCATTACTCGTTATGAGGTGACACCGGAAGTGGGTGTGCGTGTCGAAAGGATTGCTAATCTTGATAAAAACATCGCCATGGGTTTGGCCGCCAAATCGGTACGTGTTATTGCTCCCGTTCCTGGGAAAAGCTGTGTGGGTATCGAAATTCCCAATAAAAATCCCGAAGGTGTTCATTTACGGGAAATCCTTGAGTCTAAAAATTGGACAGAAACGGAAGCGGCCATTCCATTAGTCTTGGGGCGTGGGGTTACCGGAGAACCCATGATCTACGATTTGGCAAAAATGCCTCATCTCCTCATTGCTGGTACTACCGGTGCCGGGAAAACCGTCTGTATCAATGCGATCATCGCCTCCCTACTCTACCATGCCTCACCGGAGGATTTGCGCTTTCTTATAGTCGATCCGAAGATCGTTGAAATGCAGAATTATAATAAGCTCCCCCACATGCTGATTCCCGTCGTTACAGATCCTAAGCAGGTCCCCAACGCGTTAAAGTGGCTTATTACGGAGATGGAATCGCGTTATAAAGTTTTTGCCAAAGCCGGTGTGCGCAACATCGTCAATTATAACGAAAAGCGCCGCGGACAGCTCAAAATGTCCTCAAAGCATCACGAAGAATACCCCAATTTTCCTTATATCGTCTGTATTATCGACGAATTAGCCGATCTGATGATGATTGCTCCTAACGATATCGAAGCCTATATTGTTCGCTTAGCGCAATTAGCGCGTGCTGCAGGGATTCATTTCATTCTCGCCACGCAGAGGCCTTCGGTCAATGTCATTACAGGGATTATTAAGGCAAATTTACCTTCCCGCATCGCATTCAAAGTATCTTCAAAGATCGATAGCCGCACTATTTTAGATAGCGGAGGAGCGGAGGCATTATTAGGCCAAGGGGACATGCTCTTTTTACCTCCCGGAGCTCCAGGGTTATTGCGGGCACAAGGTGCATGGGTATCGGATAACGAAATTAACAGGGTCGTCAATTTTCTTCATAAGAAAAACGGTGGACCTAAAATCGAAGCGTCGATACAAAAACAGATCGAAGGCAATGGCGCTTCCAATGAAAATGATGATGGAAGTTGGAACGATGAACTCATTCCCCGCGCTCTAGAAGTTATTCGTACCGGGGATCATGCTTCGGTTTCATCTTTACAGCGAAAGCTAAAAATTAGCTATAATCGTGCGGCCAAAATCGTCGATACGCTCCGAGAACGAGGTTTAATCGAAACTGAAATTGAGACAGAACTTTAACATAATTTCGTCCTCTTCATAACGAGGGAGGGCGAGATTTACCCATAACTTTGATTGATTTTTCAAAAAATTACAATCACAATCACCGCATTAAAAGCAATGGCGTCAGAAGCATTAAAACTTAGGATAAAAATCAAACACGAAGATACACGGGAAATAAATTTATAGTGGTGAAACTTGAAAAAGTTTCACCGTTATGAACCTTAAAACAATCGAATAGCTTTTTTAATAGCCTAACTGTTTACATTAGAGATTAGCCATTAACATTGAGCGCGCAAGTAAAAAATAAAAAAAAGTTAAAAATGCTTGGTCTTGAAAAATGGGCTTTATAGGCAACGATTTTTCTGGAATTTGACTTGTCCCCCGAAGGGATATTGCTATCCCGAAGTTCATGCAAGGGAAAATTATATCCTTTGAAGGTATCGAGGGCACCGGAAAATCAACGCAGGTCCAGAATCTAAAGCAATTTCTCTGTTCTAAAAATATCGACGCCATAAGCGTTCGTGAGCCAGGAAATACACCTATTGGTGAACGCATTCGCCATCTGCTCCAACATGAACCTCAAGCTCATAATATGTGTCCCGAAACGGAACTCCTCCTCTATGAAGCTAGTCGCGCCCAATTAATCCACGAAGTCATTATCCCTGCGCTCAATAATGGGCAATGGGTCATTTGTGACCGCTTTTTTGATTCTTCTACAGCCTATCAAGGTGCCGCCCGACAACTTCCTACGGAGATCGTTAAGCAGCTCAATCACTTTGCCGTTGGGAAATACATTCCCGACCTATCGATTTTGCTCGACATCGATGTCTCCATCGCATTGCAGCGCTTACATCATCGAAAAGAAAAAAAAGACCGTATCGAAAGAGAATCCGTAGCATTTTTTAAGTGTGTCCGCGACAGATATTTACAGCTTGCCATAGAGGAAGCGTTTCGTTTTTTTGTTATTGACGGAGCGCTTCCCGTCGAAACCATCGCCCAAAGGGTTTGTGAATGCGTCCAGAAACATTTTGCCCTCTAAAATGATGCACCTCAGTGATTATATGCAAAAAATCGGCGCTATGATCGATGAAGATCGTCTTCCGCATGCCATCATTGTTGAAGCAAAAAACGCTGTTGACGCCCAAAATTATGTTCACTACTGTGCCAATCGCATCCTTAAAGTAGCGGAAGCTCTGAATCATCCCGATTTTTTTTCCATCTCACCTACAGGGAAATCGAATACGATTAAAATTGAATCCGTCCGCGAACTTATTGATGTCATACAAAAAACGCCCCATGAAGGTCATAAAAAAGTAGCTGCAATTTTCAATGCTCATCGGCTCCATAGCAACGCTGCAGAAGCTATGTTAAAAATACTTGAAGAACCCCCTGAAGATACTGTTTTATTGCTCACAACTCCATCCAAAACGTTGCTTTTAGCCACAATCATTAGTCGTTGTGCCTTACATCATCTCTCTGGGAACGCAGAGGTTGCCTTACCGCTCGATTTTCAAGCTTGGCTTGATCAATGGGTATTATTTTTGAAAAAGCTACAAGCCGATCCTACAAACGTCCATCCTTTAGAACTTTTTGATCTCGTCACAGAGCTTTCGCAACGAGAAGAAGCCCTCGAAGAAGAGCATGGAAGAAATCATGGGGAAAATCGATTCATTGGAGATATAGATCAACGTTTACTTCAAGAAATTACCGAGAGCGTTTGGAATGTTTTTCGTTGCCAATTACCGCCCTATCGTCTTGAGCAACTTATGAAAATTATTACCGAAGCGTCCTATATTCTTATATACAACGGCCGTTTCAGCCACGTTGTGGAAAGCGTTCTTCTCCAACTTTATAGGGAATTACATCCG
>JAITAK010000016.1 GCA_031284165.1 Puniceicoccales bacterium
TCTGTTCATTAGTGGGCGATCTCGTTATTAGTGAAGCGCGAAGATATAAATTGCAATGCCAAATTGACCAAATCGACCAATATCTGAATACACCTGCGAACAATCTAATGGCGATACAGCTCTCTGAGGAAAGTAATGTTTCGGAGGCTGAATTTCCTCTATTTCAAAGGGCGTTGAAATATGTCAAAAGCCAACTCATTTTGTTGAAAAATGAAAATCATCTTCCTAGTCAATTGACCGTCAACTCAATCATTATCGATGGCAAACCGGTTCCAGAATCGAATAGCGTATTTCAAAATGTATCTGCTTACCTCAACAGCAGCGCCTTTGAAATTAAGCAGTATATCGACAAGCGCATACGTAATTCAGTGACCAAAGTAATTCAACAAGTGCTTAAAGAAACCATGAAAGCGGCCGATATCCGCAAAACAATCGAAGAAATCTTCCCCAAGGAGGAAGGAATTGTAGTCAATCCCGTTCAGAGCCAACGCGAAAATTTGCGCTATGCGATGGAAGGAAATTTTCTCAAAGATCTCGAGACTTATATCGTCGATCGCGTTTTCAACGCACCTTCGGAAAATGAAGGTAGCCTCCTTGCATCTTTGGTCAACGGGTCCACTGAAAATTTACCCATAAAATATTGGATCAATGAAGGTATAAACTTGTTCCTTTCCGGAGGAAAAGATGAGACAACGAAGAACAGTTTCGCCACCCATTATGCGTTCATCAATAACGAAACTATGAGGGTAAATATTACACAAGTCGTTCAAAAATTGCTTAAGTTGAGCGAGGACTATCGAGAAGATGAATCTCAGCTCATCCAAGCTATCGAAGCACAAATTTCAGAGGAAACACTAGTCCTCGCTTATAAAGATAAAATCGAATCGCAATTGCAAGACTTGCAAGCGATGATTCGTGGAGAAAAAACGGCCGCCATCAATGGAGTGCAAATCACAGCAATCAATACTGAGACGGAAAAATTTTTAGAGTATAGCTACAGCAAAATTTTGAAAGACCATTACGAGCCAATTATTTATAACGATTTCATTAAATATACCAAATTACTTGGAGGTTGGTTCGGAAAAACGTCTAAAGTCAAAGGAAGTAAGGACGTCCATGTCCTGCTTATCGATAAGATTGAAGCGTTGCGCGCGGATTACGGAAAATATTACGAAGCTATACAAAATTTTCCGCTCCATGGCCAGGCTTATTTAATCGATAACCAACCTTACCGCCATCCTACGTTGAAGAATCAATACGATCTCTTTTCATCCTTTTTTAAAGAGGATAGACTTGGACTCAATATCAACGACCTTCTAACGGCTTATGAGGCGATTTACGACCGCTATGGCAGGAAATGTTATAGCGAGTACACAAAGTACAGCATCAGCGATTACAGCATTGAGTTGGCGACGTTACTGGAAAAACATGCGGAATTGGCCAAAAGTGATGACATATTGGCCGGCGCTGTTTTACAGGGCATCAGAGATGAACAAATTGCGCTAAAGCGAGAATTGGAAGCCATTGATTTGTACACGGAATACATTAAGGGCAACAAATTTAAGCAGGAATTAATGGAATATCTGCTCAATGAAACAGTGGACGGCTGGCGTTTTGATGCAATTAAGCGGCAAGCGCTGGTTAATGCGATCTATCGCATCGCCATCGACAATGAGATTATGCGCGTTCAAGAAAATGGAACTTATGGCTCAGGAACCGTGGATACGAGTATTACGACCACAAACGGTGAAAAGGAATATGACGAAAATGCCTGGGCTTATTTGTACGTCAAGGGCATTGTGGAATACGTGGCGAAAAACTATGATCTTAATAAGGATATTTACATTCCAGTTGCAGAGATTTTGAATGCCACGGAAGCCTATAGAAGCGCCGATTTATACAATAATGAAGAACTGCTCGCCCAATTTAAACAGTTGCTGACTTCACCAGAAAATATTGCCTATACGGATAATCTTTCCCTATTTTCCTTATTAACGAAGTACGTTAGTTCGACCAACATTGATTTCTCACTGGTAACGCTATTTGCCAGCATTTATCCCACTATAAAAAGCAGTAGCTACGTTCCGGCAGGAGTGACGGACCTTGCGAATAATGTATTAATCCATGCAAGTAGGGATATTAAGATTAAGATTCAAAAGTGTGTCACATCCCTGACTGCGTTCAATGAAATATGGCGATCGTTTTTAACTTCGTCTGACGACGACCGCTATAATACACTCAAAAACGCCTTGACTGATATAGCAATCGTACCGGAGACTTTCAGCGATGGAGGAAATTATGCCTACATGACCAATACATTTATTCAGGCATACAATAAAATTGTTGAGAATTTAAAAAGTATTGTTGAAGGTCCGGATTGTGATTTAGACCGATTTAAGGCTGCTGATAAAGATAGTGTAAACAACTGTTTCGAGGCCATTAAAGGAAAAATAACCCAAAGGGATACACTTTCTGTTGACCCTACATCTGCGGGTGGAGTAGTCAATGCTGCTTATCTCACCAATGCCCTTGGCAATCTAGATGCGCTTGTAAATCACATTGAAGTTGTATTCTTTTTGGAAAGTCTGCAAAAACAATACCCCGATTGGTATACACAACGGGGAGACTTGTCAGCATTTGAGTCCGTATGTGGTGCGCTAGGGACATTCGCGAGTGAGAATGATTCAAAATTCAAGCCTATACTTCAAGGATTGATCACATTTTTAGAAAAGGATGATGCAAGTTATTCCTTAATTGCCAATTTAAATGACCAATTGTTACCCCTGAAAACAGAATGTAACTTGGCAACGGTTTTGGAGAAATGGAGGGCTGATGTAACTGTCGCAGGAAGCCTTAGTGGGATCTTCGCCGAAGGTGATTATAAAATCGATGAAAAGTTTTCTAAATATGCCAAAAACTTTACAAAATTGAGCAGTGCGATCGCATCGCTAATGAGCCTGTCCTCCACCGGAGAGATCGACGAGACCCGCGGAAAATTAAGCGAATTGGAAAAAATACAGTTGTTATCAGATATAACTTTTGACTCTAACAGTGAGACTGCTGTTGATAAAGAGCACTATGTTTACCTTTTCAATCAAATTGCTGGAGCTTATAATGATGCGGTCGATCTATTACAAGGAAAATCTGTGGACGACAGCGATGTTGCCATTAGTGGTTATTTCACCGCATTGGAAAATATTGCGAGTGATCAAGAGACAGCCGTCACGAAGTTCTATGCGATGCATCGCTGCTTCACTGTACTAGAGAAAAAAATTACCGACGGCGGAGAATATGCGGAGGCTGTTAAGGAAGGAGCTCAAGTAGGGACCGACGAAAATAATACAATAACGGCAGCAGAAGCTAAGCAGGCGCAAAATATTCTCAATTGGTTACACTCCGCACTTCAACAAAATAAAAAAGCAACGTTAAGTAACCTATTGGTCATGATGTATCCCGAATGGAATACAGATTTTGGGCAACTGGAAAAGTTAATTGCGCAACTTAAAAGTTTTATCGATCCCACTGAACTGGGTAATCCCTCCGCAGAGGCCGATAAATTCACGATCACAAAAAGCGATTACCTGAAACTCCTCGATGCTATCGATCGCGCCGCTTTGGATGCAAAAAATACGGAAAAAATAGCCGACATCAAAACCGCCATTACTCAGAATGTTAAAACCGATATTTCAGCGGTAGAGCTACTTATAAATACAAATAATATCCTCGATGCGGAAAATGTCCATTTTCAGTTATTGAAGGATGATCAGTTGGAGATGTTTTACAATGCGGTGGTTGAGGCAGCTGAAACAGGAAATCTTAATGAAACCATCAACTCAATCGACCCAAGAAATTCAGACCAAAGTAGTACCTATGAACGTTCGCGGTGGTTAGCGCGTCAGTTTAATTTGGCCTACAAAGATGTTGCTAATGTTATCGGCGGCGGCGGCAGTGCGATTGGAGGTTACAAAACCGCTATCGAGGCATTGGAAGGTAACAGCAGTGACGCTAATAAAAAAGCTTTAATTGAAAGTTATACGGGGAGCGACAAATTATGTGTAGCACTGAAAAATAATATTAACGAATTGAAGAACATAAAGGAAACGATTTCAGAACTAGCAAACGCGATCAACATAACTGAAATTGCTCTTACCGATGGTGTTCCCAGTGATTGGAGTACAATCGATATGTCATCGGCCACAGAAATAGTATTCAGCAGCACAAACACATTTAAGATCAAAATTTTTAAGGCCACAGAAACAAGTGAGGAGACCGCAGAGACAAGTGAGAAATTCTATATCGTCGAAAAAGATTCGGTAAAGATATTTTTAAAGGCGGAGGATATATCTCACTTACAATCGCTGATCGATGCACAAATCGAATTATACCAGGCTTTCAACAATCACGTAGTACTCAATATCGTTGAAAGTGTGGGGTCGTATGAGAATGGGAAGTATAAGAATGACTCTGGTAGCGACACTACCTATTCGACCGACGACTTTTTCAAGAAATATATTATAGATTCGACGGGGTCGATTCTTACTGAGGAATTTACGTCTCAACTCGGAAAATTAGCCACAGGAAGCGATTTATCTCCATTGGAACTTTTCGCAGGAGTGTATAGCGCGACAAACACTGCAAGTGTGACCGGTGCGGATGAGGAATTTCAGGATATACTCGGTGGGACAAAATTTGAAACATTAAGCGCAACCTATGCTTTTCAAAATGCCATTGAGTTTAGCAAAGCGGAACCTAAAAGCGCCGTTGATTCTGAAGTGTCCTATAACTCTGAGGTCGTAACAACGGCAAAAGAAGATTACATCAACAGTTTATGCGCAAAAATCTACACAGCTTATACATCTATTATCGCCAATGGCCTCGATTTAGATAGCATTTTGAATATCATTGCTGGCACAGACAGCAGCGATATAAGGACCACCTATCAAGGACACCTTAAAACGCTCTTTGGAACGAT
Organism: Puniceicoccales bacterium; assembly: GCA_031284165.1. Classification (GTDB taxonomy): domain Bacteria; phylum Verrucomicrobiota; class Verrucomicrobiia; order Opitutales; family LL51; genus LL51. Next base: position 4,973 of record JAITAK010000016.1, read on the forward strand.
TTTGGGCGAATTCGACGAAATATTAAGCGAATTCAACGACATAGAACCGACGACTGGTAAAAAAGTGACATTGTCGCCCGCGACTACCTCTTGCCCCAGCGATATCATAATAGTATTGTATCCTGATGATGTAGGCGACATAAAAAAGTACGTAAAGCAATTACTGCAGAATTTTCGCTTTAAGATTGCCGGTAAATTGAAAGGTAAATTTTTAAATGACGAGGCCTTAAGAGCCTTTTTAACAGGAATCGAATTCACTGATGATGCACTCACAAATGTAAATACAGCTGCAACAGACATCGATGTCACCGTTGATTGGAACAAGTACACTTTATTTAGCGACGACCAGGCGGACGCGTTTACGAAGCCTGCTCTTGCATTTTTCGAGGCGGTGAAAGCGTTTGACTATAAAACGTGGAGTACCAACACTGCTGATGATACAGATAAAAATTCGATCAATGATGCAGTGAATGCCTTTACGAGTGCATTTACAACAAGTTCAATCTCCATCGAAAGTGACGGAAAAATCACTTTTCAGGGAGATAGCATAAAGAACTGGGAGGAATTTTGGGATCAAGAGCTCAGCGACAGCGGCACGTTAGCCGACACGGTAGGTTCGCCTTTCAATAATGGTGGTAATGATGACAAGAAAAAAGCTTTCATGTGTGCATTTCTTAAAGCACTCGATGAAATTACTGACATTTTAAACTTTTCCAGTGGAAATAATACACAATTAGTGGAAATTTTGCATGCTTTCGATGAATATGTCCTAAAGATTGACGGCAGCAGTGACTCCAAGGAAGGGTTTTTATTGGAAATTGATGATAATGGAATCCTGACACCGACGGCTTTGGGCAACGCTTTAAACCCGAAAAAAGTAGAAGATAACTACGCTCGAACGCAATGGCGACACATTTTAGATGTTTATATTTACAATACCTTCCTCGGCAAATACGCCAATTTAATGCAAACCACAGAGAAGGGTGTCTTTGATACAGATTTATCCAATTTGGTGGATAATCTTATAAATAATGGATATAATGAGAGCGATAGTTCTCAAGGAACCCTCTTCACTGTGCTAAAAAATGCGTATGCAAACGTCATCAGTAAAATTGAAATTGGGGCTAATGAATTTACTCGCTTAGACGATAGCGCTTTAGGCACCCTCGGCCTCAGTGATAGTACAGCGATTGACGAGCTAGAGGATGCGATTAAGGCCCTAGAGGATCATCCTTCTGAAAATCTAAAAAATGCGATTAATGAGCTAAAGAATGCGATTAACAAGCTAGAGGATCTCACAAATCTAAAGAGTGCGATTGACAAGCTAAAGGATGCGATTGACGAGCTAGAGGATCCTACAAATCCAGAGAGTGCGATTGATAAGCTAAAGGATGCGATTAATAAGCTAGAAGATCCTACAAATCTAAAGAGTGAGATTGACAAGCTAAAGGATGCGATTAAGGCCCTAGAGGATCCTAATTTCAAGGTCGACAGCGACGGCAATGGCGACAGCTATATTGTGCTGACACCAGAGCAAAAAAACAAACTAAAGAAAGATGTTGAAGAACAACTAAAAGAGCAGGTCTCAGAAAATCTGCGTTATCAAATCGTCAGTCAACTGTGTCAAGCGGTTCCTAATGATGACGGCACAGAATTCGTGTTCACGCTAGATACAATTAAAAGCGTATTAGAGGCTCTCAAAAGCGATACCGACAACAACGTCTTCGTTAAAGATGGCCAAGGAAGCCATCATCTCATTTTTTCGGCGTTAGAGGGCTTTAAGGCAGTGCAAAATACGTTAGATGATAATCAATTCTTTGACGCCAACGGTACGATCGATAAGGTTAGAAGTGCTTTAAAGGCAACTTTTGAAAACAAAGTGGCAGGTGAGTTGGGAGAAAAGTTAGCCAATTTTACAGCAATCGATCTGAGTGGTCTCCAGAACACAATTTCAACTGCAATCGCAAGCTCAGAAAATGACGTTGACATTGATGAAGTGAATAGGAAAATCCGAATTGATCGCCTCGAGGCAGCCAAGGCAATCATCAATTCGTTGATCGCGTTACAAAAGTATGTCAAGCAATGTTGCGTCACGGACTACACGAATTACATTATGCAAGGAGGTGCTGGTTCTAGTGAAGAGGAGTGGAAAAAAAATACGCTTTCCGGAATTTTATCTGCACTGAATGACGCGTCTTTAACTGATGATGAATCTTTAACTGAAGATAATCAACTACTGGGGAAATTAAAATCTTATGCGATGGATTTAAATAATGCTTGTGGAAAGTTTTCTTTGGAACTCTCAGATGATTTAGACGAAAATCTCAAAACTTCCGTAGGAGAAATCGCGGTATGGGCCAAAGAAATTGAAAAATCCCTGATCTTGAAAACACTTCAGGCGAAATTAGGTGATCCTACTACAGGATATCTTTCCAAAAACGAAAAAGAGGCCGTACGAAAATTTTTGTATGGCGATGAAGATACTGAGGCTGAAGACGCGTACAAGGGCATTGATATATTTACTGCTAATAAGGACGATGCCGTAGGGTTTAATCTCGCCTTAGACCTGTTAATTGATGGGGAAGGCAACGGAATCTCTAAATCTCAACTCCTGAAGATCCGCCTGCCTAGCGCTGATACACTCATTACTCAAGCCAAGACACTCTCCGAACAGTTGCCCAGCGAAGTGAATCGTCTGTATCAATTATCTGAGGCCCAAAAAGGATTAAAAGAGACCGTGCCTTCATCCCTTTTCTCTTCTTTGGATTCCATAGCCAATGGTTTATTTTCCGTGGCTACGGAGGAGGGACAGGAGCCGTTTACATTGTCTGCGATTTCGGCATTACCCGCCATAGAAGCGCTGACCGAAGACTTGGACCAAGGCGAGAGCGCCAACATTTCAACGCTCGTTCAAGCTTATAACGATATCGTCGACTTTATCAATAGCAGCGCATCGCTCGCGAATTTAGTTAACGTGATCAACGACACTAATGCTGCCAGCGACACCCTCAATGCATGCTACGAACGACTGCGGTTAGACATCAACAACAATATACAAATCCTTCAAGAGAAATACTGCTGCATGCAATTCACAGGGACTGAAAGTGAAGAAGAAGGGGAAGAAGAAGGGGAAGAAGAGGATAGAAGTGACAAATATTACCTTAACGGAGTACAGATCAATTGGGCTGATGGACAAGTCACGGCCCATAATCAGTACATTCGATACTTAATTGAAAATCTCTATCGTTTCCAAGCGACGACTTATTTAGCGACAATCGCAAAACTCCACCCCACGCTTTCGCGAACTGCTGTGGAAGACGTTCGTTCTGTTCTAGGCCATTGGGAACCATTGGATGAAACTTCAGAGCATTTTTGTGCCCAGTATCTAAATGAAGGTAACTTAGCAGACTTCAGAACATTACTCCATAAAGTTTATGTCGCAGCCGCCCAAATGCCACCGGATTCGCCATCGCCGCTGCTAAAAGACATTTTCCAATCCACTTATGGTGCGACTACGCTCGAAACGCTAGATTTGACCGAAATCAAGACGGGACTGTCTAAATTTCAATTCCAAAACACATCACAAGTTTTTAACCAATACAAAACGAAAGTTGAAGAATGCGTCAACAGCCTCTATACGACTTTTAAGAAGATCGCCAACGGTGAAACTGATGGTAAGATCGCCCCTATTGATTACATATTCCTAGACAAGTGGATGCATGATTTGGACTCGGATCCAAGTGATGAATTGCTGACACTGGTTAAAAAGTTGAATGCTTTCGCTGCATCAATAGGCCCATGTATCACCGTCCTTAGTGAGTTGTTGACGAAATTTTTAACCAGCGAGAATGACAAAGAAAAGCTTAATATAAATACAGCAAATGAGATCAACACAAAATTTGGGGAGATTCTAACGGCAATAGATAGTAATGACCTCATCACTGGCCTGAATAGTTTTAGCAGCTCATTTCGAGGATGTATCGATGAACTGAAAGGGGCCTTTGAAAGCGCACGACCGCAGTATTACGTCTTACTTCTCGAAAAAATATATACAAAACTTGCAACCGATAAAAGCCAAAGAACGAATCTGCAGAACAATTATGATACCGCTTTTCCATCATCTTCTGGGAATAGCGTTGCTGAGGAAATCAATACTAAAATTGACGAGCTATTCACCAATTTTGGCAAAGAGGAGACGCTGCAAAAGTATTATAATAGCGTATCATCCTCCTTTACGGCGTCATTAATTTCCAATGCGAATACCTTAAATGTCAATATCAATAATAAGGCAAATGCTAGCTTCACGCAATTGACGGTTCTCCAAAATAAATTTAAGGAGCTTAATCAAAAGTTCTGGGACGTACTTAAAAAGAAAAATAATGGTAATGAGGGTGAGGAAAATGAAAAGGCCATTGATGCTTTAAAAAAGTGGGTCACTGATGATACGGTCAATACAGTCAATGAAATAAGTTTTGATTTCATCGAAAGCGATGAAAGTAAGCAAGCGCAGAACTTCCATGACAAACTATTTGAAGTACTTACCATTATTCGTCAATGCCTAGTTGCCGAAGATAACAGTAACGGACCTCTACTCGTAGCATTGCAGGAGCTAGTCACCGATGATCTAAAAAGTCTAGATAGCTATGAAAATACGCCAGCATATAAGAAAATTAACGCATTGATTAGTCAATTGCGCGAGGAAGCGGTAGATGATACGATCATCACCATGTTTCGGGCCTTAAATACGGCTTGCTTTATGCTCTTTTTACATCGAAAACATCCCGATTGGAATAGCACAGCAAACGATTTAGATAAAGTTCGAAATGCGTATAAGTATATTTTCAGCAGCGAGAATACTACGAAAAATGATTATACCTGCGGTGGAAGCAGCGATAAAGAAAAGACTGAGAATATTAATAAATTGTTCGATAAAATTAGACCCTATTCCGGAGATATTAAAATTACGAATGCATACTCCCATTACTTTGATGCTTATGGGAACGTCTACCGCATCGATGAAAGTGCGGGCTGGCTCTATCGTGAAAAAACAGAAAAGGAAGGCTATATCCAATATGATGTTTATGCCAATAAACAATACGTCTGTAGCAATGGACAATATTTTGAAGTGGCGGAGCAAGAGGTTGCCTTTGTACAGCTGTCACCGGAACAACATATCCGCATTTTGGCTCCCCATATGTTCTATATTTTGAAGGATGGCCAATATAGTTTACCAAATAATTCAGAAGAAGAAGCTCATTATGTGCTTGGCGAAGACGGCATATATTACGATACGGAGAATTATGCGCTAAAATATAAAGTTTACGATGGAGATAAGATTAAATACATCAATATGGCAGACCATGAGGAAATCTTCTATAAGGCAACCCTCAAAGGTTACGCCGAAGTAGCTCCTGAAGATTTTCCCAGCCTTATGGGAAAGTTGGCTAATGATCGCGATTACTTCATTTGCGGCGACGAAGGCCAATACTATAAAGTCGATGACGTTTATACGCGGTACATCTATAAAGAAGCAGGGGTAACGGATAGCAATGTTAAAGTCGAAGGAACTTACTACGAGATCGTCGGTGAAACCGAGAATGACTACGTCTTGGAAAGTGGCGAAACCGTCGCCAAAATTCAACGGATAACCGTCAGCGAAGTTGAGAAGGAGTTCAAGACACTCGTTTATTACCGCTCGACGCAAAATAAAAATCGATACTTTGGACTGAAACTATATCAATGGGGCGCAGGAGAGAAGTATGTCTCCCGAGAAGATGAACATCTCGTGATTCCAGTAACTTATGAGACTTATGTCAAAGCCGATCAAGTTGTGGAAAACTTTACATCCGAAGATAAGACGGTTTATGTCTACTCAGAAGTCATGAAAAAGTATATCGCTGTTGGCAATACAGATGAATATTACTTCATCCATAAGGAAAATGATGAGAGTGAGGAGAAGGAATATCGTATAGAATTTCCCGATCGCCGCTATGCGCAGCAGGACCAAAAAGATGGTCACGAAGCATACCTTTATGTCCCTCATCCCGAAACGAAATACGAAAAACCATCAGAAGAAGGAACAGTAGGTGGAAAGTTCGTCTATACCAATGGAAAATACCTCAAGGTCAGTAATGATAGTGCGACGGCTAGTTTTGAACAAAAAACCACCGACATCGACCCCACCGAAGACTATATCCAAGCCAACGATGAAGGATATTACCCTCTGAGGGATGTTATTGTGAAGACAAAAATGGATCTAGTGCCGGATTCCAATAAAACTTATGATAAGGTCATATTCAAAAATGCAAATGATGGAAACTCCCTCGCAATTACCAATTGGCAGCCCTATGTCCTTGAGGAATCGACCTACAATAATCTCTATGTTTTAGACAAAGATGGGAAGACGATGTTAAAGGCTAGTCTAAATAGTGATGCATCGTTAAATAACTTTGTCACGCCGGTAAAGAGCGCTCAAGGAGAATATATTCTCGATGAAAATGGGGTCTATCATCATGTCAGTGGAGGTAGCATAGCCGTATATGTGGATTATAATTTATCCACGGACAGCGGAGAGTGTTATGTATTGAATAAAGCTCGAGAAAATTTAACAGAAGTCGAACGTTCTGATGGCATCGTCAATCAATACGTCCTTGTGGGAAGTACTTATTATGAGGTGCAAAAATTAAAGGAAGGGAATAAGACGACGACCAACGGAAAAACCCTTGTCCCTGGGAATAGTTATATTGAACTGAGTGGCAATAAATATCAACAAGTTAAGGATACAGACGAACGCTATGTGAAATTGGCATCGGTATCGCCGGAAACCTTCTTACCCATTAAAGATTCCAAAGGGAATTTAATGATTAAAAAGAAAGTGGATGCAACAGCTGGAGTCTCCGGTTTCGAAAATATCGTCATACAATCTGACAATGCGCTCATCAACGTCCGCGATAAAAATCTTTATGAAGTCAAATCCATACAGGTCGAAGGCGCTGACCAAAAGCTATATAATCTCAACGAAGTTAAAGTTTTTATAGGGAGCACCAATCAAGGTAGTGCTCTGGATCATCAAGGATTAAGCAATATCTTTGTAAAAAATGCCGATTCAAAGTTTGTGCGCGTTTCGAATCCTTCGGAACAGTACAACGTCAATAAAAGCGCTGGAGGGAATTTCGTTAAAATCGGCGATCAGTATTACGATCGGACAAAGGATGATATCACCATCAAGATAAAATATAACGGCCAAACCGGAGGAAGTTATTACAAAACTTTGACAGGGAACGATGCCAATATTCCATTTTACTTGGAAACTGGTAATAAGAAGGTGACGGTAAAACCCGATAATGATGGCCGGTCAGGTTTGTTCTCAAGTTACAAGTCTGAGGATTTGGAAGCCAAGAGTATAACATTTCAACAGAGCGGCAGCGGTGCCTATATCCGCAGCAACGGAGTATACAAAAGAATTAGAAAAGTATCAGCTGTAGATAAGAATATGTTGAATGCCTTAGGAGGTGCGCAGCTCAATGTGGATGACGAATATATTATGGAAAACGATAAGCCGCAAAAATTTTCATTCGGCTTCGGCAGTCGCTATGATATCGCCTCGTATGACGTGAACAAGTTTTCGGAAATCGATGCTGTCAAAGCGGGAGGACAGTACTATAATTTAGCAGACTTTACGCTTGTCGTTAAGAAAAACGGTACATTGTCGAAGTTTAATGGTCAACGGAGCGAGTTGAAAAGCGGAGAGGTTTATATGTCTCCTTATTTAGTTCCTTCGGGGACGGATTTGGAGACTTATGACGCTAAAAATGCCATAAAAGTTACCGAATATAATTCATCCAATGGCAGTTTCGATATTTTCAGAATGGTTGTCGATACGACGATGGTTAACACCTACGCAACAACTGATACTCCCAATCGCTACTTATTAGGGTCAAATAATGTACTTTACGCTACTTCAAACTTGAAAGTATCTATTGATGGTAACTACTGCGATTTCCTTGAACTCGCCTATACTAAAAAAGCATCGACGTCCGTCACATCAATTAAAGATGATGTTTTTACAAGCTATGGTTTTTCCTATGCTTCTAAAACAGGAATGGACAACGAAGTTGGGACAGAGTACTTCGTTAAAGGTGAAGATGACCAATATTACGCAACGAAGATCAGATCGGAAAACCGATTGTCCGTCGGTAAAAATGGGCCACAGGTTACAGATCGTTATTCTTTTAAAATTGTAGAAGGTTCTTCAATAATAAACGTCGCCAATCCTCATCACTTCATCTATGCATTGGAGAGCAATATCGGCGATCGTATTCAAATTGGGGATACTTACATTAAGAAAGGCGATATTTACGTGGTTAACGTGGGTGACGTGGGTGACGATAAAAATGCGCGTTTGAGTGGTTTCGTTATCAATTCCTATGGTAAGGAAATTGCCGTCGATAATTTGGTGGCGCTATATACTAAACAAGATGGTGCGTCGTGTTGTCAGGTTGCGGTTATCGATGCAGTGGGATATTTTAATCAAAATAAAATTATTGAGCTTGGGAATTCGTCACTTTATCTGCCCAGTTCGGAGGGGATGTACGTACGCGCTGAAACAACGGGGTATTATAAAGCAAACGATGTTGAGAATGATCCTAATTTTATAAAGCTCCGCGATATCTATTACATCAAGAAATCGCCTACGGAAGAAGTTTATTCCGTGACGAGTTTGGCGCTAGGTGAGTTGTATCTTTATGGAACAAAGTATGATTTTGTTAAAGTTGCAGAGCATGGCGATGGGCTCTATTATAAGTATGAAGGCGATTTTTCCATCGCTTGGGACGATCGCTATTGCAATTCGACGGAAATTAAACTGCGCGGCTCAGATGGGAAATTATACGCTAAAGATAAGTTATTTCAAAAAGGAACACAATTGGAATACGTTCCAATTAAGGATTTGACGATGGTTATGGAGAACGGTAATGGCGCAAAAATTACGGATACTTATGTCATGTCCTTCAATAAAACAAAAGATCATATTGAAAGTATGATCGAGGAAGTCATCGATACGGAAAGTCAAAATTTATACGGATCGTTGACCTCAAAGCTGGAAGCGTATTTGACGGCAATCAATCACAACTTGGATACCTATGCGCAAGATGTCTCTGTCTATAATCAAAAGGACGAATTGCGGGCTCTCGCATTACAGGATCATCCAGAATATCGGGCTGATGGCGGTAATGCGTTGGCAGAGGTTTTCGACGAGTATACGAAGCGAACGATCATTAGTACGGATGAGCCGTGGTTGAATTATTTCCGCGGGATACGTAACGAAGTGGAAGATTATCGAGCCTCATCGGAAGAACAAAACATCTTTAATCAGCGGATCACGTCGATCAATACCGTACTTAATGATCACTTTGGCGACATAGTGAGCCATGAGCAATTTTTCGGTGGCGACCTCTCTTTAGCGATAGGGCGGTTAGTAACGTTCACAAGAGGCACTGAACCCAATGCAACTGAGGATAAAATTTACGAAACCTGTTACAATAAATTTGAAGAGATGGTCGTCGGCTTAGAAACCCTAAAATTGAGTTGGGATTTAGAGGACGAGGAGAAGGCCAGCCTTTCGCAGGAAATGACCCATTTGAAGAAGAAACTCGCGGATACTGTAACGAAACTTAAGGAAATTACTTTGGATCGGATCAGGGTCATTGAAGCACAAGTGGAAATCTATAGCAAAACGTTGCTCCTAGAATATATTTACAATAATTACGGGGAAATTGGGAACGCAATAGAATTTTTAGGGAATGATGCGGATTTTAAACGCGTTAAAGGGAAAATTACAGTACAATTTGTTAGACTGTCAACCGGAGGATACGGTCTGCGTCTCTGCGATTACGTGCATTTGAATGAATCGAAATCGGGTCCGCTTTTGACCTATGAATTTTTATTTCGCTACAACAATGTGAAGAAGCGCATCGAGAAATGCGTCCTCGATTTAGCGAATTATTACGGTTCTTATAACGACGATAATCTATGGCAAGCGGAAAGTGGCAGACACATTAGCAAAAACAACAGTGAATTCGTCTTTACGATCAAGGAGGGCGACGCTGCGGGCATAGAATGTCGTTGGGGAAAAGCGCGAAATGAAGTCGATGTTGATGAATGGAGTATTGACGGAATCCTTTTTAAAGATGTAATACGACACGACGCGTTTCAAAAGTTGTTTCGTCATAGTGGAAATGAGGGCTATCTTTATAAGCTAGCAAAAGAAAAGCTGCCAAAAAATGACCTCATGCGCCTCTATGCGGAACAGGTAATGCGTAACATGGAGGTACCGATTTACATGGCACGGGACGCTCTATGTTTCTTCAGTACGAAGCAATTGGCGATGCCGGAGATGCTTGATACGGTTACGGGAAAGACGGATCGATTAGAAAGCAAACCCGCATCGCCATTCAGGCCTTTTGAAGATACCAATGTGACGTATAGGGATAAGACGGGCATAGGGGAAGATCAGCTGCATCAATCCAGCGTTACGAATGTGACGAAAGATGTCATCATGGCGCTTAGTAACTGGCCGAAGGTTGATGTTAACGGCGTCGAAAAAGAAATAAACCAGCTACAATTGGGCGATTTAGTCAGCCATTTAAGCAAGACCACACTCAAGTATAAACCTGTTACAGGCATAGAAAGGAGTGCCTTTATGAATCAAACCTACAGTGATGCGGTTAATGCAGCGTCTATTTTTAATATAAAGACTGCCAAAGATAATGCATGGAATCAGTTCCAGAACGAACTCAATAATACCATGAGTAATAATCGCATACAAGCAACTAGTCCATATCGAAATAGTCAAATAAGTGCCGATGGCTATTTGAACTCTTATGTTTTCCATCGTAATACAAGAGTTCGTGATGGTAGTGGTAATTGGTATACATTTTATGAAAGAAAGGATGGCTCGAGCGCCACATATCATGCATGGATAGAGAATTTTAAAAATGGTGTATGTAATAAGCATTGTACAAGTGGCCTAGATTCTAATGTGGATGGATTTTCAATAAGAACGGGTGATGGAGATATAACAATCAATTGTACCGTAACGAATTTCCATGGACAGAACAAGACGATTCGTGAAGGCGATATATCGATACATACTCTAGAGTATGAGTTTAATGGTTATCAGTATTGGGGTGTAGGATATCGGTTTGAGAATGAGAATTATAAAAAAGACGGGGGAGGTTGGACTAATGATGGCAACAATATGAAAAGGGATGCACGTGAAACAGCTAAAACCATGAATATGTGGTGCAATACAGCTAAGGATCGCATTGCTAAATTAAAAAGCGCGTATTATAAACTGGAGACTGTTTATAATGGTAATATATCAAACAATAATCCAACTAAGCCGAGGCTATCGGATTGCATCACCGGAGTGAATAATGTAATTAATGACATAAAAAGTGGAAATTGGAAGGAAGTTGTAAATAAACTTAATGGTTTCAGTATCATGAATTTTCCCAATGACAACACCAATACATTGAATACAGTATCGCTGAATAGTAATGATGATAGGAATCTCTGGAACGGAACAAATTATGTCACTATCTTTAATAATGAAGTCAATGATCTCAATCCAGCAATAAAAGCGCTGTATTATTTCAAAGATAATTATACCAAACTTGACGCTTTCATCAAAGCAGTCGAAGCTTATGAAAACGCGCCATCAGCAGAGCAAGGGCCAAAAGCAGAAGTGGTGAAAACAACCGGAGACGAATTAATGACGGTCTTAAATACATTGGTTAGTAATTCGTATTTGAACAACTATAACAAAGATAGTTATCCCGTTTGCAAAGGCCTACATGCAGCACTGAGCCAGCTGAGTGCGAAAGTCAAGAAGATAATAGATGCCACCGAGGGCGCTATAGTACAATTCCAGCTTAAAAACTTGCTTGTCGAATTCAATCATCAGGAGAATAGCCACCGCCGTTGGCGCTCCGATCCTATCGAACATCAAAGCATCCTCAGTAACGTTAAAAGTTTAAAAAATTCGCCTAGCTATAATAGAGAACAAGTTCAAAGCATCATTGAACATGTCATCGATTACATCGATAACTACGACGTCCACGGCAGCTTATACTCCATTTGGCGCAAACATAATGCGTATAGTACAAACAAAGACGAAATATTCAGTAGTATCAATAATCGGACTATAAGCGCCAAAGTTATTGAGTTGCAGTCCCAGTGCAGCAACTGGAGAACCAATGAAGGCCGCCGCAAAGATCTGTTGAAGCGATGTTACGTTATCCTTAAAGAAGAATCCGTAGGCGAAGACATAGATGCAGATCTCAAAGATCTGTACGATAAAGTGGTCACTGAAGGGATCACGATACCTGATGATGCTAATGCTGCTACCCAAGCATTTTATAAATTCTTTTCCGATCTGTTTGCGCAAGTCTATATACACCAACCTGTCGATCTTAAGAGTATTCCTATGCGCTATAGCCCTAAAGTTGTCGGAAGTATCGAGGAATTTATCCCCCTCGATACCTATACCACCAATAATAATTCCCAGAAAACAACCCGCGTCGTTATTCTTACTCCTATCAATACACCCGCAATCTTCGGCGAACCTAGCCAGGATACTATCCCCGATAATCAATGGAAAACGGTTACAATGACTGTCGATGGCCTCCAACTAACCGGAGAAGACGCATTTATCGATTTTGTCAATAAACAAAACACGGAATTGGCGAAAAAAACAAATCAATCCGGCAAAAATGGCTTCTATGTCATTACCCAATTACTCAAAGCTCTAGAGGAGAAAATTGAAGATCTCGGCGAAATGAACGATAGTCCTACTTATACGAATTTCATCTTCGCCATCGCTAAATGGTATAACGCCCTCGTCGATCACGCTGCCCAATATATCAAAATTGATCTCCAGAAATTCGTTAATGAACTTAAATCTGATCCTTACCAGGGCGTTCTTTCCACCGGCGATTCCCAGTGGACCGCGACGGATAACAATACCATGCTTAAATATATCGATACGGAGACCTTAACGAGAGAAAAAACAATCAAATATCTCTATTGCGTTAAGTCTCCTAATGGTAAGCTCCCTTCTGCACTTTTTAAGGAAATTTATGACCTTAAAACGATATTCATTGATGAAGATAATAAAATTAAGGAGCAGTTCTCCAGTAAATCAGATGCCGTTGACGAGATCACTATGTGGCAGAATTACGTCATGTCTTTGCTGAAGCAATATACCGATTTGACTGAAGCACAGAAAAACGGTTACGATTCTCAATCCATTCGCGTTTATATCCAAAACCTGAGGGAGCGCGTTACAGCCAATTTTTATGATTACACCATTAACAAATTCACCGGAAATATCGAAGTGGCCCCCCAGGGCAAAGACCTATCTCAGGCTAGCCAAGATGCTTTGAAAAATTACCTGGACCAATTGGATAACTTGCGCAATGGGTTTGAATCGGCGATCGCTAACCGCGAGGTCAATACCTTCTACGATTGGTTCATCAACATCGAAAAACTTTTCTACGATTGGAAAATCAATTCCAAAAATCGCCAACAGCTACTGGGACAATTGGATATGTTTAAAAATATTAAGTTTGAGTTCCAATTACCCAACGCCATCGCCAATGAACAGGAATTGACCATGGATAACGTAGAAATTCGCTCTTCAAATAATATGATCACGATGATGAAGCATATCAGTGATGCCGTTAATGGCGTCAATAGCATCATCAACTCCCCCGACGCTGCCACCACCGAGATAAAGGAGACAACCTTAGAAACCTTAGAGAGCATTCTTACCGAGAATAATCAGAGTGGAAGTATCGTTAACGCGAGCACATTCCTTGAAGCCGCCAAAAGTAGTTGGGAATTTCGCTCCCTCGACGATTATATGACCTGCAAAGACATCATCGAGGCATTGAAAGTTGTGGTGAATGATATATGGAAGAACCTAACTCCTAGCATCGATAAAATAAAAGAGTGGAAATCAACAATGGCTAGTAGCGCCGTCATTCTACGCATGGCCGAAAGTAGTTTTTATTTCTCAACGGAAATTCGCAATCACATGAGTGAAATTTATGACTATGTGAACTATTATGACGTTGATGTTAACGACAGAGACGACGACAAAAGCGGTTACAAAGCGATTGCTTATCGCTATGGATTTACAGGAAATTGCGACAAAGATCAAATAGCGATTATTCGCCTGATGGCAGCGATCAACAGCGAAATTGAAGAAGAATTTGGTAAAGCCGATGACAATCGCGGGGCGAAACTGTTGGCATCGAAGGTTTCGGGTAAGCCCGTTGAAAATTTCAGCGTAGGATTGATCAGCGAAGAAATTGACCGCTGTAAAAAATACTATGAGACTTGGATCGATTTCGAGCGCTATGCCTCTTTTCTCGTCTCGCAATATATCATTAATTTCAGAAACTTAACGGAGGCACAGTTAGCACAGGCAAAGATACAGTCAGAAAATAGTGAGTTACAACTGAAAAGTTTACAGGAACAGTTTGATAGTGTGAAAACAAAACTGACGAACATTGCATTGGGCACGGATGCTAATTGCAAGACATTATCGGCTTTGTTTGAAAAATATACGTCTAACCTCAATGGAAATGAGTATGAAAAATTAGTTTATGTATTAGATCAACTTACCCCCAAAGATTTCACGGAAATTGACTATGCCACTGCATCGAATGATGAGGTTTGGGATTGCCTTAAAATCTATCGAGACATCTTTTCTAAGATCGGTGAAAATAAAGATGCGAAGTCCATCAAGTCGACTTTCAAAACAATCAAAACTTACGTGGAAGATCAATATGCCTATACCGCAGTGACTGACTATGTAAAATATTTATTTGGAGAATTTCCAGAATGGCGCAGCAATGGTACTCAAAATGCCGAGCTCAGAGCATGTTTATCCAATTTAAGAGCTGCTACTTTGTATAAACAGGACGACCTAAGTTGGATTATTAATAATGATATTCGCCTCAAGCCAGACTCCTACCCCATAACTTCTAGTAAAATCCTTGTCGAAATTAAGGCAACGGTGACGGCCGAAGATGGTAAACCCCAAGAAAGCGACCTTTCGGAATATCTCGCAGTTCTTATTGATGCGATCTATAGCTATAATGCCGATAACGATCCGGAAGCGATCTATAACGCGCGCACTGCGTCGATAGACAGCGTCGTCAAGAAGGTACTCGGCGACAATTACGACTATACGGCTCTGTTCAATATCAGCATGGAGACACTATGCATCGGTGGGAAAATTATTACGGATAATGATAAGATGGATTACTTGATCAAAGAACTTGAAAATCTCGTCAAGATTTGGAATCGGCAGGATATAACTACTGCAAAGACCGTCTTTGAGGATTTAAACCGCGATGGCATTTACCAGCTCCAAGGCGATGGCTCCTATGCCTATCTCGGAGAAACCGACAGTACAACCATCGCCTATCCCGCCAATGGGACTGTAAAAATCGTTACCGGAGAAACGACCACTATTAAAGTTTATAGCGATAATGCGGTAACTTCTACGGAAACAATGATGACGGTGAAAAATCGCATCGTTACTAATACGTTGCTCAACGTCATTGATGCTCTAAAGAGCATTTATATCAATGGAGAAGCGGTTAAAAATGTTTCAGAAGTGTACTATCGCTTGCAGATGGCCGAATACTTGTATGCCGTTGTAGGCAAAGATATGAAGAATCTTCAGTGGCATAGCCCTGCCAATGACGCAGCTTCGATCGCTAGCAACAAATTCTTGGCCTCTAAGGGTTGCTACACGTTTGAAATGACTCAAAGCAGTGGTGTTTACATCTGCGGAAAGGTCAACGAAAATATCAAGATTTCGAAAATAGACGATAAAGACCCCTCAGTTGTCGAGACCGCAAATGGGGATTGGCTTAATACATTAATCCAAAACGCAAACATGTCTTGGTTTGAGAGCTTAAGAGACCTCCAAGGTGTTTATTTTCAATTAGACGTGAACAACAACATCAGTAACACTGAGTTTAATATTACGGCCAATGGTAAAATCTATACTTCGCTTAATGGTAATATTTTTAACCAGGATGGCGAAGCCGTTGATGTCGATAGTGACGGATTTATTTTAGATGGTGAAGGAGAGCGTATCGTAAAAGAAATGGCCGGTATGGGACCAACAAGTTACATGGCTTACAAAGTTGATCTCATTTCGGGAAATCTCTTGGGAGTGGCTTATGATACTATAAATAAAACGGAGATTTCTTCGACAAATAGTAACTGGGAAACCTATAGCCCTCTCTTTGAGAGTTACAAAGGAATCTTTAATAACCAAGCACAGTATCTTAAGGACTTAGACACCCATGGCATGTTCGTCGAGGAGATCAATAATATTGGCATTGCCTTTGGAGGGGTCTATGATCAGTGGAAAAAAAGTCCAGCCGTCGTGGCGTTTGCCAATGCTTCGAGATCAATTCTAACGCAAGTAGCTCAATTCGCGACTATGTTTTCCAAGTTAAGCGATACGCTAGAGCGCCACGATGTCATACGCTACAATGATATGCTCGCCTATTATAACGATCAGGCCATGATTAAGCGCATCAATACCCTGTTGAAAAATCTCAATGGTGACGGCGATTTTAAAAATTTTGCCAATGTGGCTACGAAAGCGAAAGCCTATTACACGCTCCTCAATCAGTTAGCTATCGCTAAGGGGTCAGGAGACATCGAAGCCGCAGAGCAACATATCAAAAATCGTCTGGAGATTGCGCAGGAATACGAAAATGCCAAATTAAACGCTGCGGCAGGTAGAGGCAACTTCCCCGCATATGTCAAATCGTTACTGAAAAGCTTAGAAGAAACCGATGCCGCTATGAAATATCAGTTGTCAGTACTCGACGATTACAACACGCGAGCAACACTCGTGACAACACATGCCTATTTATCTAAAAAGTGTGAGGCCGCTAAAAAAGTACTTCAGGCTGTCACAAGCGTCGATGCTATACATCAAGAGGTTGTCGAACTCCTTGAAAATAATAATGGAGTGCGAAAAGATTTTCAAGAAATCACCACCCTGATTCAGGATGGAAATTCTAAACATTCTGAAAGAGTCATTTTATCCTTAGCGGAAACCTGGGAAGTGGAAAAAGATGCACAAATGTGCGTCTATGAAGGTTGGAAGGGCGATTCACGGGATGCCATCCTCTATCAAGCGGCGCTCCGAGAATTCGGTATACGGACCTATTTCCAAAAATCGGAGGAATTGCCTCTCATTGCTGCCGATAGCATCCATACCTATCTAGACACTATGGATAAGTCTTTAGACGTTTATATCGAAGAATTGAAAAAGTACGAAATTTACGACGGCATCCTAGAAAACGTCTATGTGATCGATGTCATGAAAAATAATCAAAAGCGGAAAATTGCGGGTTTAGGATTCAATGCGATCATCAAAAATCATTTAAATTGGGTCACAGCCAAAAGTAAAAAAGCAGCTTTCTTGCAAGAGCTCAATGCATTGTCGGCTGACTTGGACCTCATCATCAGCGCTTATGACAAAAATGGCGCATTTGCGGGAAAGATGGATTCCAAGTTGCTCCAAAAGATCAAAAACTTTAGAAATTATCTTGGGCAACAAGACGATACGAATAAAAAGACCTATATTGGCCGGGTCGTTAACTTTGTTCCTTATGATAACAACAAGTTCAGCCAAGACCAATATCTTTATAAGGTTCAGTCCATGGAACTCAAAGAAATTATAGACCAATATGTGGCTAGTGAGCTAACTTTTGAAGAATATAAGGATAAAATTGACGCCGTTCCGCTGCGCAATGGACCACTCGATGTATACATCGGACAATTAAAGGATTTCCTATCTTATTCGCAGCAATTGGAGTTATATCAAAAGTCACTATTCGAGTTGATTCCCAAGCGGTATTCCTTCTTTAACAACGCCTGGGTTGAAGCTGCGACCTTGACGGAAAAGCAATTAGCAAGTACGAGCGGGATTTTTTACCGCCTGATCTATGGCTATGGGAAAAATGGGAGCCCAATTTTCATCGAAGATTACGATCCCAATGACGGGATTACAGATCCTACATATATTTCTGCCGATGCCTTATGGCACGGAAATTATACACACTACGGAATTATGTTCCGCTTGATGGCGATACTTTATGAAAAATTTACGACGCAAAAGAATTTGCTGAATGATTTATTAAAGGAAATCCAAGCCAATAATGAAAAAGTCGCTGAAGCGAATAAATACCTATCTAAAGTTAATAAAGTACAAGCGCAAGCTGCACGACAGGGAGAGAATGCACGGGTCGTCATTCCTGCTGATGTCATCCTCTTCTTCAAGAAATACAATATTTCTATGCCGACGGAATTCTTTGGCAACGATGCAGAAATCGCAACCTACGAAAATTCGAATTTCAATAAGCGCATGAACGACCTTGATGAGAAAAACAAAGGCATTTCTAACTTGTTAACCTATGTTTCTCAAGGAAAATTAAAGTCAGGTGATGCTGCATCCAACAATTTGATGTTAGAAGACCTCACCAATCGCGATCTGTTGGAACTGGGATCGCTTAGAGAAATCTACGACCAAACGGACTATGCCAATTTAAAATACGGCGATGTCCATCAAAAAGTAAAAAGCGCAGATCCTGCGGGATATATAACGAAGGCGCTTTTTGCTGTGGCGGCGATTGCTTGTGGCGTTCTAATTCTAGCGAGTGGTGGGCTTGCTACTGCTTTGATTATCGGTATCGCTTTAGCAGGATTAGCTTCTTTGGGAATGGGGGTCAGTACTGTTGTCGATATGATCATGCATGGCAATCCATTGAAGTTTCACGGTACAGAACAACTTACTGCCGGCGATCAGGAAAATTTATTGGAAGCCTATTGGTATAACCGTCAAGAAATTAAGAAAGGTGACCCATCAGCACAAGTCAAATCAACACTAGGAACCTACACTCAAGCGCTCATTAATAACATGGATGGCGATTTCCTCCCTTATCCTTGTACCTTGGAAGGTGTCGTAGGCAATAAAAAATGCCCCAACGGTTCGGCAGTCAACGGCCTTCAATTGAATAATTGGGCACCAACTTCTATGGGTTGGGGACTTACCGGACATTATAAATATATCGCCAACAAAATGGGTGATGTATCTTCTACATCGAGTGATGAATTCACATCCGGGCCGAAGCAGCGCATGGTCGAATCGTTTGATTTATTAGCGCATCAAAAATATTATGGGCAAGATAAAGCGGTTTATAAAGAAAATTTTACTTCGCCGGACTACGACTATAACGCCCTAATTCTCATGTATAAAATGGAAGCTTTAGCAGATGCGTACGATGCAAATGTGGCCAATATGACAGTACAATATCTCGCCGGACGGAAAACGACGGCAGAAGTCATCGATTTCATCAACGACCTATCTAATCCAGCCCGCGAGCAAGTCGGCTTAACAGTTTACTCAGATAATGATATCAAAATGCTGAAGACTTACATCGACGGAACGAGATTATTTACCGAAGATGAAGATCTGCAGGAATATGAAAAGAAAACATTGACGCAGTGCTGGACGGAAAAAAATGATATCAAATCCGTTTTAAATAAACTTTATGGCGATGGTTCCAAAGGTTTAAATGCGGACGAAGTTTCCCTTTGGAGTGAAAATATGCGTATGTATATCGATAAAATCACCACTGACGGGCAAACATTGTCTACAAAAATGCAACGTATGATGCAGCGCTGTAATGAAACAACATCGCTGGCAACGCAGATGCTAAAATCTATCGGAGACGTCTGGAAACAAGTCACGAATAATATACGTTAACCTGAGGGAAGGATATGGAAACCATTTTCGATCAAATTTTAAAGGAGCATCTGAATGCTCACCCTTTGGCGCAGCGAACATTCTTAGAGCGTTTCCCGAATCTCGATGAAAGCCATTTAGAGGCAGCCTACGGTATCGGTCATATATTATTTAAACAGAAAAAATATGAAGATGCGGAGAGTATTTTCTATTTCCTAGCGACCATGAATCACTTCGAACAACGTTACTGGAAGGCCTTGGCTGTAACGTTATACGTACAGCGAAAATATAAGGCGGCATTAGGCATTTATCTCGCCGCATTTTTTCTCGATCCCATGGACATCGAAGT
The DNA here is from genome assembly GCA_031284165.1 of Puniceicoccales bacterium. Classification (GTDB taxonomy): domain Bacteria; phylum Verrucomicrobiota; class Verrucomicrobiia; order Opitutales; family LL51; genus LL51. The sequence goes on from JAITAK010000016.1 coordinate 25,174, forward strand.
GGTTTCGGCGATGGCCGATTGCTGCCTATCTCTGGAGGACAGGGAAGGAGCAAAATTATTTTTAGAGCAGACCTGTGAAGTTTTTGAAGAAGAAGGAAAAAGAGAAGATTTGGCACGTCGTGCTCGAGAATTTTTGCATATCATGAACCGAAATTTGGAGGAAAAAAATGAGAAACGTTGAATCTTTAACTGATTTTCTATTACAAAGCGTCATTAGCGATGATCGCGTAAAAACATTATCCGTGAGCGATCTTTTATCAAAAAACGTCCCGGGTACTAAAGCCAACCAGACCATCTCTTTGATGGATTATCGAATAAATTACGTAGCCAGTACACCAATGTACACACTGCTACATACGCCGCCTCCGACTGGCAGCGGTGAGCAGCAGTATAACCTTCCGGATATCGATATCAAAAAAATGACTTCCGTTGGTGTAGCGATGGCCATGCTGATTCTAGCGGCGATGCAAAACGAAATCATGCTCGATACGCAAATGGAGGCAATCCAAGGAACACAAAATCAAAAATTATCGGCCAGTAATACGACGGTTTTGAAGATACGACAACAAATTCGTAGAAAACGTTTTAAAACTGGATTCCAAAAGTTTATGACCTGGCTCAATTCTACCAATGTGATGAAATTTTTGAACAGCAATTACGGAAAAATCATCATGTTTGCCATAGGGGCTGCAGTGACCATCGCTTCTTTTGGGGCGGCAGGACCTGCGGTCATTGCCATTAGTTGTCTCTTACTCGCAACCCAAGCGGCGGAGTTGATCATAGGGAAAAGTATGGGTGAACTGATTGTGCAAAGCATAGGCATAGATGATCCTCAGGTGAGGATGGCTGTACAAATGGCCATTGATATCGGTTTGATGATTGCAGATATGGCTGTAGGGAGTGCAGCGGGCGCCTCAAAGGTCGCTGCAGATACTGCAGATACGGTTGCGGATACGGCAAGGTTGACTAAGACCTTGAGTGACGCATCCGATCAAGTCGTCGATATGACAAAAACATTGGAAAAGATCACGGCAGTGACGGATAAATCGGACGAGTTAGCGAAAATCACTAAAGCTTCAACGGACGCTACGGAAAGCTTGGAAGATGCTGTAAAACTCTCCAAGGAATTGAGTGAAGCCGTTCAAAGTGGGGCGGAAGCTTCCGAAATTGCTGAAAAGACAGCGAAGCTCCAAGCATCGATGCAAAAAGCATCTGAAGCTATGGCGAACTTTCAAAATCAAGTCAAATCGGTAATGAATAATGCAGATTTGGCCGACCTCGGTGAAGATTCTGCCAAAATTATGGACAACCTCACAGAATTAAACAATGAATTAAGTCAAACGACAGAAACAATAAATCGGGTTGGCAATGCTTTAGACAATTTCCCTGATAATAGCAAGGCCTTGCGCAATGCGCTAGATGGCGTGGATGATACAGGGGGATCTTTTTCAAAAATCAAAGGAGGTATCGCTTCTGTAGGACGAAGTTTGGTAGGGCTTAATGGATTGGAGCATTTAAATTTTATACAGCAAATCATGATTGCTCAGCGCAGATTAGAACAAAATATACAAATGATCATGCAGCTGAATCAAGCGCTCTATAATCTCTCACTGAGTCAAGAGCAGGCATTGGATGTAGAGATTACGGCGACTATCGAAGCCATTCGCACGAGATCAGATGCGCGGCAGAAATTCCTTCAAATGATGATTGACAATCAATTGTCCGATATGCAAGCGCTAATGTCCAAGGTAAAGTCGGCTTATGAACAGGCTGCAGAAATCATTCGCGAATTTGGAGAGACCAATCGCATGATCGCTCAAAACCTCGTCGTTTAACTTTCAATGAAAACAACACCGATTTCCCCAGATGATACGCATATCAAAAATGTTGCGAATCCTTCGGGCTTAAAAAAAGCCTCAGGAGATAGTAGCGCTGGAGTAGATGCAGCCACTTTGAATGCGGTTTTAGCGAATCTCGTGGCCAATGGTATGATCGATTTATCGGCCATACAAATGATGGAACGCAGTTCGCTCTCCCATTTGAATAACAATAACATTACTTCGCTCAGCGAGAGCAAAAAAACGGAAAAACGCTCAGAAAAAATCAATGAATTGGCATTGGGAATGAATACTTCCCAATTTCAATCGGCGCGCGTCAATAGTTTAGGAGATATTATGTGCGAGTTGATGGTCCTAATGATTCAATCGACGAGTGAACGCCGACAAATGGAACGGGAAATGCAAACCATACTCGTTGTAGCGCAAATGAACCAATCCAATCAACTTGCCGAAGAGATCTTAAAGAAGATGGAACTCGATGTGGCACAGATTAAAACGGAGGCCTGGGGACAAGTCGCCCTCGCTGTTGGAAGTGCGGCTATAACTAAAGGGATGAGCGCAGGAAAAAAAGGAACGGTTTCAGGAGAAAAAATGTCTTTTCAAGATGTACAAAAAGGTTTTAACCGTGCAGGATCGGCTTCAAGTTTCTTTCAACAAGTCGGCGGCGCTGCTATAACGCTTGTGAATGCTTCATCAGCTAAAGAGGTATCGCGTTTAGAAGCGAAAATCCAACGCCAACAAACCGTTTTAGCGACGATAAAATCCATAGCAGATTCCGTAGGAAGTTCCCTAAAAAGCATCGACAGCACACGAGACCATTTTATGTCGATTATGACACAAATCGCACAGGCGGCCCATGATAACAAAATGCAAATCATCCGCAATAGTGTGGTTTAGGAAAACCAATCCTACACCGTTATGTCGATATCATCAATAAGCGTATATGTGCCCTTTGGCCGCTGCTTCTTAAAAAATCTTATCGCATGTTATTGATGATCCGATTACAACTTTCCGCAGCAAGGCTATTGAGTTGCTGTAGCATGTTCATAGCAAATTGAATTGCAGATTCCTGGGAATGTATAGAAGAATCGACGGAAGATATGATGTTATCGATGAGCTTATTCATCGTCTCCATCGTTTTTTGTTCCGCATCGATCTTAGAAATATCCAAATCGAGATTGGCCGCGATCAAATTTCCAATGCAACTTGTGGTGGATTTAGCCAACTCCCCTACGAGTTGCCCAGTTTGCATTGCCTTTTGTCTCTCCAATGCTGTTGGTGCGATCTTTGTATGCGTAGCTCCTTCAGTAGCGGCCTGTGCTCCTACCGATATGTCCGTACTGTTTTTGCTTCTTAGCATAATTTTTTCAGTAATTTCCTGTGCCGCTATATTGGCGACGGCTGAAGCCACTTGCGTTACTGCCGATGTCACAGCCTTTTTGAACGCCAATTCGCCTCTCTTTTCGATCATATCTGCTAATTTCATTCCATTTTGGAATTGCATCGAAGAAAGTTCTGCCCGCATCTCACGTTCTACGGATTTATTGGCAAAGGCATTTTGCAACATCATCATCGTCATCTCAGCCATGATATCGTTCACAGACATTTTGCTCATCGGATTGCCCACCGTTGCCGATGAAATTTCCGCCACAATATTCGCTGCTGATTGATCCGCTTTTGTAAATACCGGATCTAGAGATATTACAGAACCTCCTAGTTTGACGTCGCCTGAAGGAGAAGACACAGCATCGGTAACCACAGTTTTCTGGCTAATCGCTGGCCCTTCCACATTGGCAATTCCCGGCATCGTAAAATTGACGGGTCCGAATTGATTTCCTGTAAATGACATGGTCCTACTTTAAAAATTTCATGAAAATTTTCAAGACGTATTTGCGTGAATTTTTATTTAAATTATTTAGAATTGCTTCGATTCCTATAGTAGTCTCGCTCTGTTTGCAACTGTAAATTTTCATCGCGCAAGTGTTTTAAGAGAGATAAAAAATTTTGATGTTCACTGTAAAGCGATCCGTATCTTCCTAATGTTTGTTGTAAGAATCGTTTTTTGGCCGTTTCAATAAGATCGCCAATAATCTTCTCATTTTGTTTTTGCGAATTGTGGGCTAAAAATCGACGGAAGTGATAAATCGCAGCAATAGGATCGTCGTAATTGTTGAGGTAAATTTGACCAATTTCGAGATGCGATTTCTGTGCGTTGGGAATTTCCTGAATGACTTTAAAGAACGCCGCAAAGGCACGTTCTGGAAAACCTTCTCGAAGGAAGCGCTGCCCATCTTTATAATGAGGATGATCTGCCTCATCGCTAATCCTCTTTCGACAACCTCCTTCAAAAATGATAAAAACCAAAAAAAGTAATAAATTTCTAAAACGCCCCATTCTTTCTTGAATCTTTTCCAATCTTATTCATTGTAGGTCGGAGAATCAAGGCATGAGTATATTCTTCATATTTTTTCTGACTTCAATTTTATTAGGGATCTGCGCTTTTACGGTTCTACTAATCCTAATGCAACGTCCTAGCGAAGAATCGGGGATGGGCGCAACCTTAGGAGGGGGTGCTGCGACTTCTGTCTTCGGCGGTGAAGCGGTTAACGTACTCGCGAAAATCACAAAATATTGTGTTATTTTTTTCTTTACTTTGTCATTTATACTGTCCATGCTTCACTTAGCCCTCGAAAAAACGGTTAAGTCTCAGCACCTGCTCGAAAAACGCGAAGTTGCTCAAGCCTCAGAAGCTATGGCTGCCTCAGATGAAGCTTCAGTGCCAATGCTCAGCGCTGGTGATTCTGTTGTACCGCATAATGTTGACGAAGGCGTTATAGTTCAAAATACGACTACCGCACCCGCTCAACATGAAACCCGAGTTTCAGAGAGTGTAGCTGTGGCTGCCTCAGCAGAAGCTCCAGCGCCAATG
>JAITAK010000023.1 GCA_031284165.1 Puniceicoccales bacterium
ATTCATTGACGAAACAAGCCGTGAAGGAAATATGGGATCAATATATCGGCGAACAGAAAATCCCCCAAGATAAAACCTTGAAAAATTTTATCGAACTTCTGCAACAAAGCGAAGTTTTAGCGTAAGTTTGGTGTCAGTCAACCGTCTTCATGGATAGCGTTCCTGAGTAGTGCTTCTCAGGGTATGACAGAACGTAACAGAACGTTTCTGTTTGCCTAAAACCTTCAGCCTCTTCGATTAGATTCAGATAATGTAAGTATGGATTGCGATAGTAATTTTGTATATTCATGCCGGGGATAAAGTATAATATCTCTGGGCGTGCCACATTCTACAATTCTACCTCTACGGATGACGCAAACGCGATGAGCCATTTGCCGTAGCAATGAAAAATCATGGGTGATCAACAGAACCGTAAAATTGAACTCTTTTTGTAAGGACTGTATCAAGTTTAAAATTTGCTTCTGAAGTACCACGTCCAAAGCCGTTGTGGGTTCATCGGCAATGAACAATTGTGGACGATTGATCAATGCCATGGCAATCATGGCCCGTTGTTGCATTCCACCACTTAATTCATGAGGATAGGTATTTAAAATCCTATTTGGGTCCCTGAAGCCCACCCTTTTAAGCAGATTCAGTACCTGAAATTTTTTTCCTTCGCCTTTGGCAACTTCAAGCAATTGGTAACCTAAAGTCAGAACGGGATTCAAAGCGCTACTCGGTTCTTGAAAAATGTAGGAAACTTTAGAACGGCGAATGCGAGTTAGTTCTGAAATGGGTGCATCGAGTATAGATTGGTTATCGATTATAATGGCTCCAGAAATGAAAACATTGGGCAATAAACGCATTAAACTATGAGCAATAAGCGTTTTCCCACTACCGCTCTCGCCGACTAATGCCAGAGTTTCACCTCGATTAATATTAAAAGAAACGTCGTAAACCATAGGATCTTCGGCTTTGGCGAAGCTTATAGTTAAATGCTGCACCGAAAGATAGACATTATTATTCATTATCCATTGAATTTGCATAAATATTTAAAGATTGCCAATGTTATCCGATATTTTAAGTATAAAGTAAGTTTATGAACAAAGATGTTATTATTTCTGGCGTACATTTAGAACTCACCGAAGCTTTAAAGCAAATTGTTCGTGAAAAAGCGGAGAAATTATTTCGCCATGAAGGACGCATCATTCGCGTGCGTTTTGAATTAATCCACGTCACAACAAAGGATCCAGAAATGGAGTTCATTGCTAAGGGACATATTGAAATTCAAGGACCCGATATTGTTGCGTCGGCTACTAGCAATGACCTTTATAAATCCATCGATCTCCTGATTCAGAAATTGGACCGCCAAATTAGTGACCATTTTCGAAACTAAAAACGCAAGGGCGATGTATCTTTATGTTGCATATTGCTTATCGAGAAGCTTACCTTGACCTCTTGGGTCTAAATAAATAGAAAAAATATCACATTTTTTCCAAAGTCTTGATGCCTAGGAGATGAAGCCCCGTTTCGAGGACATATAAAACAAATCGACAGAGCAATAAGCGTTTTTCAAAAACTTCTCGACCTTCCCCAAAGATTCGATTGGCGTTATAAAAAGAAGAAAATTTACTGGCCAGCCCGAATAAATAGGTACATAGATAATGCGGTCGCAGATCGTCTAACACCTGTTGTATTACGCTAGGGAAATTGACCAATTCACGGGCTAAAGCTAACTCTTCCGCCGTTGAAAATGGTGCCATGATTTTTGAGAAACGGATTTCATCGAAGTTTTCTCGAATGTCCAATTTTCGAAGAAGCGCATGGATGCGCGCTATAGCGTATAAAAGATAGGGTGCGGTATTGCCTTCAAATGAAAGCATTTTATCCCAAGAAAAGACGTAATCACTAGTGCGATTTTGAGATAAATCTGCGTATTTTATCGCTCCGATAGCAATGACACGGGCAATTTCCTTTTGTTCATCGGCTAACAGGCCTGGATTTTTTTCCACTACAATGGCCCATGCGCGTTGGATACCTTCATCGATAAGTTGTTTCAATTTGATCGATTCTCCGGAGCGGGTTCTAATGGCGCAACCATCTGCGCCAAGTACGGTACCAAACCAAACGTGCTTCAAGCGGGGTAACGGCATATTTTTGGCGCGAAACCAGCGTTCAACAGTCAAAAATAATTGCTGAAAGTGATCTCGTTGTCGTCCATCGGTCACGTAAATCATCTCATCAGCGTGAAATACTTCCACGCGATAGCGTACCGTAGCCAGATCAGTTGTGGCGTAATTCGAAGCACCATCGGATTTGCGAATCAAGAACGGTTGCGCTCTGAAGCGTTCATGGTCTCGATGAAATACGAGGAGTGCCCCGTGATCTTCTTCAGCAATCCCTAAGGATTTCAACTCATGGCAAATGCTATCAACCTTATCGCGATAAAAGGATTCTCCTAAGACATGATCGAAAGTGACATCCATTTGCCGGTAAATTTCTTCAAATGCGTGATAAGACGCTCTATTGATTGCTTCCCAAATCTTTAAATTTTCGTCGTCTCCATGCTGCAACAAAAGGAGTTCTTGACGTGCCGCTGCTAAGTAGCGTTCATCTTGCTGTGTTAGAGCGACTCCTTCCCTATAAAGTCGTTCGAATTCGTCGAGGGCTGCCATCATATCTAGAGCAAAAACGTCAACTTTTGCCCGCTTTACCGCCATGATTAAAATGCCAAATTGCGTTCCCCAGTCACCAATATGGTTGTCGCGAATAACGTTTGCTCCACAGAAGCGCAATATTCTCTGTATCGATTCTCCAATAATGATCGAACGCAAATGGCCCACGTGCATCTGTTTAGCCGTGTTTGGTGAGGAATAGTCAATGACAATCGTTTTGCCCTGAAGCTGTTGACTAAAATCGCATCGATTGTAAAAATAATTCATCCATTGTTGGAGCAATGACGATGAAAAACGGATGTTAATAAATCCCGGGCCTGACAATTCCAAAGCGCAATCCGTAAGAGGCTCAACTTCTCTCGCTTTTATCAATAATTTTTCACCCAACGCCCGAGGATTTTTTCTATTTTTTTTGGCAAAACTGAGGACGCCGTTGACCTGAAAATCCCCGAAACGCGAATCAGCAGTGCGGATCTCGGGATCAAAGGTAACGTCAAAATCCTCAATGCATTGCGAAAGCTCATAAAATATGCGCTCTAATTTCAACTGTATATCTAACCAGGAAGCATCCATGTCTAAATAGCATTGAATTACCAAAATAAAGTTGTCAGTGTCAGTACACCGTAGCACATCGTCAATAATCCAAATCTACGAGATCGCGCTGGATGGAAAAACAGGAAATCGACAAAATCGCGTCCTTTATAAGGCCATCCTCCGAATAACATTCCTGCGATAATCACGATATAAGCAAAAATAACGAGAATAAGTCGCGACTGATGAGGATCCATGAAGATTGCCTGAAGGAGCTCATTAGCCGTTAAAAGCGCTAAAATCGCCGTTCCACGCACGCATAAGAAGTCGCGAATCTTTACCAGAGCGATAAGCATCATTGTCGAAAAGAAGACGAAAAATAAGTACTTATACTGTCCGAAATCGGATTCCCCTAAAGTCAGCACATGACCTAGAAACCAAATTCCTGCCAGCGAAAATATAGCCGTATTTGCTAGTGAAGAGCGCAAAAATTTTCGCAAAAAACTTTCACAATACCGCGTACGAAAAGCAAAAAAACTCCCGCAAAGCACTAAAACCGTTCCTACTGAAAATGCCGCAAGTTTCAAACTCATATTCCGCTGTTCTTACAAAATGAAGCAATAAAGTCAAAACTTTCGTTAAAAGGATGTTCATCTAAGTTGATGGAATAATGCACGGAAATCTGTTGCCGAAACCATGTTTTTTGTTTTTTGACCAATTGACGTGTTGCAGCGACAATCGATGCTTTGAGCTCCTTTTCAGATGTCTTCGCTGAAATGTCTCCCAGCGCCTCTTTGGTCTCTTTATAATCCAAATAGGTCCTGACTTCTCGATAACCAACGGCCTTCGCTAGGGGCAAACACACCGACCCTAGGTTTCTGACTTCCTCGATAAATCCATTACAAAACATAGCTTCAACGCGGTGCTCGATTCTTTGATTCAGTGACGCTGAATTGCGCACTAAGTATACAACTTTTCGCGAAAATTTGTCAAAGAGACATGGTTTCTGAAGAAAATTTCGCTTTAAGTCAACCTGCGCTAGCCCCGTCATTCTTTGTTTTCCCAAAAGAGAGATCAATCGAAGCGGATTATTCCAATCGGAAGGGTTAAGATCAACAGGACCGTAGCGTTTTATTTGCTGTTGTAGTGCAGCCATACCAGAGTTTTCATACAATAACTGCACTTCTTTTCGCACTTCTTCGGGAACCCGAATCCCATCGATAATCGGGGCAAAAAAAGATTTGAGATAAAATCCTGTACCGCCAACAACGAGAAGATTCTTGCGTTTTTTCTGCATTTGATCGATAATGAACTGTGCGTATTTTGTATATTGTCCCACGTCAAAAGTTTCATGAGCATCGCAAAGGTCGATACCATGATGTGGAATTCCCTGCCGCATTTCCAAGTTTATTTTCGCCGAACCAATATCAGCTCCTCGATAAACCTGTATCGAGTCGCAAGATAAAACTTCAGCGTCGAGAAATTGAGCCAATTTCAGAGATAGATCTGTTTTTCCAACCGCAGTACATCCGGTTAAAAACCATAATTGAGGAAGATTCACTGACTTCAAAATTGACTGATGCCAAACTTACGCCAAAACTTTGCTCTGTTGCAGAAGTTCGATAAAATTTTTCAAGGTTTTATCTTGGGGGATTTTCTGTTCACCGGCATATTGATCCCATATTTCCTTCACAGCTTGTTTTGTCAATGAATGTTTAGGAATACTCTGTAATGAGCGATCCATATTTTCATTATATATGAATCGTTCAATTAAATTTTTCAGTTGGCCGGCGATCTCGCCCTTTTGGAGGCCTTCTTGAAGACCTTCTTCCCGTTGACGTTCTAAAGCTAAGTCGTAAGCATTAGGTTCAGTGATTTCCTGTTCATAGGCTGAGCGATCAGTGGCGCCCCAATCCTCAAATTTCAGGTGCTCCAAAGCAACCTCTGCTTCTTCGGGCATCCCTAAGGCACGGCACCGTTCCAGCTCACTTTCCGTAAATCGATGGGCGTAACGTATGACGTAGTACCACCAATTAATGGGCGTGAGAGGAGTTTGCGTCGGGAATTCGATGTTTTGAATCCCTTTCAATGCGATCTGAATCATATGAATGCCATCGATTTTCTGGGAAGAAAATTCGTCCATCATGCAGTAATACGTCTTAAAATTTTTACCATGTCGGGGACAATCTAAATCTAAAAACTGGATCGTATAGATGTCTTTAATGTGGAAGTGCCATTGGCCATCTTTCTCGACGTTCTCCTCTTTTAAAAATACTTGATTGACGAAAGCCGAAGCGGCATAAAACAAAGCGCGTCGATCAAAACTGTCTTGGCGAACCATCTGCATTTCGATAACAACATGCCGACCGTCTGCCGTTATAGCATGATAATCCATCATAGCGTTAACATTCAATCCTCGTAAAGGGGCTTTAGGGTCCCCTTTGGCGACGATCCGTAATGGAGTTATCCTGTCAACCCCTACGTCTTGTAGCACGCAATTAATAAGCGATGTGGCGACCTTATCATCGGAGATCATGAGTTTAAATCCTACATCCGATGTGGCTTTAGCGAATTCTATGGGCCCTAAGTTTTTATCCGCAAAACCATATTCTGATCCTGCAAATGCATTCTGTTGGTCAATCATGGTTTTCAAAGTAACACCCTACAGCCTCTGTAAAGAAAAATATTCTACTTTCCCGCGAGTACTCAGTGCTTACATGACTTGAAAATTCAATAAAAATCACCTTGAAAAGAAACGATAAATCTTTTCCTTAGCTCAGGAATTTTAATGGAATACGAAGCTGTCATTGGGTTAGAAGTGCATATTCAAATTAAAACTGCATCGAAATTGTTTGCCCGTTCTGCCTACTTTTACGGAATCGATGCTAATACACTTACGGATCCTGTCGTCTTGGGATTGCCTGGCGCACTTCCAGTACTCAATGGCGAAGCCGTTCGCCAAGCCCTGCGCGCCGGCTTAATATTTAATGCAACGATTCCCGAAATTACGCGCTGGGATCGAAAAAATTACTTTTATCCCGATAATCCCAAAAATTACCAAATTTCTCAGCTGGATCAGCCTATTTGCAAAGGCGGATCCGTTGAAATCGAATTAGCGGGACCTTCACGCAACATTATGGGGGTACATAAAAAGATCGCCCTCGATCGCATACAACTCGAAGAAGATGTCGGTAAATTGACCCATGAGGGAAATTTAAGTTATATCGATTTCAATCGTGCTGGTGTTCCACTTTTAGAGATTGTCTCACTACCCGATCTGCGATCCGAAGAAGAGGCTTTCGCTTACCTCACTTCGCTGCGTATGCATCTGTCCTACGCCGGCATTTCTGATGGCGATATGGAAAAAGGACAATTGCGCTGCGACGCTAATGTCAGTATCCGCCCTAAAGGACAACAAGCCTTGGGAACAAAAGTTGAACTGAAAAATTTAAATTCAATTTCCGGTGTCAGAAATGGAATCGCTTACGAAATTCGGCGGCAACAACAGGTCTTAAGCGACGGCGGACATATTCCTCAAGAAACGCGAAAGTGGGACGCAGAACGCAGTATCTCTACACCTATGCGCTCCAAGGAAACGGTAGACGATTATCGCTATTTTCCTGATCCCGATCTCGCTCCCCTGAAAATCGAAAAAACATGGATCGATACATTGCGGCAGTCTCTACCTGAACTTCCTTTCTCAAAACAGGAACGCTTCTTTAAGTCTTACGATTTGCCTTATACCGTAACTTCCGTGTTTTATCCTCATCCAGATTTGTGCGACTTTTTCGAAGCTACAGTCCAATTATATCCTCAAGCAAAGAGGATTGCCAATTTCATCGCTAATGATTTCCTTCGCGAACTCTCTGAGGCACACTTACCTATTGCAAAGGAAAATTTTAAAATCACTCCCCAGCAACTGGCGGAACTTATGCGTCTGATCGATGAAGGTGTCTTGTCCAAACAGACAGCACAAGATACATTTGTCGCTATGTTTCAAACAGGGAACGATGCCAAATCTATTATCGCAGAAAAAGGTTTAGCGCAAAACTCCAATGAGCAGGAACTCGTCAATTTCTGTAAGGCAGCCATTGAAAATAACCCGAAAGCTGTTGCCGAATACCGTTCGGGAAAAGTAACGGCAATTAATGCGCTGAAAGGTAATGTAATGAAAGTGACCCAAGGACAGGGGAACCCACTCCTCATCGATAAAATTTTACATCAATTACTCGACCTATGAATCTTATCGATACTCATTGTCACCTCGATTATTTCGGCGATGAAATTGATTCCATCCTACAACGGGCAAAGGAAGCTTTTATTGAAGCAATGATCCTGTGCGGTACAAATCCTACGGATTGGGATGCCCATAAACGTCTTGCGGATTTACATCAGAACCTTCATTATACCGTTGGCATTCATCCGACAAATGTGGATGAAAATTGGGAACGGGATTTGGAATTATTAGAATCATTTTTTCAAGGAAATTCGAAACCGGTGGCTATTGGCGAAATCGGCCTGGATTATCATTACTTGCAAGGAGTGGGAGATGCTCGCGCAGTGATAGCCCTTCAAAAGGAGGTATTTCGTCAACAACTTCTGATTGCGCGACAAAAGCATTGCCCTATAGTCATCCATTCGCGTGATGCTTTCGAAGATTGCAAACAAGTCATCGATCAATCGGGATGCGATTGGCATAATGTCGTCATTCACTGTTTCTCAGAGAATGGCGATGGCATGCGCGAGATTAATGCTCGTGGCGGACGCGCTTCTTTTACGGGAATTGTTACCTATAAAAATGCCGAAAATGTACGCCAAGCGCTGCGAGCCCAGGGTATTGAACGCTTAATGCTGGAAACGGATTGTCCTTATTTGGCGCCTGTACCTTGGCGCTCTCAACGCAACGAACCCGCTTTTCTTCGTGAAACAGCACGCTATGTGGCGAATTTATTAGGGTTAGGTGAGGCAGAACTTTGTGCTTTAACCACTCGAAATGCAAGGCAGTTTTTTAAGATTTCATCTTAACAATGCTGTAAGAAACGTCATAAATCTACATTTTGTGAAAAATTTTGCGGAAAAGCGTTAAGGGACGTTCATAAGGCGTATGATGATCAAATGCGGACAAAATTTTATCGAGATTGAAAAAGGAACCGCAAACCTTTCGGCTCATTTTCGCCTTAAAAATTTTCTTTAAATTTTATGAAACGATTTTCATTTTAGTAAATTTTCGTGCTTGCGCGTTTGAATTTTTTTTGTAAAAAGCAAGCCATTAATGGGATGGGAAGAGATAATGGATATTTTAGCGTGCTATTTCCGTGTAGAAGATCATCACAGGGAGCACCCGGTTTTTGAAGTGGTTATCGATGAGCGCTTAAGCTTGAAAATCATTCAAGGAGAGCGCAATTTCATTATTTTTTGTGGTTATTTCACAGAGAAAAATACGGAAAATGATCTGCAAAAACTGAAACATTTGTTGCAATGGAATTTTGCACGTATTGCCGAAACCGATGATAGCCTTTCTATAGAGAGCGAATCTAATCAACTCTGTTTATTTCGCAAACGGCACTCATCAGAGCTTTTTATGGATAATATCTTTGCGGAAGTGGAATCTTTTGTGGAAAATTTGGAATTTTGGGCAGATGCTTTTGAGTATATGCGGGTAGTGCCTCGAGGTTCGGGGCTAACCGTTTTTGGATTTTAGATTATGAGGAAGGTTTTCTATATTACTTTGTGTTTAGCGGTAGCACAACACACTTATGGATCGCTCAATGATAGTTCGATGTCGGCCTACGCTGGATCGGCGAAAGTGCAAGAAGACATTTTCAATGCCAAGCCTCAGGAAGCGGAAGCTTCCGCGGCGCTTTCGACGATTTACAAAGTCAGCGAAACTACGGATGTGGTAAAACTCGAAGCATTGAAGGATGACTTGGCGCATCCATCGGTAGGGGAACGCCTAGAACGCGTGCCTTTAAAGGATGCGCTAGCATCGGCAATTGATGAAAATGCGTCGCCTTTTCCCGAAGAAGCGATGGCTCGAGTGCAGCCGTCTAGAGGTATAAAAGATGAGTCAATAACAGCGGTATCCGAGGAACAAGTACTTCAGATTTCAGCAGATTCGTCGCCCACTGCGAAAGTGATGCCTCAGGCTTTAGCGCACGAAGATCAAAAAAAATATTTAGAGCGAAAGGTGATCGGGGATTCGCAAATACCTCTAATCGATTTAAATTCCGTGGAAGCGGTCAATTCGATGGTTTTCGCGGAAGGAAATCCCGCGGATTATCTACCTTGGAAAACGGCAGAATACTATCATTTTGCTAAAAATCAGGAACTCAAGGAATTGATCCGCAATTTTTGTGTGATGCAATCCATGGACGTCATCATCAGCGATGCCGTGACTGACGTCGTCAATGGAAAATTTAGCAATATTACTCCTTACCAATTTTGGAAGGATATCGTCAATGCCTACAGTCTCGTATGGTTCTTCGATGGGAGCATGATGTACGTCTATAAGAGCAGCGAAGTAAAATCGTCGGTTTACAAGATGAGTCGCGACGAAATACGTATGCTGATCAAGGTGATGGCACAGCTTAGATTTTTGAGTTCTAACGTCACCTTTCGCCCATTGGAAACAGCAGGTATTTTAGTAGTGAGTGGCCCACCCAAGTTGATGTCACTCATCGAAGAACTTTCCAAAAAAGTCGTGATTGAGCGCGTTAGTAATGTGTTTGATATTCGTTCCTTTCCGTTAAAGCATGCCTGGGCCTATGATATGTCTGTGAATTACCGCGGTGGTAATATGAACATTCCTGGCGTGGCGACAATGTTGCAGCAAATGATTGGCGCCTTACCGGGGCCTGTAGGTGAGAGTAGCATAGGGGTTAACATTAATAATTCAAAGTCGAATGAAGCGACTTCGGTTAAGGCAATTCCGGGGACAGTATATCATACGAACGATTCCGGGAAGCCGAATTATGGGGTTAAGGATCACGGTACAGGCGGTAACGCGGATGACGTTAAGGAAGGGGAGAATAAGACTACAGAACCGATGAATTTAGGCGAAATTTTTGTGACTTATGATACGCGTCTCAACGCGGTTATCGTCAAAGCGAAGCGTCAAGATATGCACTTTATTGAAGATATTATTCGTCAATTAGATGTGCCCAGGGATGCCATTAAGATTGAGGTTGCCGTTGTTGACATTTCCAGGGCGGGTGCGCGGAAGATTGGGTCCAATTTTATTGTTCGCAAACGCGCCCAAGCTGACGGAGCCAATGCTCAAGCCGCTGGAGCGAACACAAATCTGGAACGCGTTAATATCAATTTTATCGATAAGGTCTCGGGGACGATAACGATGAATTTTGATAAACTCTTTAAAGGATATTCCCTGTCAGAAACGCTGAATATTCTGGAAGATGTGGGTAATGCGCAAACATTGACGCGATCTTCGGTGATCACATTAGATAATATTGGCGCGGTTATTGATCGTTCTAATACAGCTTACGTTCAGGTTGCTGGAGCGAAAGCCGGTGGGCTTTACGATGTAACAGTTTCGACGAAGTTAGTGGTGGTTCCTCATATCATTCCCGACAGCTTTGACGCGAACGGCTTGCCTAAAATAAAATTATTGATTGAAGTGACTGACGGCAGCTTCGATAAGGATCCGCGCGTTGGATCTAATACTCCTGCGACCTCAACGAATTCAGTCAATACAGAGGCATCCATATTTGAAGGACAGAGTCTATTTATTGGAGGTTATTTCCATGAGAATCACAGTGTAAGTTCGGCGGGTGTTCCATTTTTAAAAGACATTCCGCTTTTGGGATATTTATTTAAAACCGATAGCCGCGATAATAGCGTTATGGAACGCATCTATATCATTACGCCCACGATTGTGCGCATTGATGATCCCAAGACAACGCAGCTCAATCGTTTCTTTACGGACGGTCAATTGGCGGGAGAGGCAACGATAAGCCCCGATGAGTTTATTTTGACCAACAATTACCAGAAGCCGTCCTTCGTCGGAGCGACCTTTAAAGGCGATCCCGTTTGGCTTCGCGCTATAAAACGAGGTGCTCCGCTTTCGGAAGAGGCTAAAGCCCAAAGGGTAGTAGCTCAAAGAGGGCGCAGAAGAAACTGTCGCCGTCATTAACAAGAAAGGCAAAAATCCCTATTGACGTTAGGGATAAGTGCAACCATAATTTACCCATGGTCGAAATCGGAAAGAGGCGGGTTGCCTTGGTTACGGGAGCGGGGCGCGGATTGGGAGAAGCGATAGCGAAAGCGTTAGCGAAGCGAGCGCTACATGTAATTTGCGTCAGCCGTTCTTCAAATTGCGAGCGCGTTGCAAAGGAAATTGTCGAAGGAGGAGGCGAAGCCGAAAGCGCCATTGTTGATGTGTCTGAAGGGGCTGCGGTAAAATTGACCTGTGAAAGACTTTTGGCAAAGCACAACGCTATCGATATTTTAATTAATAATGCGGGCATTACGCGTGACGCACTTCTCCTTCGAATGAACGAAACGGATTGGGAAGATGTCATTCGGACAAACCTGACAAGTTGCTTTTATTGGACGAAATCGCTGTTGCGTGGCATGATGCAAAACCGCTGGGGGCGGATCATCAATATTTCCTCAGTGATTGGGAAAACGGGCAATTTTGGTCAGGCCAACTACGCAGCGGCTAAGGCAGGGATAATCGGTTTTACGAAATCTGTGGCCAAAGAAGTGGCTTCCCGAGGAATATGTGTGAATGCCGTAGCCCCAGGTTTAATCAAAAGCGATATGACTGCTGCGCTTCCGGAAAAAATTGTCGAGGCGATGCAGCAAAGGATTCCTATGCAGCGCATGGGCGTTCCCGAAGATATTGCTGCTATGGTCAGTTTCCTATGTTCGGAGGAGGCAGGCTATATCACAGGGCAGGTGTTGACTATCGATGGTGGTATGACAATGTGAATCGCGAATTTTTTAGTATTGATCCATGGAATCGTTAAAATGTAATATGTGTGGTCATCCGGCGATCGTCCACATCGAACAGGAGGTGAATGGGATAAGGCAATTGATTAACTTATGCGAAGTTTGTGCTCGCAATTACGGTGTTTTGCCTAGTCATGTGCTTCCGTTCTCTATAAGTCAAAATATAGGGGTTGCCCTTTTCGGAGGTATAGATTCATCGATGATTGCTCATCACTGCTGTAAAAATTGCGGTTGCACATTGGAGCTCTTGAAAAAAACGGGCTATTTAGGTTGTGCTCAATGCTACAAGCATTTACAGGAAAAGCTTTTACCTTTAATCAAAGATATGCAAAAAAGTTTAAAACATGTCGGAAAACGACCTCGCGGATTCACCTCAGAATCTCCAAGCATTTCTCAGAGGGAAGTCCTCGAAGAAAGATTACGTCAGGCTATCGAAACGGAAAATTTCGAAGAAGCAGTGAAAATTAGGGACCAGCTGCGCCTATTATTTCAGGACGAAAATGATTAGAACACTTCTTTTAGAACACGGTAAGCGTTTTGAGGAACGCAGCCAACCCATCATATTGAGTTCTCGAATTCGTTTGGCGCGCAATTTTGCACAGTTCAAATTCCCCGCTCGAGCCAATCCCAAGGAGCGCATTGAAGTTCTCGAAATGTTGAAGAGACACGTTGAAGGGGTGAAGGATCTAAAAATCTTTATCGATCTGTCGACGCTGACCGCTTCAGAACGATTAGCCCTGCAAGAGTATCGCATCGTGAGCAAGGAATTACTCGAAAATGGAGCGGGTTCAGGAGTCATCTGTAGCGATAAAATCCCTTTATCAATTATGGTCAATGAAGAGGATCATTTGAGGCTTCAGATCATCTATAACGGATTCCAGTTACGCGAAGCTTGGAGAAAAATTAACGATATCGATGATATGATTGATGGGGGCAATTATGCCTTTTCTTCGTCGATAGGCTACTTAACGGCTTGCCCTACCAACGTGGGGACAGGAATGCGAGCTTCAGTGATGATACACCTCCCGGGACTGGGTATGACGGAACAAGTCCAACATTTAATTAATGCAGTACAACAAATCGGCATCACCGTCCGCGGGTTTCACGGCGAAGGTTCCAAAGCGTTAGGGCATATCTATCAAATCTCCAATCAACAGACCTTGGGTATGGATGAAATAGATGAAATTCAGCGCCTAGAACATGTAGTCAAAGCAATTATGGATCAGGAAATTGCAGCCCGAGAAGCATTTTTGAAGCATAATCGTACGCAATTTTTGGATAAAATAGGACGAATTTACGGCATACTACGCTCCTGTTACACCTTAACCAGTAAGGAAGCCTTCGAGATGTTGGCGTGGATGCGTTTGGCAGTAGATTACGGTTTCATTGATAAAAAAAATCGCTCCGGAATTGACCGCTATCGCGTAGAATTACAACCGGGAAATCTCGTTGTCTTGTATGGCAAAGATTTATCTCCCGAAGAACGCGATCTTATTCGCGCAGAAAATATGCGCGCCTTCTTTAAACAAATTCAAGAGATACAATTTGATAGGGAAGTTTCCTAAAGGTAAATTCAAAATTAGCGAATGCTTTTCGAAGATCAAAAATTTCTAGAAATTCTCCCTACCTTGAAGACTTGTCGTTCACTACTTTGTCTGCATGGAATATTACCTAAGTATTCGTTTTTTTCGCACTTCGATCTCCCTATCATTGCTACGGATGGCGCCTATGACTTACTTCGCCGCAAGGGTATTGAAGCAGATGTCGTCATCGGCGACGACGATAGCGTCAAACAATCCGTTAGGGCAAAGACGAAAAAAATCGTGATCAAAGACCAATCGTTATCAGATTTTCAAAAAGCATTGCACTTTACTCAAACGCATGATTTATCGCCCTCCGTCATTTTAGGAGTTAACGGAGGCTATGTGGATCACATTTTAAATAACATTAGTATTTTAGCCCAAAGCGATTCAATCGGCTATATGCCACCAACCTTAGGACTCAGGATAGAGCACTCCTTAACATTACACCTCCCTCAAGAAACAAAATTGTCGCTCTTTGCCCTGCCTTCGGCAAAGGTCCATACTCGAGGATTGCGTTGGGAATTGAAGAAATATTGGCTTCATTTTCCTCAAAATCATTCCTGTTTCAATCGCACCGTCAACGAATTCGTAGAGATTGAGGTGGAGGAAGGGAGTATTTTTCTGGTCATTTATTTACAGGATATCATAGACGCTGGAAAAACAGCGGTGGGTTATGAATGTTGATGCTTTATTAAAATGATATTTTTTACGTAATTGCATTGCCAAAACCAATATAAAGAGCAAATCATGGGCATGGAATGGTCAAATATTACTGATGAAACAAATCAACGAATCGACGAAGAAAAATTGGCAGAATTAATGTTAATGCCAGAGAAAAATATTTTGGGAAAACACTGCCCATTCCGAGGATTGATCGAGAGGTCATTTATCGAACGCGCCTTATGGTTACAGGCTAGAACGCGGTCTCAATTATATGCCATGATAATGCAGTGCGAAGCTTGTGCGCAATGTCCTCACACTAATCCCCGTATTGCTCTTAAAAAGTAAATTAATATAGCCCAACCCATAATAATTCTCCTTCTTTGCCTAACTTTTCAATTAAAATTTCGCCGCTGCACGACTTAAGCGATCGATAACGGCTATACCCATGTGCTCAGCTTCTGGGATTTGGCAGCAAATCAAATGAAATTGCATGCCGTCTAACTGCTGGAGTATCGCAAACATGTTCCGGGCAACTTCGTGTAAATCACCTTCCTCGCTGAACCAAAAAACATTTTCTTTAAGCCCATGTTCTACCTCCCCTGAAGCATGCGCTTCTTTCGAGGAAAGATAGACAATCGCAATGTCTTCCATGGAATATTCCGGAAAATTATCTATTATTTCTTTAATCGATTTTCGAAAGAGTCGCAATCGCGTTCGTGGGCTATAATGCTGCTTCAACATTCCCGGAGCAGAAGGATCTGCGCTCACTAAAGGATGATAGGGTTTAATCTTTTCTCCTAGAATATTTTCGATCATCGCTACCGTAATTACTCCAGGGCGTAGGATCATCAATGGTTGGACACTGAGATCTAAAATAGTCGATTCTAGACCTACTTCACAAGGCCCCCCATCCAAAATATAGGAAATTTCATTTCCCAAGGATTGATAGACATGAGCGGCACAGGTCGGACTTATATAGCCAAAGGGATTGGCACTTGGTGCAGCCAGTGGACCCGTTTTTTTCAGGACTTCTCGAAACACGGAATGCGCCGGAATACGAATAGCGATAGTCTTTTTTCCTGCGCTAATGACATTGGCAACGTTTTTCTTTTTTTTTAGAACAAAAGTTAATGGTCCCGGACAAAACGCTTCGCTGAGAAGGCGTAACTTATGGAATAAGTTACCCTCTACTTCCACTAAATCCCGTAGGGCAGATAAATTCAAGACGTGCACAATGAGCGGATCCCAGGATGGACGCCTTTTGGCGGCAAAAATTTTCTGCAATGCATCTTCATTACTTATAATCGCCGCTAAGCCATAAACGGTTTCCGTAGGCAGCGCTACAATTTCACCCCGCAATAAAGCATCCGCAACGAGGTTTATTGCTGCCTCCGTTGGTTCTAAAATTTTCGCGTCGCCGGCCACTATTTCATAAGCAACATATTGCGAGCGCGTTTGATCATGCGTGTAATATGCCTTTGTTGGCGTGCATTAAGCCCTGTATATTTATGAGGCAATATTTTTCCCGTACCTGTGACGTATTGAGATAATACCGCCACATCGCTCCAATCGATTTCTAAAGGTGAAAGCGTCGAACTCTTTTTTTCTTCTGAAGAAATATCCATAATTTACAATTTAGTTATTTTAAAATGTTGTGCGTTTTCTTCCTCTCTCGTCAAGAAAATAAAAGTGCGATAACGTGCTTAAGGCTCGAAAATGTGATGGCGATGAACTTCACTCATTTTATAGCTTGCGTTCGGGATTGGATTTGGAACCATCGATGTTCCTGGGAGAACCGAATAACGCATCAAGATTCATGGGGAATATCGCTTCTGCTTCTACGTGATGTAGCCCCATTCTTTCCCGACCCTTAAAATGTTGGCAAACATAGGACGTACATGGATTCGCATTGTCCGTGAATTATTTCACTATCGGGTTCTGTGAGGTTTGATGCCAATTGAGGACAAAAAAGAGGGATCCGATGATCGCACAAATGGCAAAGAAAAAGAATACGGCGTTCCAACCCCACCGATCGGCAACGATGCCAACACCTACGCCGGAAACCGCTCCGCCTAAATAACCAAAGGTCCCTGTTAATCCATTAGCCGCAGCGGCAGCCCTTTTAGATCCCAATTCCGCACCAGAAATCCCTACTAAAGTTTGTGGCCCATAGATACAAAATCCTATCAAAAAGAGGAACAGGGTATTGATCGTTTGCGAAGTCGTGGGTAATTGCCAGAACAAGAATAGGAGGATGATTAGCGCTAACATAAAATAAAAGCCAGTACAGCTACGCCGTCCCTTAAAAATGTGATCCGAAGCCCAGCCCGCTACTAATCCGCCCATAATGCCCGTAAGCTCAAATACGGAACTTTGTACGCCGGAAGTGAATACCGAGGCACTTCTCGCTTCCTGTAAAAAGGTCGGTGCCCAGTTGAAAAATCCCATGCGAATGATGTAGACAAAGAAATTGGCAATGCATACATACCACAATGCCTTATTGGGCAGAATATGTTTCATGAAAATCTCCTTAAAGGTGATCGCTTTTTCTTCTTGATGTACTGTACTGAACATCAAGCCCTCTTTTTCTTCAATGGTAGGCAATCCTAGAGATTTCGGTGTATCTCTAAGGCGTTCGAATAGAATTCCTGCTAAAAGTAACGCTATCAAAGCAGGGACAATAAATACATAACGCCAACCAAAGCTTTCCATTAACCAGGATCCGCCCAACAAAATTGCAGTACTGCCGCATTGATGGGAGGCATTGACGATTCCCCAACGCGTTCCTAACGCTTTCGGCGCGTACCAATGGGTCATAAGACGGGCAACCGGAGGCCAACCCATCGATTGAAATATGCCATTTAAAGTATAGAGGAACGCAAAAGTCCCTATAGAATGAGAAAACCCGACACCTAAAGCACAAATTGACGCGCCAACAAGCCCAATGGACATAAAATAACGGGCATCAGTGCGATCACAAATGGCCCCGCTAATAAACTTTCCTATGCCGTAAATAATCGAAAATAAAGTAAATATCCAACCGATTTCCGATTTTGTATAACCAAATGCTTTGACCATTTCCGGCACCGCCACCGTAAAATTCTGCCGTACCAAATAAAATGTAGCGTAGCCTAGAAATAAAGAATAGAGGATACGCGCTCTCCAATACCGATATTGCCGGTCGATATAAACAATGCGCATCATTGAATATGTCTTTTTATCTCGCATCCCATGTTTTTGTGTAGCGACGTAACCCATGGAATTTACCCTCAAATTATTCCCCCGCTTCGCAAATCATTTGCCAGAAATAATTTTTCTCAGCATCGATTCCCTGAAGGTTTTTAAAAATTCCTTCTAAAAGATTCATTTCTTTTAAATTTATCTTGACTTATCGCATTACATAAACGTCCATCAAAATGACGAAAAACGCTGATTAGCGGCCCAAAGGTCAAAGATCATTGCTGAAACTACTGGAGCAAAAGACCAATATCCGGAAATCGAAAAAATTTTCAGAAAATTTTGGGGAAAGTTTTGACTAATCTGAAATTAATTTCAGTTTTTTCTCGAAAAACTGGCGGTATATTTATCATAAACTGCTTTTTAGGCACAAGTTATGGACACACAAAAAAAGATCGTTCTTACAGGGATGCAGCCTACAGGATTGCTCCATTTAGGTAATTTTTTAGGTGCCGCTAATAATTGGAAAAAGATGCTAGATCAATATGATTGTTATTTTTTCATCCCCAATCAACATGCCATTACGATACCCCAAGTTCCAGCGCATCTTCGCAGTGCAACACTGAATTGTGTTGCTCAATACATTGCTTGTGGCCTTGATCCACAGCGATGTACAATTTTTGTCCAATCCCACATCGTCGGTCATACGGAACTCGCTTGGGTGTTGGGATGCCTGACACCTTTGGGACAACTCTACCGCATGCATCAATTTAAAGATAAATCGGCAAAGAGGGAAAATATATATTCGGGGCTGCTTTACTATCCGGTTTTAATGGCCGCGGACATTTTGCTCTACAATGCGGATTTTGTCCCTACTGGAGAAGATCAACGGCAACATGTCGAGCTTGCCCGAGACCTGGCCGAACGGTTTAACGCCACCTATTCCCCAACATTCACAGTTCCTGCACCTTTAATTGAAACCACCGGTGCCCGGGTAATGTCCCTTAAATCTCCGGAACATAAGATGTCGAAATCCGATTCGGCGGATGGGGCAACCATTTATATTACCGACAAACCCGAGACCATTCGAAAAAAAATCATCTCCGCCGTTACGGACTCTGAAAATAAAATTGCAAGCCATCCCGAGCGCCCGGGGATTTTCAATTTACTCAATATCTATTGCGCAGTCACAGGGATTCAGCTTGAGGCGGCAGAGGCGAAATTTAAAGACTACACGGGTTACGCTGCATTCAAGGAGGAACTTGCCGAGGTTTTAATAAAGCTATTGGATCCCATTCGCGAAAAATATGAGGCCATTAAAGAAGATAAGGAATATTTATACGCTGTGATTAGGAAAGGAAATGAAAAAGTACAACCCATTGCCTATAAAACGCTTTCTAAGGTTTATCACAAAGTCGGTTTTTTAGAGCGATAATTTCTGGTACTGAAGGAATGGCAATCGCCAAGAATGTTAAAGACCGATTCCCACCGAACGTCGCTATGGCTATAACCATGATAATGAATATAAAAATTTCGGCTTTACTTTTTCGTTGATTGACAGATCTCTCAAAACTTCTACTTTCTACAACTACAATAAAAAACCTAAGTTAAGCTTTTTTCAGAAAAAATATACATAATTTTATCGTCAATCATATACTAACAATTATACTTTGTATCATAATGAACAAAAGGCAAATGTCGAATAGAGAAAAGACGCTATGTTTTTTTATAGCCCTCGGTCTCTTGACGGCGTCTGTCAATGCTCAAAACCTTATCCTTAACTCATCATTTAGTTTCATAGAAAGAGTAAATCTACAAAAACAACGGAACTTTAAGAACTACTTCCCTACTCAAGAATTGCTGGAAGGTATCCCTATCCGCAAGGGCCGAAAACTTGCCCAAGGAGGATATGGGATCATCTATGAGGGTTTCTATAAAGATCATAAAGAAAGTACGCTAATTATTAAACAGGGAAGAGAGGACAAAGGAAAAAGAGGCATTGATAAAGAATTAAAAAATTCTAATGCCCTTATAGACGCTGTCGCCCAAAGAATTAATGGCGAAAAGCTAGATGCGCAACTATTGGGGATAAATCGCGTCGTTATCGTCATTGGGAAAACGGAAGATGGTTCTTTGATTCAGGAAAGAGTCCTGGGAAAGGATTTAAAAAGAACGGTTCTCACTCCTGTAGCGCCCTATTACAGTCCTGATGGCTGTCCCAATAATCTTCAAAGCGCTATATTGCGAGCCATCACTTTTTTTTCTGGTCTTGCAGCCCTCCACAGTTTAGATTTTGTGCACTGTGACATTAAGCCCGGCAATGTTGTCATTGATACCGAAGGGAATTGTCGAATCATCGACCTGGGGGCATTGAAAAAAATTAATGATGCAATCGAAGTCCATTCCAGTAATGGAGGACCAGAGTACATCGAACAAACGTGCATCATCAAGGATCTTAAACTAAAACAGACAAAACTTCAAAAAAAATGCGCTCAGATCGATTCACAGCAATATGTCTCTGATAAGGAGAGACAATACCGCAAATCACTACAAAAAAAACTTGATTCTATCGCTGAAGATATAGATTTAGCGAGATCGCAGCGCTGTACAGAAGCACAAACTTCTTATGATATCTATTCATCTGCGGCAATCTTGTTACCCATATTATTTGGCGAATTGGGATTTCGGACAGCAGATGATTTGTATTTTCGGAACGCTCGGAATGTTCGGAATACTCAGAATGTTCAGAACGCTCAGAATGTTCAGAATGTTCGGAATATTCGGAATGTTCGAAATACTCAGAGTATTCGGAATGCTCGGAATGCGAAGGCAGCTCAAAAATTTCAATACCTCAACGACGCCCGAACTCCAAATTTCGACGGCAAGCGTTACTTCTTAGAGAAGTTCTCCAAATTAAATCAATCAATGAAAGAACGCAGTCATCAAAGTTATCCAGAACCCGTTCTGTCGCAACTTTCTGAGTTGCAAGCACAAATATCATCCCTTGACCCAAAGAAACGCCCTTCGGCTGCGGAGATCGTAGCAGAACTCTCTCGAATTTCCCAATACATGGAAAGCATCGAAAAAGCGGAAAATAAAGAAAAGTCAACGCACAGATATTTGCTTAACGCCATTGAACCTGATGAATGTGATTCGAAATAAATACTTCACAAAACTCATTATTTAGAATTGTATTGTAAAATTTAAACTCGTCTTTATTATAACACACATTGATGGGCAAAAAAATATCTAATCGGTGGGATCAAGAAGCGGTGTCAGGGATGACGAACCTTAAGCATGCGTTACAGACTTGGACAAAGGTAGGTCTTTTGATTTTAGCACCATCGGTACTTCGAGGGGATCTCCCTTATGGGCCAGGTAATTTGCCGAAGGGACAGACTATAAAACAAGGAGAAAGAAAAAGTTCATCGACAAATCGGAATAGTGATCAGGAGTGTTTCATCGTCGAATCGTCCTACAATTTTTCGGGAGGTCTCAAAGAAAATCAATTGGATCGACAAAGGTTTGCCAGGGATTTCTTAGGAGAACAAAATTTGAAACCAGGGATGGCCATCGAAAAAGGTAGAGAATTAGGCCGAGGTTACTTTGGAATCGTTTATGCTTCGAAAGATGAACATCAGATTGTTAAACAAGGGATAGGTCCTCAAGGATCGCAAAATATGCAAGATGAGTTAAAAAATTCCAACGCACTCGTCGCAAATGCCGCTCAAAAATTGGGTCAAGATCGCGTCGAATATGGTCTGTTATCCGGCTTAGGGGTGATTGTAACCGTTATCGGTAAAGCCAAGGATGGATCGCTGATTCAAGAAAAAATACAGGGTAAAGATCTTAAAGCTGTCGTCCTCGCTTCAGAGCATCAAGCGCCTTATGATTATTTGGGTTATCCCGACAACCTTCAAAAAGCCATAGCGCGTGCAGCAAGCCTTTTTGCGGGATTCATAGCCCTTCATACATTGGGCATGATTCATGGCGATATTAAGCCAGATAATATTATGCTTCTCTATGATGCTTTCGCCGACTATCCCTGCCGCATTATCGATCTCGGTATAATGACAAAAATTGGCGATAAGATTGAAAGATATTGCAGTAATGGAGCACCTGAATATGTCGAACTCCAACGCACTATCGCAAAGAATGAAAGCAAAATCGAAAACCTTACCGAGGGGTATGATGCGCTTCAAACCTTATTGACCCAAATACCTGCCCAAAATCTTGAAGAGCTTAAGGATGTTAAGGATACGCTAGAGGAATTTTCTAAACAAATCACAGAACTGCGCGATAGTAATAAAGAACAATCGACAAAATTTCCTACGGCTCAAACTTCCTATGATATTTATTCGTCGGGAAGTGTTTTGCCGGTTATCTTATTCGGCCGAATAGGATGGGAACTCGTTGAGTCCCTATATTTCCCGGATACAGAAAGTGCCGTCTCTCAATATGTTATAGATGCAAGGGCGACAAAATTTAATGCTTTCCGTTACTTTTTAACCAAATTTCTCGTTCTGAATGAGAAAATGCAAAAAGAGACAGGA
>JAITAK010000056.1 GCA_031284165.1 Puniceicoccales bacterium
CTTTGGATGTATCTCGAACTTTGGACGTATCTCAAAAAAAACAGCCTAGAAGAAATAATTCTGTGCAGCCTTCAGCTAAGAAAAAGCAACCTGAGACGACACTTACAAAACCACAGGAAGAAGAGTCAAACGCTGCAGAATTGTTGAAATTCTTAAGAGCAAAATACATGGCAGAAACTGCATTGACTGAGGAAGATATAAAATCAGTAAGATCTTGGCTAACAGCTATCCCAAATCGAAACATAAACCAAACAGTTATCCCACGTCGAAACATAAACCAAACAGACTCGCTGCAAAATACAGCGCTGCATTATGCAGTACGCATTAAGGAACTCCCCACAGCTAAAGAAATAGTCCGTGGATTACTGGATAAAGGCGCAGATCTAGAAAGTGACTTCTCAATGAATAGTTGCCAAGAAACGGTATTGCATTGGGCGTTAGGCAACAGCAGTCCTAAAACCATGAAAGAGATCGTTACCATGCTTATTAAACACTTGAATCGAAAAAGTATGGCAAATCATAAAGTTGGTATGCCAGGAAAAACGGCAATGCAAGCAAATATCGCAAATTTCTTAAACAAGCGCAATAATATCGGTTGGACGGCATTGCATTTTGCAGTGGCTAATATCAATAGAGATAAAGATTTAGATGAGGTCAAAGAGGTTGTCAAAATACTGCTAGACCAAGGCGCAGATGTCAACCGAATCAATGACGACGGACAAACGCCATTACATCTCATAGCGATTTTGAACAAAAATCCAGAAATAGCAAAAGCGATCGCCGTCATGCTTATCGATCACTTGAAACAAAAAGGTACGGCAGAAAATGTATCAAAATTCTTAAACATACGCGATAAAAAGCGACGTACAGCATTGGACCTTGCTAAAGAGTATTCCAATGAGACCGTTATTCAACTACTTCAACAGTTTCAAGGTTGATGATAATGTCTAAGAATTTGCAGATAAATATATTGGTTCCGTTCCATTGAGCATTCAGCAAAGAAGGGTTTAGGATAAAATAACGATCGCAACACGTTAAGACATAAATCAATGAAATTGAATGAACGATGAAGTGCTTTTCCATTTTACATTTATGCCTGCGATGCCGATAGAATAAAAGGAAAAATATTTGAAGTCCTACTGTATTTTGTAGACAAAAATTAAAAATACTTGTTATATATGCGATGTCTGACAAAAATTGGAAAAAATATGACGATAGTGGTGGATTTCCTGGCAATAGCATCAATTGCGTGGAAAATTGTTTAGTGCAGACGTA
Source organism: Puniceicoccales bacterium (assembly GCA_031284165.1). Classification (GTDB taxonomy): domain Bacteria; phylum Verrucomicrobiota; class Verrucomicrobiia; order Opitutales; family LL51; genus LL51. The sequence continues at coordinate 1,276 of JAITAK010000056.1, forward strand.
GCTAAACGATGAGAGTCTTATTTTCAGATGTGACGAAAAATCTCATGCCCAGCGTTGGGATTCAGATAGGAGTAGGAAAATAATGTTTTTATTCTATAGAGGTCAGAAAATATTGTCTATTATTTTTTGCATAGTCTCTGTTTTTTAACACCATGAAACGCAATATGAAAAATACAAATTATCATCTTCATCGTATAAAGTATATGACTTTATGCAGCTTCATGCCTATTATAGGCGCGCATAGCGTACAAGCTTCGCATATTTCTCCTAGCGAAAATACTTCAAAGTGTGCCGCTATCGATCCCACATCCCCTATCGCGTGGATTTCTAACGATGAAAAGAAAACGAAAGCTAAAGGAATGCCGGAACAGGCAGCTGAACTCCAAAGTAGTAACATGAATCTCAAAGGCAAGGCGCTTAGAGACAATTTTATTGAGACGGTCGACGGCTATAACGATACTTTGTCGCTTAAATCACAGCATTTTGAGACTATGATCGTCGACAAAATTTCGGCCAGTGGTGCCTTTACTTCAGAAACGATTTCAGGAAGAGACTGCTATAGCGCTATTTATGGGCGATATGGTGCCAATGGCCGGCTTGAAGCACAGCCCTGTGTTCCTTTTGCCAGCGGTTATGTCGATGAACCTAAAAAGGCATTGGAATGGGCATGCGAATTGACCTTTGTTCTACATTCACTGCATGAACATCAAAAAGTGTATTGCAATTTGAAATTGGAAAATATCATCATCGAAAGATGGAAACATTTTGCTGAGCATGATCCCGATAAAATTGCAGTCCGTAATTTAAGAACGGCTGTAGCGGTAGGGAGTCAACTACCACCTCAACTTTCGCTCAATGGGGCACCGGAGTATTTTTCGCCTAACAGTGAAGATGAGAAGGTTTCAGAAGCGACGACGAGTTATGATATATATACTTTGGGAACCGTGCTTCCTTCATTATTTTTTGGAGGAGGTGCAAAAAATATGGATGTTAATTTTTTTTCAGATACTTCATCCAAAATATCGCCTTTCATCCAGAAATACCGAGAGCTAGAACGCGCGGAATACACGGCAGAAACAAAGATGAAACAGGAATTACAGGAGAAAGATTATCAACATACACACTTATGTGATGAAAGAGAAACTGTAGGATGGAAATTATTAGAATTAGATAATTTTGATAATATCTTGGACGAAGAAGCTTCATCGCATAAAAATATTCCAGATCCGCAAGCGTCTCTTTTGTTAAAAGAAAACTTGAGGGAGGCGATGGCCTCTGTAGAACAGAAAATTGCTTCCTTAACCGCAGAGATTGATACTTTGCGAAAGGCACTCAATCAATTTAAGGAAAATACCAAAAAAATTGCTCAGGCCAAAATTAAGGCGCTGATGAATCAAGATCTGTGGCTTCAGTTCGAAGAGATGAATGTCGCTATGAAAAAAACGACGGGGAAATACTACCCGGAACCTATTTTGAGAAAACTTGCACAAATTACGGCGGATTGTCTATCCTTAGATCCTTTATCGCGGCCATCGGCCAAGATCGTGTTGGAAACATTGACCGGTCTTGTCGTCTCCTCTGATTGGGAAATAAAGGAAAGTCCGGAAAAGATTAAGGTGGATAAAAGATGAAATAGGGAATGAAATTCAATCATTATTTCCCCTTGAGACTTGCTCCAGAAAAATCTTTTTGCCTTTCAACGCTGGCTGTCCTACTTATGGGTACTCTATTGAAGGTAGGAATGTTTCGTGAGTTTCAATCATTTTGATCAGTTCTTCAGCGGCATTTTGTTCAGAGATGTTCGTTTTAACGCAATGGTTCTTGTAGTACAAATTGACTTTTCCCGGTCCCGCACCCACGCAACCGTAATCGGCGTCTTCCATTTCTCCTATTCCATTCACCACGCACCCCATAATCGCAATCTTTATGCCACTTAAATGGGACGTTTTTGCCTTGATTTCATCAAAAACCTGACGCATGGAATACTGCGTACGCCCACAGGATGGACATGCAATGTATTCCGGATGTACAAAGCGCTTCCCACAGGTTTGTAAAATATCATAAGCTACCGCTACTTCTTGTACGGGATCTTCCGTTAGCGACACGCGAATCGTATCCCCAATACCATCGATCAATAGACTGCCAATCCCTATGGCCCCTTTAATGCGGCCATAGTTATCATTTCCTGCCTCCGTAACTCCTATGTGTAGCGGAAAGTTAAATCCCTGTTGGTCTAATCGCGGGACAATGGTGCGGTGATTTTCGATCATTTTACTCACGTCGTTCGATTTGAATGATAGTACAATATTTTCAAAATTTTCGGATTGTACGATTTCAAGGAAAGGCTGTACGCTTTGGTACATTCCTTCGGCGGCGTGACCATATTGCTTTAAAATGCTTTTGCTTAGCGATCCCTGATTGACGCCAATGCGCAACGCTTTGCCTTCTTTCTTTGCCAATTGAACTAGTTGCTGAAAGGCGCTAAAGTTATCATTGAAATTGCCGGGATTAATCCGAATTTTGTCTGCATGGGGTATACAAGCTATGGCTACAGAAGGGGAAAAATGTACGTCAGCCACGAGCGGAATCGCAATTTGATCATTTCGCAATTGCATTTTAATTTGGCGAAAAGCATCAACAGTCGAAAGGTTGGGTACAGCGATGCGGATAATTTCACATTGCGCTTCATAAAGCTGATAGATCTGATCTACGGTAGCCTTGATATCTTGAGTTGGGGTATGAGTCATTGATTGTACGCGAATGGGATGAGGACCTCCAATGAGGAGATTAGCGATGGATACAACACGGGATTGGCGTCGAAACATAAGTGGAAAATTTATTAACAATACCTCGCGAAACAAGGTGAAATTTCTCGCCGCTGTATGCGCTGGATAGATAAAGTCCATCGAAAACTTCATCAAAACCTTACAAGGAATCACTGACACCTCGACCACCTCGTTGTCCAAAGAGGTAAGTGCCATCTCTCTTGAATCTCATCAAAATCTAATAAGATTTCGCCCAAATGACCTTTTGTGTTGTCGTCTGTCCTGTAAATATGCAAGTTCCTGAAGCATCGGAGCTGTTTTCCACCGGTAGCATGCAACGAATAGTCACGCCAAATTTTTCTTTCATCGCGGCTTCTAATTTTTGGTCTCCGGCAAAAAACGTCATTGCATACCCTCCCTGATTTTCAAAAAATTCCATCAACGCTCGCTCTGAAGCAATT
>JAITAK010000002.1 GCA_031284165.1 Puniceicoccales bacterium
GTGCGGCTTCGAAATGGAAAAGAGTTGAAGAAGTTTTCGTCGAACATTTCGTCGAGTGCTAAGAGGTGAATATCGATGCCAAGCACCTTCATCCGTTGAGCGCAGAGCTGGGGATAATATCCATTCCCTGCCAGGAGAGCGACACTTTTTGGTAGCAGCGAATCTCGTTTGTGTAAAAAAAGAGGAGAGTTATGTTTATGATTTACGGTTTGGGCGATTTTCAAAATCATAGCCAACGCGAGTATGTATTATGCCGAGGAGTATCGAAGAGAAAGCTTTTTGTAGCTTTTTCAAGTCTTGCAATGTCAATGGACACTCGTCGAATTGGTGTTCATCGACACGGTCGTAAATGATTTGCGAGACAAGTTCTTCAATATTCTGTAGCGATTGTGGTTTTTTGAGTACTCTACTGGCCGCTTCTATGGCATCGCTTAGGCAGATGAGGGCTGCCTCTTTTGTCTGGGGCTTGGGACCATCGTAGTGGAATATAGCTTCATCAAAGGAGTGCGCATCGGTTTCCTGTCGTGACCTTGCTTTTTCATGAAAAAATCGAATGAGCGAATCCCCATGATGTTGCTGAATGATATCTAAGATTTGCTGAGGGAGCTTTGCATTTTTGCCAAGAGTCACTCCTGTCCGAACATGATTTTTAATACTCATCGCACTGAGCTCAGGTTTTTTACTTTCATGAAAATTTTCTTCCAGGTGCCGATTTTCAATAAAATACTCAGGTTTTTCTATTTTCCCTATGTCGTGATAAATCGCTGCCGTTTTACAAAGAATAGGATTGGCTCCAATGATGGCAGCTGCCTGTTCGGCAATGTTAGACACTACGAGGCTATGATGATAAGTGCCAGAAGAAAGGACTTGTAGCTGTTGCATCAGGGGATGATTATAATCATAAAGTTCAAAAAGTTTGATGTCGCTGCAATAATGGAAAATGCGTTCAAGAAATGGTAAACAACCCAATGCGATTGAACTGGATAAAATTCCCGATATCATAGAAGCCAATACTTCTGGCCAGGGAATACTGGATATGGTTTCTGTAGATGACTCGAATAAAAATATTCCTATAGCCGAAAAAGATCCTGAAAGGATCCCGGCATGAAAAACGTGAGATCGTAGATAAGGCGAGCGACAGGCTAAGGCTGCAACGAAGGATGCGGAAAAACAGGTGAGTAGAAAAGGAATCCCCTGATCAGTCATAAGTGTATAAAATACAGAGATTAAAGTACAACAGCAGATTCCTCCTTGGATTTGTAGAAAAATGGTAGATAAAATAGTTCCGATGGAAAAAGGGATAAGGCGCAGGAAAACATAGATCGTCGTCGCATTTTCTTTCCAGAGTGAAATTTCCGTCAATTGAAGTAAGGCGCGAAGCAACGAGAGATTTAGAATTATCATCGTAAAGAAAAAGATGACATCTTTTTCCGCTTTCCGGAATGTAATAGAGGAAGAAAATATGGCGATCCAACTGAGTGTAATGATGATGAGCGTCCTGAGGTAATCTTGCATTAACTGTCTATTGGTCCATAGTTTATTTTCTTCATCCACATGTAGAGCTTTGTAATAAGCAGAAAGTTTTTCATAATCCTCATTCGAGATACTGGTTCCAGCAGAGACGAGCATCGTTCCTTTGTCGACAAACTTTCGGACTTTGGGAAGGGTGGCTAATAATTGTCGAAATTTTTCCTCGCTAGCAGCGGCGTCAAAAATAAGGTTAGGACGTACTCCGAGTTTCATGATGCGAAATAGCGCTTGGGTAAGCGCCTGTTCCATATCCATGAAAAGCAGGTGAATGCGCAGAAAACGTAGTGCGTTTTCCATAGAGCGTATGTTTATGTGATTTGGTTGTCCTTTTACCTCGATTTTCAGGAGATGGGAGGATTCTTTGTCGAGGATGTTTTGTTCGCTTTCGGAAAAAATTCCATCAATGGCAATTTCTTGCAAAATATTAAGTGATTCTTGAAATATAGAAGAGCGATCTATGTGACTGAAAGTTTTGAGGATAATAATGATGTCTTTCCAGTCGACTTTGAGTTGATGATGGCGATTGAAGTTTTCTAAAGCATGCTGCAATTCAAGAAAATCCATTTCTTCAGTTGAAGCTCCAGGGCAAAGAGTTTCGAGGAAAGTATTTAGTTCCCAAAGATCTTTACTGAATGTTTCAAATGATGTGAGGTCGATCTTGTAGACCGGTGCCAATTGACTGCGTTTCTCGGCGATGAGGCGTTTTGTCTCGGTTGTGCTGATGTAGGAGAATGGTATTTGGGCCACAATATGTGATTGAATGATTTGACCTGGAAAAAAACGGCGACTTAGGGGTGTCCGTTTCCAGAAACAAATCGCTGTGATGAAGAAAGAAATTGTCCCAATGGACAGAGCTGCTTCTAGATATTTCTTAAAAAATGTCCCTCTTGGTGTTTGAAAAGAGTAATTATTATGATGGCGGTGTAGAGATTCGCTAATGCTGATGGATGAAGGTTTGGATTTGTTTCTAAAAGAAAACATGGACACATGAAAAGGGGAAGAAAAAAGTGCCATTTGGAAAGCTTTCTTCTTTTATCCACTTGGACCTTTTTCTAACTTTCGAAGATTTAAAAAGATTAGAGCCGTTTCTTAATGTCCTGAAATGGGATTTCATAATAAGTAGGTCGTCCTTCAGGCGTCAGAAGAGGTTGTTGGCATGAAAGCAACGCTGTTACAGTTTTTTCAATTTGAGATAAATTG
>JAITAK010000020.1 GCA_031284165.1 Puniceicoccales bacterium
GCTTTTTGGACAATAATCTCGCCATAACGCTCCAGAATATCTCTGAGTTGCGCCATCAATTCGTTTCGTTCAATATTATATTTGTAAAAAAAATAGCCAATGGCGCTCAAGCAAAGCCCACAAAAAATAATGCATAGCATAACGATCATCATAGCACCTAATCTAAATCGCTGAAAAATTTTATTCAAATGCAAAATCTCTTCTTTCGGAATTTAACTTTAATAAGTATTCTACTACTTTTACAGTTAATCCATAATATTGTGCATTTTCATCGACTCATAGGACTATGGGCCGATTTTTTTTTGCATAGAAATATCAATGATAATGAAGAAATATTAAAAAATAGAGAATTTCACTCGACTTTAGCTCGACATTTAAATAACTTATTAATAATGATGAAAAAAATCAACGAAGACCATTGAGGGCATTGGGTTTAAATTTGCTGTGGGTTATGGGATACCTGACAGCTACCGCCACAGAATCTTTGGAACCTCTGAACGAAGATGCTTCGGTATTAAAAGCAGAAGCGCAAGCGATTGCTGCTCATTTTCAAACCTGGGAATCAGCAGAAGCTTCCAGCGAAGAAAAAAAAGAGGCTAAGTCATTTTTAAGATTAAAAGGGATTATTGTCGAAGATCGCTATAAGCAAAGTGACATTGATCGCGCCTGGGGCAATTCTTTAATCGCAGTGACGCGAAGCGTCGTTCGCATAAATAAAATTAACGCAAAAGTTGACGATAATTCAAAATGTAAGCCAACAAACATAAGTGCAGGTACAGGTACATTGATTAATGTAGGTATTCTAAATTTGTGTGGGAGGGTTGTCGTTACCTGTGGGCATTGTGTGCTTCCTGGCTTTTCAAGTGATGACGGAGTATCATCGACGGCTGTTGCGACTATGGGCGATAAAATTCTATCTGCAAATTCACAAAATTTACAGAAGTTAATACATTTTTCCCGAAAACCGCTGCAGTCAGGTCAAAACAGAATACATCCTCCTGGCTTTAACCAAAACAAAAACAGCAATTTGATCCGCCTTAGCATCACAACAGAATGTCAGCAAGGACAAATGACAAACATTCCCATTACTGATATATACATTTTAGCTAAAGATCAGAATAGTAAGGAATGCTACGATATCTGTGTTATCATATTAGGTAAACCTGTGGAATGTAACGAAGAAATTGTACCAGGCATTGATTTAAATCGATTGAATGTGATCACGGATTCCATCAATGTGAGCCAAGAAAGCCCATTTCATATCTGCTGGAAGAATTCGAATAATTTCTCTCCCATCGCTATTGGTTATGGCAACACAGGAATCTACAATGAGCCAAAATCGTTTTCATATTTAGACCGAAAAACAAGTAATTTCATTACAGGATCTGGTACAAAAAAAGCAATTGTCTTGAGAGGGCTAGACTTGAATTTCACGAATTATAAACAAAATATGAAAGCATGTCGTTGCGCACAATACCTAAAAAGGATCGAGGCAGAAGCTGGAAACATTATACTTCAAGGTGCACTCAAGAAGTGTATGGATCGAGGGTTTAAAATAGAACGTCTGCTCGAAGATGTAGAATCGCAATATAAATCTGCAAGCAACATAAAAAACAGGATAGATGAATCCAAGAGAAGTATATATAACCTTCAAAGTGCAAGATCGCAGCGATTTGACTTTGTGAGTTTAAAAAGGAATTACAATTTAGCAAAAACACAATTGGAGTCTGTAAAAAAGAAGCTCGAAAGCATGTTGAAAGACACTTTAAAAGCGGTTGAAGAAGCGAAGAATTCATTGAATAGAGGAAGAACGATGGCTCCATTTTTTGCCGGTTCTCAAGCGGGTAGCGGGTTTAGCGGAAGCTTAGTTTTTAGAGTTAAAAAAGACATTGAAAACAATGAAGATAATGAAGATAATGAAGACAAAAATTACGATGTTTTCGGAATATTTAGTGGTCCATTATTTACAGAGGAAATCAAAAGTTTCATAAAAAATGCAGCACACCATTATAACCAAAATCAGGTAAATTAATTTATAATACTGTACATTTTCATCGACTCGTAGGACTACGGGTCAATTTTTTTTGCATAAAAATATAAATCATTAATAAAGAATGTTAGAAAGTAGAAAATTTTTACTTGACTTTAATCCGATATCCCGATAGCCCGTTAATAATGATGAAAAAGAATCAAAGAAAATCACTAAAGGTGTTGGGTTTAAATTTGCTGTGGGTCATGGGATGTCTCACGGCTACAGCAACAGAATCCTTAGAACTTCTGGATGAAGAAGGTCTGCAAGCAGAAGCGCAAGCGATTGCTACTCATTTTCAAACCTGGGAATCAGTAAAAGCTTCCAGCGAAAAAAAAGAAGAGGCTAAGTCATTTTTAAGATCAAAAGGGATTATTGTCGAAGATCGCTATAAGCAAAGTGACATTGATCGCGCCTGGAGCCGTTCTTTGAGAGCAGTGACGCGAAACGTCGTTCGCACAAATAGAATGGAATATAAATTTAACGACGACGCAGAAGCGACATTACACTCCCATGGCACAGGTACGGGTACAGGTACATTAATTGATGTAGGTATTCCAGAATTGCGTGGGAGGGTTGTCGCTACCTGTGCGCATTGTGTGCTTCCTCACTTTTCAAGGGATGACGGAGCATCATCGACGGCTGCTGCTATAGACAATAAAATTTCATCTATTAAATATAACGGAACGCATTATTTTTACTTCGGCCCAGGCAACTGGAGCAGCCTTAGCATCACAGCAGAATGCAAAAAAGGGCAAACAGCGGACATTCCTATTACTAATATATACTTTTTAACTTACGATCAGGATGGTAAAAAATACTACGATATCTGTATTGTTATATTAGAAAGACCTGTAAAAGATAATAATGAAATTGTGTCGGGCATTGATTTAAAGCAATTGAATGTGATCACGGATTCCATCAATATGGGCCAAGAAGATCCATTTCATATCTGCTGGAAGAATTCGAATAATTTCCATCCCCTCGTTATTGGCTATGGCGACACAGGAATCTATAAAGAGCAAAAATCATTTTCATATTTAGACCAAGAAACAGGAGATTTTATTACAGGATTCGGTATAAAAAAAGCAATTGTCTTGAGAGGGATAGATTTGAATTTTACGGATTATAGACAGAATATGAAAGCATGTCGTTGCGCACAATACCTAAAGGCCGAGGCAGAAGTTGAAAACATTAAACTTCAATATACACTCAAGAGGTATATGGAGCGAGGGTTTAGCATAGAACGTCGGCTCGAAAATGTAGAAACAAAAACACAATCGGAGTTTGTAAAAAAGGAGCTCGAAAGCATGTTGAAAGACACTTCAAAAGCGGTTGAAGAAGCGAAGAATTCATTGAATAGAGGAAGAACGATGGCTCCATTTTTTGCCGGTTCTCAAGCGGGTAGCGGATTTAGCGGAAGCTTAGTTTTTAGGGTTAAAAAAGACGTTGAAGACAATGAAGATAATGAAAATAAAAATTACGATGTTGTCGGAATATTTAGCGGTCCATTATTTACAGAGGAAATCAAAAGTTTCATAAAAAATGTAGCAGATGATTACCGTAAGTGGTCTTTGAACAGTCTGAAACGCTCTATTGAAGATATGAAAAATAAAGTAGGTGATGACTATAAGCAGTTCTCGGACGGTCTGAAATGTTTTATTCAAGATATGAGAGGTACAGCAGGTGATGACCATGAGTGGTTTTCGGACAATCTGAAATATTCTATTGAAGATGTGAGAAATATAGCAGGTGATGACTGTGAGTGGTTTTTAAATAATCTGAAACGTGTTATTGAAAATAAAGATTTAGTAGATATAATAGATAATATAGGTTTGAGCGATCTGCAACGTTTGGTTGGAATCTGAAACGTTTTATCGGAAATGTTAAAAATCTGTCGCAAAATCTGAAGCGGAAATTTCCCCGATTTTTTTCAGAATCTTAGGAAGTTTGGCAATGCAAGCCAATTGCTGGACGGTCTCTCTATAAGGGGCCGCCGGCAATCCAAGGAGGACGGAACGAGGTTTTGTATCTTCGATGACGCCTGATTGAGCTTCAATTTGTGTACCCTCGGCAATGTGCAAGCGTCCGGCAAAAGGGCAATTGGCTACCCCCCAAGGTGCGTACTTATCCTTTCCTTTCAAAACCCATGAGTTCGCTACTTTACAGATCGACTATGGAATATCGATTCAGACAAAGCGCTGTCATGAACTAACAAGCCCTAAAAAAGCGCATAAAGTCATCAAGCGCCTAAAATCATCATGGGGACCCCCAGAATGTATCGAAATCTAACGATTTTTCGTGATTGACTATTTTCACTCATTTGCAATATTTTTTTTCATGGATGGTAATATTAGATTAAAACGTCTGTTTGCATTTTTTTTGCTGACGAGAATGGGGAATTATTCTCCTTCAATACTTTTGGCCAGTGAAGGTCCTGATAGTTTGATGACGATTGCAGAAATTATGAAACAACTTGAATGCGGACCTGATAATACCTCTTTTGGTTCTGCCCCTCTTGGTTCTGCCTTTTTTGGTTCTTCCCTTTATGCTTCTTCCCGAGCGCGATATCTTTCAGTCGAATTTGCTTCGGTTCTAAAGAAAATATTTACTTCCCATTTAGAGGCTTTCCATCAAGACACCATGGAAACTCAAGAAACCGCGGAAACCCAAAATTCTTTAGAAACTCGCAGTACTGCGGAAAACCAAGACACCATGGAAACTCAAGAAACCGCGGAAACCCAAAATTCTTTAGAAACTCGTAGTACTGCGGAAAACCAAGACACCGTGGAAACTCAAGAGGCTGCGGAAATTCAGCGCATCAATAATTTAACCAGAACCTTTGTCGAACTTCTAGGTCAGTTCATCGTTCCTGTCTCCGATACGTTGTTTAAATACCTATCGTCGGAAAAATTTTGCCAAAAAACTCTTGATGGGATCTTTGCAGAAGTTGTTTGTTTGGCTTTGGAACAAATCTTGCCTTGGGCGTTCAGCCTGAAGTGCTTCGATGCCTTGAAAGATCAACTCGATGGGAACGATAATTGCCTGTTAAACGCAGTGCTACGAAAGCAATTGGAACAAACGATTTATATTTTCAAAATTAAAGAAGATAGCGAAGAAATTAAGGTAAAGTTTCCAGAAAAATATATCCAGCAATTAATACCTAAAATTCACAAAATTACTCAGGGCTACGCTTCGCTATTTAAACAGAGTCGTTGCGATACATCCTACTTTTGGCTAGAAATGATGCTGGCAACTATAAAGAATCACAACAATTTACAATCACTCACTCCTATAGCTAGGGTCAATTCCTTTATAGATATGTTTATAAATTTCGTATTTAAACAAGCAGATGAAATTACTAAAACGTCGCCTAAAATGCTTCCCATGGATATCTATACAAACACAATATACGCTACGTTAAAGATTATACTTCCGGCAGTCTCAAGTGCTGGTACTTTATGGAGTTTTACCAATGCGTTGACGAACGCTTCAAAAAAATCCGTATTGAACAAAAAACTTCGGGAAATGTTCAAAGAAAGGGCTTCTCAGCCCGAGAATGAAAAAAAACACATCAAAAAGCAAATTGAATGTTTTAGGGTGTCTCTTCGTGATGTTATAAAGGGTTATTTTGATTTATTTCAAAAACAGAAAACTTTTAGTAATAATGTGTCTTTGCCTTTTTGAGATTTGACTCCAAAGCTAGGTTGTCTTCAATACCTCGATTGAAGGTCGAAACTTATCCTTAAACAATTGCAGTAAGAAAATTTTTCTTGGCAACAGGGATATAGCAATGTGTTCTTAGGTTTAAGGGGATACTTATCCTTATTCCTAAAACATCCATAGCAATTCACAGCCGTTAGGCTTGTAATTTGACAGACGTTAGTTATTGATTTTACTAATGAAAGAAAAAAATTTGGCGATTCTCGATGCCAATGAAGCAACGGCAAATGTCGCTTACCGCCTCAGTGAAATAATTGCAATTTATCCGATCACCCCTTCTTCGGTGATGGCCGAGTTCTGCGATGAATGGCAAACTAAGGGTCTAAAAAATATTTGGGGTATCACTCCGGAAATCACTCAACTTCAATCTGAAGGAGGAGTGGCCGGGGCACTCCATGGTGCTCTGCAAGCCGGTACTTTGGCGACGACATTTACTGCCTCTCAGGGGTTACTCCTCATGATACCCAATATGTTTAAAATCGCAGGAGAATTGACGCCGTTTTGCATGCATGTCACGGCTCGCTCTGTAGCGACTCATGCGTTGTCGATCTTCGGCGATCACTCCGATGTTATGGCTTGTCGCTCAACGGGATTCGCATTTCTAGCGTCGTCTTCCGTCCAGGAAGCTCACGATATGGCGGCTATTGCCCATGCAGTGACTTTGGAAGCGCGAATTCCCTTCCTTCATTTTTTCGATGGCTTTCGCACTTCCCACGAAATCAATAACTGCCAGCTGCTAACCGATGAACAACTGCGCCAGCTTATCGACGAACGCTATGTTCTTGAAATGCGACAGCGCGCGTTGACCCCAGATCGCCCTTCCATCCGCGGTACAGCACAGAATCCCGATGTGTTTTTTCAATCCCGAGAAGCTGTCAATACGTTCTACAATAACGCTCTGATGATCTTCGAGAAGTACCTTCAAAAATTTGCCAAAATTACAGGACGAAAGTATAACCTCTTTGATTATTACGGTCCCGCTGATGCAGAACGGGTTGTCATCGCAATGGGTTCGGGAACGGAAACATTGCGCAGCGTTGTGGAGGATCTCAATCACTGGCGCCTCGAAAGCGAAGAAAGCAATGTAGGCTTGCTCAAAGTGCGTCTATTCCGACCATTTTCAGCGAAACACTTTCTTGCAGCGCTTCCAGAAACCGTTAAATCGGTAGCGGCCCTTGATCGCACCAAAGAGCCGGGAGCTCTGGGCGAGCCATTATTTCTTGATACTGCGGTGGCGATCCAGCAATCGGGAAATAACATACGCGTCTTAGGAGGGCGTTATGGTCTAGGTTCAAAGGAATTTTCGCCGGCTATGGCACGAGCGGTCTTCTATGAGCTCGAAAAAGAACATCCTCAGAATCATTTCACAGTGGGCATCAACGATGATGTCACCCATACATCGCTCTTCTATGACCATGGGCTCTCTTCACAAAACACCCATAAACACATTTTTGAAGCGATGTTTTTCGGGTTAGGCTCCGATGGTACGGTAGGCGCAAATAAAAATACGATAAAAATTATTAGCGAAGAGACAGATCAATATGCGCAGGCTTATTTCGTCTATGATTCCAAAAAGTCCGGTACAATGACCATTTCCCATCTTCGATTTGGTCCTGAACCCATTGAAGCACCCTATCTCATTGATGCTGCCGATTTTATTGCCTGTCATCAATTTTCCTTTTTAAATCGCTTCGATATTTTGAAGAATGCCCGCAACGGTGCCGTTTTATTGATCAACTCGCCCCATGATTGCGATCACGTATGGGCCCATCTGGTCCATGAAGTTCAGGAGGACATCGTCCAAAAACATCTCAATGTTTATCTGATTGATGCCTATAACGTCGCTCGGAAAGTGGGAATAGGGGGGCGCATTAATACTATTATGCAGACCTGCTTCTTCGCGATTTCTGGAGTCTTACCTAAAGAGGAAGCCATTGAAAAAATTAAGCAGTCGATTCAAAAAACCTATGCCAAAAAAGGCGAAGAAGTCGTCCGCAAAAATTTTGAGGCGGTCAATATGGCTCTAGATAATCTCTTTCAGCTCCATGCTTCGGTACCCGATAACGAAATTCACCGTAAAGCAGTCATTCCGTCTCATACCACAGATTTCGTCAAAAATACCATTGCTAAAATGATTAACAACGAGGGCAATGATCTCCCGGTCAGCGCCATGCCGGTCGATGGACGATGGCCTGTGGCCACTGCGCGATGGGAAAAACGAAATATTGCTCTAGAAATTCCAGAATGGAATCCGGCAGTGTGTATCCAATGCAATAAATGTTCTTCTGTATGTCCTCATGCGGCAATCCGCGCGAAATATTATCCTCAAGAGGTATTGAAGAACGCTCCAGAAGGGTTTAAGGCGGTAGATTTCCGCTCCAATGCCCTGCGAGAGCAGAAGTTGACCCTGCAAGTTTCGCCAGAAGATTGTACAGGCTGCGGTCTATGTGTGGAAGTTTGCCCTGCAAGAGATTCACACTCACTCGAAAAGAAAAAAGCGCTACATATGGTTTCCAAAGAGCCTATTTTCAGTCAAGCCCAAGAACATTTTGCCTTCTTTCAAACATTACCTCAAGGGGAGGTCTCGAAAATCAGCGATATTAAATCATCTCAATTTGTTCAACCATTGTTTGAATATTCCGGTGCATGTAGTGGATGCGGTGAGACACCTTACATTAAACTTTTAACGCAACTCTTCGGCGATCACCTCCTCATTGCCAACGCCACGGGTTGTTCTTCGATTTATAGTGGCAATTTGCCGACGACACCATATACAGTGAACAGCGAAGGCCACGGTCCAGCATGGGCCAATTCCCTCTTCGAAGATAATGCGGAATTCGGTTTTGGAATCCAAATGGCTACGGAAAAGAAGCGCTCTATCGCTCTAGAACTTCTCGAGCACTACGTTTCGCTCCTTGGGGACGATTTAGTCGACAAAATTAAGAACAGCCATGCCATTCCCGAACAACGCCGCTGGGTTCAAGCCATTCAGGAAAAATTACACGGGCAAAAACGCCCTAGCCCAGAACTTCTGTACTTCAAGGGTTTAACGGAAAGTTTAGTGCGGAAAACGACTTGGATCATTGGCGGTGACGGTTGGGCCTATGACATCGGCTACGGCGGTTTAGACCACATTTTAGCGAGTGGGCGTAATATAAACGTTTTGATTCTCGATACGGAAGTCTATTCCAATACCGGTGGACAGCAATCGAAAGCAACGCCATCCGGTGCCGTTGCCAAGTTTGCCGCGGGTGGTAAGGAAAACCCGAAGAAGGATATGGGATTACTTATTGCAAATTATGGCAATGTTTACATCGCCCAAATAGCGCTTGGTGCTAATGATGCCCACACCATTCAAGCGATGCTAGAAGCCGATGCCTATGAAGGACCGTCATTGTTGATTGCCTATTGTCACTGTATTGCGCACGGGTTCGATTTACGCAAAGGTCTAGAGCAACAGAAAAAAGCAGTGGCCAGCGGCCATTGGCCGTTATACCGTTACGATCCACGGAAAAAGATGGAGGGGAAAAGTGGATTTAGCCTAGATTCGAAGCGGCCAACGCTCTCTCTGCAAGAATACATCTGCGAAGAGACGCGCTTTAACGTATTACAGCGCATGCATCCGGAACGAGCACAGCGACTCCTTGAAGCGGAAGAATTGCGTATTCGAGAAAAATATGATTTTTTTGAACGATGGACAAGGGCGTAAGCCCCAGGCTTAGCTAGGATAGACGATTTTTGGAGAGCCCTAGAATAGCTTAGGACTTCTAGTGGTGAAGAAATTTTTGATTCCTTTTTTCGTTTTTCGGTGGAACAGAACTTTCGTCACTTCGCTGCTGTAGATTAAGGACAAGAAAGGATTTGACACTGGTTTGCGCTAAAAAATGATTTCGAAATGCAATTTCATCTTACATTAGAAGAGATCCGAACCATAGTGCATCCCGTAGAAATTGCTGGGGATTTTTCAGGTTCCATTATTCAGATTGCTTCGCTCCAGGAAGCGCAACCCTTAACGCTTTCCTTTCTTTCTAATCCTAAATATTCTCGCGACGTCGCCACCTCGAAGGCTTCGCTTTTACTCCTTCCGAAGGATTTCAAATTCTCTCCGGCATCGAATCAATCCGCTTTTTTCTGTGAAGATCCTTCCATGGCTCTGGCTAAAATCTGTCAACACATCGAAAAGCTCAATAAAAATCGGGTTCTTCATACCATTCATCCTTCGGCCGTGCTTCACACTTCCGTGAATTTAGGAAGTCATGTTTCCATCGGACCTTGCGTCGTCATTGAAGAAGGGGTAAAGATCGGAGACCATACGAGGATTGATGCAGGAACTTTTATTGGAAGGCATACTTCCATAGGTTGTGATGTAGAAATTTTCCCAAACGTATCCATCATGTCATTTTCTCAGATAGGGAATCGCGTGGTTCTACATTCTGGTGTAGTCATTGGATCCGATGGCTTTGGTTTCATGAAAACTGAGGAAGGTTACGAGAAGATTCCGCAGATCGGCAATGTTATTCTCGAAGATGATGTTGATATCGGCGCCCATACGACCATCGACCGCGCTCGTTTTGCTTCGACGATTATTGGCCAAGGGACGAAAATCGACAATCTCGTTCAAATTGGCCATAACGTCAAAATCGGGAAAAATTGTATTATTATTTCCCAGGCCGGCATTGCGGGGAGTGTAACGCTTGGCGACAATGTTACCCTTGGCGGGCAAGTAGGCATTGCCGGACACTTGCACATCGCCGAGGGTACGCAAATTGGGGCTCAATCAGGCGTCACCAAAGATACAAAACCTCATTCCGTCCTCCTTGGATCGCCGGCGGCCCCTTATAGAGAGACCGTTCAGCAATTGGCTTGCATTGCCAAACTTCCTAAGATTCTGAAAAAAATCGGGGAAATTTCCGCTTCAGATTTTGCGACAGATTTTTAACATTTCCGATAAAATGTTTCAGATTCCAAGCAAATGTTTCAACTCGCTCAAATAATCATCATCTGCTGTACCCTTTATACCTTCATCTTTAATAAAACGTTTCAGATTGCTCAAAACCCACTCACAGTTATCACCTGCTATATTTCTCACATCTTCAATAGAATATTTCAGATTGTCCGAAAACCACTCATGGTCATCACCTGCTGTATCTCTCATATCTTGAATAAAACATTTCAGACCGTCCGAAAATTGCTCATAGTTATCATCTGCTCTCATATCTTCAATAAAATATTTCAGACTGCTCAAAGACCGCTCACAGTAATCATCTGCTGCATTTTTTATGAAACTTTTGATTTCCTCTGTAAATAATGGACCACTAAATATTCCGACAACATCGTAATTTTTATTTTCATTATCTTCATTGTCTTCAACGTCTTTTTTAACCCTAAAAACTAAACTTCCGCTAAACCCGTTACTGGCTTGGGAACCGGCAAAAAATGGAATCATCTTTTTTGTACCTTTCAATAAATCTTTTACTCGTTTAATCGATTGATCTGCCATTTTTCTACTTTTCTCAACCACCTGTCTTGCCCCTCTCAGGTACTTTTTTGCCTGATCGTAATGTATTTTCTTCATTTCCTCGTCAGAGGTATCTTTCATCTTTTCATAGCATTCTTTAGCCAATTTATAACAGGATTCTACGATAGTAGAACATCGATCCGCAGCGTTTATATTTCCAAATTTAATTTGCACTTCTGTCTTAGCCATTAAGCCTCGTGCGCAACGACATGCTTTCATATTTTGTCTATAATCCGTAAAATTCAAGTCTAGCCCTCTCAAGACAATTGCTTTTTTTATACCGAATCCTGTAATAAAATCTTTTGTTTCTTGGTCTAAATATGAAAATGATTTTCGCTCTTCATAGATTCCTGTGTTGCCATAGCCAATAACGATAGGAGGGAAATTATTCGAATTATCCAAGTATATATGAAATGGATCTTCTTGGCTCACATTGATGAAATCCGTGTCCGTGATCACATTCAATTGCTTTAAATTAATGCCCGGCACAATTTCATCATTATATTTTACAGGTCTTTCTAATATAGTAATACAGACATCGTAGCACTTCTTACCATCCTGATCTTTAGTCAAAAAGTATATATCAGTAATAGGAATGTCCGTTATTTGCCCTTTTTTATATTCTGTTGTTATGCTAAGGCTGCTCCAGTTGCCTTGGGCAAAGTCAAAAAAATTCGCTTTCTTTCGAGCTAGATCCTGACTATATACTTTTGAAAAATGTACTAAATTCTGTGAGTTTTGTGAATTTGCAGATAGAATTTTATCGCCCATAGTCGCAACAGCCGTCGATGATGCTTCGTCACCTTTTGAAAAGTCAGAAAGCACACAATGCGCACAGGTAGCGACAACCCTCCCACGCAATTTTGGAATACCTACATCAATTAATGTACCTGTGCCTGTACCTGTGCTATAGGGGTATAATGTCGCTTCTGCGTCGTCGCTAAATTTAAATTTCACTTCATTTATGCGAACGACATTTTGCGTCACTGCGATTAAAGGATCGTTCCAGGCGAGATCAATGTTATTTTGCCCATAAAGATCTTCGACAATGATTCCTTTCGACCTCAAAAATAACTTAGCCTTTTCTTTTTCTTCGCTG
>JAITAK010000042.1 GCA_031284165.1 Puniceicoccales bacterium
ATTAACATGAAATTGTTTCAGTGTTGTCTGATGTTGCTTGCTTATTAACAGGTAATGTGGAAAGCATTTTGTATCCTATTTTCATGGTTTATATACTTAGAAATACACGCAGAATTATAAATTGAATCCCAAAAATGTTCGGAGGAAATCCGAAGTTTTGGGGATTCTTTTTTATTTTTTCCTTTCATTTTCCTCGAAAAATCGGGGATTTTTAGTGTATTGTCAACGCATTCGATTTAAAGTAACGACTAAATTTTAAATTATTAATAAAAAAGTACTTGAAAAATTTTTATTTTATTTATTATTACTTTTCAATGGTAGTCATTTAAAAGCGATCCCACGGTGGGAGCTAAAATGATTTCCAGAAATTAATTAAAAAGAAAGGTAATAAATGAAACTCACTAAAAGTATAATTAAAAAACTTCTTGTCGGAAGTTTTCTATTCACCGGTGTCATGGGAACCACGGCTCCCCTCCAAGGTTCGGCAAGGTATCCGGAATATCAAGAAATATCGGTTGAACAACGGACAGAGGAGTTATTTAAATTGGTAAAACTCTTGCATCCAGATTTATCAAAAATAGAAAAGCTGATTAAGGCAGGCGTAAATATCAATGCCCAAGATAAAGATGGCGATACGCCATTACACTGGGCTGTGATGAAGAAAAATTCAGAAGCCGTCAAGCTTTTACTTGAACAGCCAGGGATAAATATCAATGCCCAAGATAAAGATGGCGATACGCCATTACATTTGGCTGTGAAGAATAAAGATTCAGAAACCGTCAAGCCTTTACTTGCGCACGGCGCAAGCGTCAAAATTCCGAATAAGGATTCCTATACAGTATTAGAGCTGGCTCAGCTTAATGCTGAAAAGGTGCCGCCGGAAATCCAACAACTAGTGAAAAATCATATTGTTCAATGTCAGACAAATGTATTGTTCAATTTGCTAAAAAAAGAGTTACCGTCTGTAGACAAGGTAAAAAAGCTGATTAATAAAGGCGTGAATATCAATGTTAAAGACAATGCTGGTAATACCCTATTACACGTAGCTATGCTGCAGGGAAACCCGAAAATCGTCAAGCTTTTACTTAAACAGCCAGGGATAGACGTCAATGCCCAAAATAAAAACCGCAATACACCATTGCATTTAGCTGCAAAATCTAATAACGAAAAAATCGTCGAGCTTTTACTTAGTAAGTCAGGGATAGACATCAATGCCCAAAATAAAAACCGCAGTACGCCATTGCATTGGGCTGTAAAATCTAATAACGAAAAAATCGTCGAGCTTTTACTAAATAAGCCAGGGATAAACATCAATGCCCAAAATAAAAACCGCAATACACCATTGCATTCAGCTGTAAAATCTAATAATGAAAAAATCGTCGAGCTTTTACTAAATAAGCCAGGGATAGACATCAATGTCTCAAATAAACACAAAAGTACACCAGTATGTTTAGCTATAAAATCTAATAACGAAAAAATCGTCACGCTCTTACGAAAGCACAGCGCAAACGTCGATGTTGAAAATTGTCAAGGCAGAACAGTATCAGGGTTGGCTAAAAATATAGGCGCACAGGAAATCCCGGAACTAATAGAAGAACGCCGAGCTGAAAACCAAGCTACCGAAGCAGAAGTGATAACGACATCACCTAAACAAGGGACAGATAGGCTTGGCGATTTTCTTAGACGAAGTGTTTTGAAAAACGCCGAGCTGAAAACCAAGCTACCGAAGCAGAAGTGATAACGACATCGCCTAAACAAGGGACAGATAGGCTTGGCGATTTTTTTCTTAGACGAAGTTTTTCGAAAAATAAAAAATAATTAATGCAGGCGTAGACATCAATGCCACAAATCAATATGGCATACGTCATTACATTGGGCTTATATTGCACTAAGCTTATATATCAATGAAGTATAAGCCTTCAATGCTACAACTTCGATATTGTAAAAAAGAATTAATCAGTAGAAATGCATCGTTGAATGAAATTAACTCCTTAAACGAAAGGACTTTAAATCTTGCTAACGCAGCTATTTTGAATGCAGCATCACATCAAGAAGATTTGTGAGATGTTGTGTTCAAAAATACAGAACATTTAATCAGTAAGGGTGCTTGTATCAATAAGTATTTTACAGCCACTGTAGTGATCCGGAAATGTTATTAATATTTATCCTAAGACGAACGGCAGACATTAAAGAAATTTTGGTATTTAATTGTAAGTAACAACGCAATACTAGACGATTAACATGAAGTTGTTCCGTATGATTGGTCTGGTTGACAGGTCATACGGAATCATACGAGAAGTGTTTTGCATGCATCACATTTTTTTCGCTGATCTGGATTTTTGTTCGTTGATATGCAAGGCGCTGAAAATGATACTGAGAAAATTGTACCTAGAATTATAAAATTATAAATTGAATCCCAAAAATGTTCGGAGGAAATCTGAAGTTTTTGGGGATTCTTTTTTATTTTTTTCTTTTATTTTCCCCGAAAAACCGGGGATTTTTAGTGTATTGTCAACGCGTTCGATTTAAAATGATGATTAAATTTTTAATTTTTAATAAAAAAGTACTTGAAAAATTTTTATTTTATTTACTATTACTTTTCAATGGTAGTCATTTAAAAGCGATCCCACGGTGGGAGCTGAAATGATTTCCAGAAATTAATTAAAAAGAAAGGTAATAAATGAAACTCACTAAAAATATAATTAAAAAACTTCTTGTCGGAAGTTTTCTATTCACCGGTGTCATGGGAACCATGATTCCTCTTCAAGCTTCAGAAGCGTTTATGCGATCGATCAAAGAAATGTCGCCTGAACAACGAACAGAGAAGTTATGCAGCTTGATTGGAAACGAAAATCCTTCTATAAATGAAATAGAAGCGCTGATTAACGCAGGCGTGGATATCAATGCCAAAAATAGAGACGGCTTTACGCCATTGCATTTGGCTTTGATTGATAATCACCCGGAAATCGTCAAGTTTTTACTTGAACGACCAGAGATAAACATTAATATTAGAACAGATGCGTTGGATGGTACGCCATTACATTTGGCTGTGATTTTTGATAATCCTCCGGAAATCGTCAAGTTGTTACTTGCACGACCAGAGATAGACATCAATGCCATAGATATATTTGGCGGTACGCTATTACATATGGCTGCGGAGAGTGATAAAATCGAAATCGTCGAGTTTTTACTTAAACAGTCAGAGATGGACATCAATGCCAAAGATGGATATGGCGATACGCCATTGCATTCTGCTGCGCGTTCTGGTAACTTTGAAATCGTTGAGTTTTTACTTAGACAGCCAAAGATAGACATTAATATCAGAAATAACAGTGGTAAGACGTCATTACATTTGGCTGCGGGTTATGGTCACTCTGAAATCGTTGAGTTGTTACTTGGACAGCCAGAGATAGACAACATTAATGCCAAAGATAACGATGGCAGTACACCATTACATTTGGCTGTACGTTTCGGAAATCCGGCGATAGCCATTAAGGAAGTTTTCATACGCTCGAGAGGAAGAGGGAGAAATATACCTGTAAAACAAAGACGTCTGATGGGAGGATCTATACTACCCCAGAAAAGGAAAGATACAGAAGGCAGAGAAATTGATGTCCGGGATGATTTAGTTACCAGATTTTTACTAGCAGCGAGCAGGAAAGGTATAGAAATTGATGCCCGGGATAGTCATCATAAGACGCCATTAGATTTAGCTAAAATTGCAAAACGTTGGAACGTTGTTGAACTTTTAAAAACGGCGGCGAGGAATTGGCCTGGAGTAATAACAGAAAAGCGCATCAACAAATAGAAAAGCGCAAGCAGCAAATGGAAAGGCGCAACCAACAGCGATAATTGTTGAGCTTTCGTAAACCGTCATAGGGAGAAATGATGGGCATAATATGAGAATATTTTTGTATCTGATGAAGAATTCTAGCTTATTGTTTTATTACTCGATTTGCGCAGAGCACAGAAAATGACACTTTAGAAAGTGCACTTAGAATTGTAGAATTATAAATTGAATCCCAAAAATGTTCGGGGGAAATCCGAAGTTTTGAGGGATTCTTTTTTATTTTTTCCTTTTATTTTCCCCGAAAAATCGGGGATTTTCAGTGTATTGTCAACGCATTCGATTTAAAGTAACGACTAAATTTTAAATTATTAATAAAAAAGTACTTGAAAAATTTTTATTTTATTTATTATTACTTTTCAATGGTGGTCATTTAAAAGCGATCCCACGGTGGGAGCTAAAATGATTTCCAGAAATTAATTAAAAAGAAAGGTAATAAATGAAATTCACTAAAAATATAATTAAAAAACTTCTTATCGGAAGTTTTCTATTCACCGGTATCATGGGAACCATGACTCCTCTTCAAGCTACAGAGGAGTATTGGAAATATCAAAACATGTCGGATAAAGAACGGACGGAAATGTTGTTCAATTCGATTAAAGAAGGGGCTTCTATAAAAGAGCTGCTCAATATAGTTGTGGATATCAATGCCAAAGATAGTACTGGCAATAGGCCATTACATTGCGCTATATTACAGAAAAATCTGGAAGCCATCAAGCTTTTACTTGCACAGCCAAGTATAAAAATCAATGCCAAGGGTCAACATGGCAATACGCCATTACATCGCGCTATAGAAAGAAATCATAGAGAAGTTATTGAGCTTTTACTTGCGCATGGTGCAAGGGTTGATATTGAAAATGATCAAGGCAAAATAGCATTAACTCTAGCTAATGGTAAAAATGTGCTGCCGGAAATCCAGCAACTAGTGCAGAGTCAACCTGGAAGGCAAAAACGGACAAAGACGTTGTTCGAGTTGTTCAAAACCAGACAGCCTGGACAGGAAGCAAATAAACTAGCACTAATTGAGCAAGGAGTGAATGTTAATGCCAAAGATGAATATGGCGATAAACTTTTGGATTGGGCTATGTATCGGTGGAGTGATAATGTTAAAGATGCTAACTTCAACATTGCAAGAGCATTAATTGAAAGAGGTGCAGCATTGGATAACGTTCTAAATCATATTTATGAAACTATTTTGAATTTATTGCTTTCCAAAGCAGCAAATCAAAGTCTATTCAATGATGTGTACGCAAATGCAGAGTATTTAATCCAAAGAGGTGCTCGTATCAATAGGGATACATATACAGAGATCAGCGAATCAATAAACAAAGAAAAATCTTTCCTTCGACTTGGTTCTCTAAGAAATACTAGGTATACATTGATGTATTCACCATCAAAGACATCTGAAAACGAAAAAGCAGTGAATGAGTTTTTTGAGTTCCTTAAAGACAACAATGCAATACTAGACGATTAATATGAAATTGTTCCGTATGATTGATCTGGTTGACAAATTATATGGAATCATACGAAAAGTGTTTTGCATTCATCATATTTTTTTTCGCTGATCTGGATTTTTGTTTATTAATATGCAGGGCGCTGAAAATGATACTTTGAAAATTGTACTTAGAATTGTAGAATTATAAATTGAATCCCAAAAATATTCGGGAGAAATCCGAAGTTTTGAGGGATTCTTTTTTATTTTTTCCTTTCATTTTCCTCGAAAAATCGGGGTTTTTTAGTGTATTGTCAACGCATTCGATTTAAAGTAACGACTAAATTTTAAATTATTAATAAAAAAGTACTTGAGAAAATTTTATTTTATTTATTATTACTTTCCAATAGTGGCCATTTAAAAGCGATCCTACGGTGGGAGCTAAAATGATTTTCAAAAATTAATTAATTAAAAAGGAAAACAAAGTGAAAATTACTAAAAGTATAATTTACAATCTTTTTGTCGGCAGTTTTCTATTCACCGGTGTCATGGGAACCATGATTCCGCTCCAAGGTTCGGAGAGGTATCTGCAATGGATTAAAAATATGACATGTGAAGAACGGACGGAGCAGTTGTTCCATAAGTTGCAAGAGGGATCGTCGTCTGTAGAGAAAATACAAGCGCTGATTAATTCAGGCGTAAACATTCATGCTAGAGTTAAAGGCAATACGCTATTACATTGGGCTATAGATGCCTGGAGCCGCAATGTGAATAAGAATAATTACTTCGACATTATACAAGCATTAGTTAGTCAAGGCGCAGTACTGAATAGCGTTAATAACGATCTTCCTGGTACTAGACGCGTGCCTTTAGATTTCGCTATCAATGTTATTATAGCAGCAATGAAAGCTAAAGTTGATGTAAATGAAGTGCTCAAAAATATAGAAATTTTGCTCGTAGGAGGTGCCCGTATTCAAGGTGCTCGTATTCATCGACATGTATATACTTATATCAAAAACGCTGTTGAGAATGACAATGGCACGCATTTTTATAATGCATATTTAGACGGCACCCCAATAGGACGGATCGAAAAGACTCCCGAAGTTCGAGCGGCAATGTGGAAGTTTTTGAAATTAATTGACAAGCATAAGGCAATATTAGACGATCGATAATAAAATTGTTCCGGGATGATTTGTCAACTAAACAAATCATGCGAAAAACTTTCCCCGAAAAAATCGGGGATTTTTAGTGTATCGTCAACGCGTTCGATTTAAAATGATGACCAAATTTTAAATCATTAAATTAAAAAATGCTTGAAAAGTTTTATTTTACTTATTATTGAACTTCAGCAGCCGTCATTGAAAGCGATTCTGCGATGGGATGCTGAAATGATCTCTAGAAAATTATTAGAAAGAAAATAAAATGAAAGCTAACAAAAGTATCATCGATAAACTTCTTATCAGAAGTTTTCTTTTCACGAGTATTATGGGAACCATAGCGCCTCTCCAAGCTTCAACAGCGTGTCAGGATGCAAGGACGCTTGATGAGCAAAGGCTGTTTTTTTTGTTTGAACATTGGACGTCTGAGTCTGCAGAAAACATAAGAAAGTTAATCGATGCAGGCACGAATATCAATGCTCGAGATGATAAGGGCTATACACCACTCCATTGGGCCGTGTCTTGTCATTGTTTGAGAATCGTTCAACTTTTACTTGAAAAAGACGCGAATATCGATGCTCAAGATGATGAGGAGTGTACGCCACTTCATCGGGCCGTGTCTTGTTGTTATCTGGGAATCATTCAACTTTTACTTAAAAAAAACGCGAATATCAATATTAAAAATAATAAGGGCTATACACCACTCCATTTGGCCGTGTTGTATCATCGTCTGAAAATCGTTCACCTTTTACTTGGACAGCCAAAAATAGACGTCAATGCCAAAGATCATGATGGCAGTGTACCATTGCGGTCGGCTATACTGAGAAAGTATCAGGAAATCGCTCAGTCTTTAATTCAATACGAAGAAACAGATATCAATGTCCAAGATAAATATGACCAAACACCATTGCATTGGGCTATACTGAGCAATCTTCTGGAAATCGTTCGATTTTTACTTGAACGGACAGAAATAAACATTAATGTTCAAGATAAATATGGCCAAACACCATTACATTGGGCTATACGGGGAAATCTTTCGAGAATCATTCAGCTTGTACTTCAATGGCCAGGAATAAACATCGATGTCCAAGTTAGAGATGACGATGGCAATACATTATTGCATTTGGCTATACATTGCTGGAGGAACAAGATTACAGGTTATGACTTCAACATTATAGAAGCATTAGTTGAAGTTGATCAAGGTGCAATGTTGAATGAGCCTAACAATGTCGGAGACACGCCTTTGGATAGCGTTTACCAGGCTTTGAACTGGAACACAGTATTAAATCAAGAGCAATTAGGGGAGGTATACCAAATGATAAAATATTTAATCGGCAAAGGTGCTTGTGCTCATAAGCGTGAGCAGCGCAGCCTCTATAGGACGATAAAAAAGGCAGAAGAAACCGAAGAAGCAATAGAGAAATTTTGGAATTTAATTGTTGAACATAATGCAATACTGGACGATGGAGTTGGCAATTAAGTTAATAATGACGATTGCAATTAACAATGAAATGATTCCGCAATGATTTGTTAATTAGATAAATTATACGGAAAACTTTCTCCGAAAAAATTGGAGATTGTTTAGTGTATTGTCAACGCATTCGATTTAAAATGATGATTAAATTTTAAATCACTAAATTAAAAAATACTTGAAAAGTTTTATTTTACTTATTATTGTATTTCAGTGGTCATCATTTAAAGCGATGCTGCGATGGGATGCTGAAATGATCTCTAGAAAATTATTAGAAAGAAAATAAAACGAAAGCTAACAAAAGTATCATCGATAAGCTTCTTATCGGAAGTTTTTTATTCACTGATGTCATGGGAACCATGACTCCTCTCCAAGCTTCGGAGGAGTATCCGGAATGCCCAAAAATGTCGGATGAAGAACGGACAGAGACAGAGAAGTTGTTCGATTTTTTCCGAAGCCCCACGTTGTTCATAGCAGACATAAACGAAATAAAAACGCTAGTTGATACAGGCGTGAATATCCATGCCAGAGATAAAAATGACGATACGTCTACGTTATTACATCTAGCTATGTATAGTTGGAGTCGCAATTCCAAAATTTATGACTTCAACATTATAAAAGCATTAATTAATAAAGGAGCAGCGTTAAACGAAGTCAATTGTTCAGGATTCACGCCTTTAAATTTTGCTTACAATGCTGTTTTGGATACAGTGTCAGATCAAGAGCTATTAAATGATGTGTTCGGAAATATAAAATATTTAATCGAAGCAGGCGCTCGTTGCAGTAGGAATATACGCAACTGGACTAAAGTCTATCCTAAAGTCTGTTCAGGCGGGCGTCCCGGGTATATTATTTGTGGTTTGAGGGGCAATGCGCTATTTCCTTATCCACAAACATCTGAAAGGGACGAAGCGGTACAGAAGTTTTTGGAGTTACTTGAAAGCAAAAGTGCAGTACTAGACGATTAACATGAAGTTGTTCCGTATGATTGGTCTGGTTGACAGATCATATGGAATCATACGAGAAGTGTTTTGCATTCATCATATTTTTTTTCGCTGATCTGGATTTTTGTTCGTTGATATACAGGGCGCTGAAAATAATACTGAGAAAATTGTACTTAGAATTATAAAGTTATAAATTGAATCCCAAAAATGTTCGGAGGAAATCTGAAGTTTTTGGGGATTCTTTTTTGTTTTTTCATTTCATTTTCCCCGAAAAATCGGGGTTTTTCATGCATCGTCGATGTATGCGATTTAAAATAACGACTGAATTTTTAATTTTTAATAAAAAAGTACTTGAAAATTTTTATTTTACTTATTATTACATTTCAATGGTAGTCATATTTAAAGCGATCTTACGGTGGGATGTTAAAATGATTTCCAGAAATTAATTAAAAAGAAAGGTAATAAATGAAACTCACTAAAAATATAATTAAAAAACTTCTTATCAGAAGTTTTTTATTCACCGGTGTCATGGGGACCATGACTCCTCTCCAAGCTTCGGAAGAGTGTCCGGACCCTCAAGAAACGAAAATTCAAGTATGGTCAGAAGTGGCAGAGAAGTCGGAGGAGTTGACCTCTTTAATTAATAATGGCCTAATTAATACTCTACAAAGTCTACAAAAAGCAAAAAAGCTAATCGAGGAGGGTGCGAATATCTTTGGAGATCCAGTTGGCAATACGCCGCCATCTCTTTCGCCTTTTACTCTACAGAACATTCCTTCATCATTGTTTCCGTATTTACTACAGAGGCAGTATACACAGGTCAATACCCCAATTAATGGCAAGACAGCATTGCACTGGGCTGTGATTCATGACAGGCCGGATTTCGTCAGGGCTCTACTTAAAAATTCAAAGACAGACATCAATGTCCAAGATAAAAATGGCGATACACCATTACATTTGGCTGTGGCGAGTAATAATCTGCTAATCGTCAAGCTCTTACTTATGAGTGGTGCAGACGTCAATATCCTAAATACGCTTAATATAACAGTATTAGATCTAGTTAAGCCTGACACTGCAGTCATATTGCCGACAATCATAATGCTAGTGAACACTCAAATTAAAAGGCAACAACGGACACAGAAGCTGTTCACTTTGATAGCTAACAATGGATCTCTCTCAGCTTGTGAAGAATTAATCAAAAAAGGCATAAATATCAATACCAGAATGGAGTTTTCCGAGACACTATTATTAAAGACCGCATCTATGGGCGATCCGGAAATCATCAAGCTTTTATTACATCAAGAAGGTATAGATATCGATGCCATGGGTCAAGTAGACGGTACGTCATTATATTGGGCTATTTTCAAGTGGAGTTGTGATACTGAACATTATAACTTCGCTATTATAAAAGCATTAATAAAGAATGGAGCAGCGTTGAATGAACCTATCTATAGCGGATTTATGCCTTTAGAGGCTGCTTTCATGGCTATTTGGAATAGAGCATTCAGTCAAGAGCCATTAAAGAATGTACTCGTAAAAATAGAATATTTAATCGAGGTAGGTGCTTGTATCAGTAAGAGTTTTTACAACCGCTTTTGCAATCCGGAAACGTTATGGTTCATAAGCTTATCTCCAGACCAACAGTGGGCAATGAATTGGTGTTTGGATTTAATTATGCGCCAAAACGCAATATATATAGACGATTAACATGACATGAAATTGTTCCGAGATGATTTGTTTAATGGACAAATCATACGGAATCATACGAGAAGTGTTATAATAAATTGAATCCCAAAAATGTTCGGAGGAAATCCGAAATTTTTGGGGATTTTTTTTATTTTTTTCTTTCATTTCTTTCATTTTCCCCGAAAAATCGGGGATTTTAGTGCGTTATCGATGCATTCAATTTTAAATAATGATTAAAACTTAATTCATTAATGAAAAGACACTTGCAATGGTTCTATTTTATCTGTTTCATGATTACTTTCCAACGGCGGTCATTTTAAAACTGAAGCAATCTCATGGTGAGATTCATAAAATGATCTCCAGAAATTAATTAATAATAGAAAGAATAATAAAATGGAAAATAATAAGAATAAGAGTATCATCGACAAATTTTTTGTAGGGAGTTTTCTCTTCACAGGTATCATGGGGACTATGACTCCTCTCCAAGCCTCGGAAGATTATCCGAACTGTCAAGTGGACTATCAAAAAATGACACCCAAACAACTGACAATAAGATTGTTTGAGTTGTTTAAAGAAAATAAACTTAGGAAAGAAGATGAACAAGAAGTAAAAGCGCTGATTAACGAAGGCGCAGACATCAGTGCCATTGATACATATAACAGCAGATCATTCAATGGTAATACAGTATTACATAAGGCTGTGCAGCTTGACAATGTGGAAATCGTCCAGTTTTTACTTCAACAGCCAAAAATAAACGTCAATATCCAAGATAAGTTTTACGGGACACCATTATCAGAGGCTGTACATAGTCGTCGAGAAATCTTCGAACTTTTACTAAAGCAGGAAAATATAGATGTCAATATGGGGAGGCCGTTACATAAAGCTGTGAGATGTAACAAACTACACATGATTAAGCGATTACTTCAACATCCAAACATAGACATCAACAGCTACGGTGCAGGTGGCGGTACGCCATTACATAATGGTATAATGCAGGGCTCAGTAGAAGCCATCCAGCTATTACTTCAAAACTCAAAGATAAACGTTAATGACGATAAATTTGATGTTTATGACTTTGGTGGGACACCATTACTTTGTGCTGTGATTAGGGTTGAGCCGGAGATTGTCAAGCGTTTACTTGAACACCCGCAAGTGGGAATTGACATCCCAAGTAAATGTGGCTCCACGCCATTACATTGGGCTGTTGCAAAGTGTATAGGGAATGCGTCTTCCGGGAAGCGTGATATTTATCATCATCAGAACGTGGAAATCATTAAGCGTTTATTAGCAAGTGGTGCAAGGGTCGATATCCTCAATATCTCCAGCTTGAAAATAGAAGAAATACCAGAAACAGTATTAGATCGAGTAAAAAAACTAGTTAGTTTTGAAGACAGTGAAGGCATATTATCGGAAATTAAGCAATTAGTAGAAAGTCAATCGAATAGGCAACAACGGACACAGAAGCTGTTCGATTTGATAAAAAACAATGGGACTATTCAAGATTGTGAGAAATTAATCCAAGAAGGCGTAAATATTAATGCCAGAAATAAGGATAATAAGAATAACACATTATTAGCAGAAGCCGTATGTAATAATTGTTTGGACATCATCCCGCTTCTACTTAAACAGCCGCTGATAGACATTAACACCCAAAATGACAATGGCGAAACGCCATTGTGTTGGGCTATGGCTCAAAACAATCTGCCAATCGTTGAGCTTTTACTTTCGAATGAACAGTCAAAGAGGTACATTAATATCCCAGATAAAGATGGCTGCACACCATTACATTGGGCCGTGTTTCATAATCAGTCGACCGTCATTCGGCGTTTACTTGAAGGACACTTTAAGCGACTCTCACGGCCGATGCCGATAGACATTAACATCCAAGATTGCAATGGTAATACACCATTACATTGGGCTACAGAACTTGAATTTAGTAATAATCCGGAAAACGTCGAGCTTTTACTTCAACACCCGATGATGAAAATTGACATCCAAAATAATAATGGCGACACACCATTACATTCGGCTATAAAATCTAATAATCTGAACATTGTCGAAATTTTACTTGCAAGCGGTGCAAGGATTGATATTCGAAACTTGGAGAACCAGACAGCATCCGATCTAGCTAATAATACTAATACAAAGTCGGAAATCACGGCATTAGTGAACACTCAAATTAAAAGGCAACAACGGACACAGAAACTGTTCAATTTGATAGACAACGGTGAGTTTCACAACGGTAAGTTTCAAAAATATAAGGAATTAGACAACGATAAGTTTGAGAAGTGTGAGAAATTAATCGCAAATGGCGTAAATATCAATGCCCGTGATAAGAATAATAAGAATAACACACTATTATTAAAAGCCGTGTCTAATGGCTGTGCGGACATCGTCGATCTTTTACTTCAATACTCAGGGATAGAAATTAATGTCCAAAACAAAGATGGCGATACACCATTACATTTGGCTATGAGGAATAGTATTTCGCAAATCGTCGAGCTTTTACTTCAACGCCCAGGGATAAACGTTAATATCTTAAACAAAGATGGCGATACGCCATTACATGTGGCCATAAGGAATAATAAGCCGGAAATCATTGAGCTTTTTTCGCAACATACAAACATAGCTACTATCATCAAAAATGATCATAGTTACACGCTCACGCTCACGCTATTATATGCGGCCATAGAAGGTAAAAATTATGAAATCTTCCAATATTTACTTCAAGAGTCAGGGATAAATGTCAATGCCCAAAATGGTCAAGGCAATACACTATTACACTTGGCTGTGAAAGAGAGAAAAAAGGACCTGCAGAGCCTGCGAATCATTCAATGTTTACTTCAACAGCCAGAGATAAACGTTAATGCTACAAATGGAGAAGGCGATACACCATTACATTCGGCTGTACAGACGCAAAATTTGCAAATCGTCGAATGTTTACTTCAACAGCCGGAGATAAACGTTAATGCTACAACTGGAGAGGGCGATACACCATTACATTTGGCTGTGAAAGAGAAAGAGAGAAAAAAGGACCTGCAGAGCCTGCAGCAAATCATTCAACGTTTACTTCAACAGCCATGGATAGACGTCAATGCTACAAATGGAGAGGGCAATACACCATTACATTTGGCTGTGAAAAAGAGAGAAAAGGACCTGCAGAGCCCGCAAATCATTCGATGTTTACTTCAACAACCAGGGATAAACGTCAATGCTACAAATGGAGAGGGCAATACACCATTACATTTGGCTATGAAAGAGAAAGAAAAGAACCTGCAAATCGTCCAATGTTCAATCGTCCAATATTTACTTCAAGACCCATGGATAAATGTCAATGCCATGAACGGAAATGGCGATACACCATTACATCTGGCTGTGGAAAAGGAAAAGAACCTGCCAATTATCCGATATTTACTTCGAGACACACGGACAAATGTCAATGCCATGAACAGAAATGGCGATACACCATTACATCTGGCTGTGAAAAATAATAAGAACCTGAAAATCGTCCAATGTTTACTTCAAGAAGCGCAAGGGATAGACGTCAAGGTCGTAAACGGAAATGGCAATACACCACTTCAGGCTGCAGAAAGTGTATACTCGAACTGGCAAATCATCCGGAGTTTAGGAGGTCGTCGTAACCAGAGATAAACGTCAATATTCTTATATTTAGACGGCTACAAAGAAATTACGCATACCTAAAAACGGAAGGGCAATGAAGAAAATCGAAGATGTAATGAAGAAAAAATATATGGTTTTAGTTACATTTAACAATGCAGTCTTTATTGCCCTGGCCTTGGTGCGTTAACGGATACACTACGTATTCTTAGGCGAATCCTCAACTTCAATCATGCGACTAACACCCATTAAACGATCGTCTTTTTCTAAATGAATGAGCCGAACACCTTGCGTGGTCCGTCCAATCACACGAATATCCTTGACCGGCGAGCGAATCGCTTGGCCTCGTTCCGTAACCATCATGATTTCATCATTGTCATTGACCGTTAATGCAGCCGCAACACCGACGTTTTTCGCCATCTTGATGGCAATGACTCCAAGCCCAGCACGCTTCTGAAGACGATAACTGTCAAAAGAAGAACGTTTCCCTTGACCATTCTCGGCAGCTACAAGAAATGTCGCATTATTGTCGATAATGGTCATCGCTACAACGTAATCCCCTTCGCGTAAAGCAATACCACGTACACCACGAGTAGCACGACCTTGATCGCGTAACTCCTGCTCACTAAAGCGGATTGACATCCCATCGTGTGTGATGAGTACAAGCTCGTCACAACCATTGGAAAGACGCGCTTCAATGACTCTATCGCCTTCATCAACTTCAATGCCAATAATGCCACCACGACGGTAATTGGCGTAACAATTGAGATTCGTTTTCTTCGTAATGCCGTTCTTCGTGCACAAAATGAGATAGCGCTCCGCCGTAAATTCAGGGAAACAAACCATGGCTGCAATGCTTTCATCGGCTTGCATCTCGATGACGTTGATCAAAGAACGCCCTTTGGATACACGCGATCCTTCGGGGATTTCATAAACTTTTTCCATGTAAATGCGCCCATTGGTCATCGCAAACATGATGTAATCGTGGGTGCTCGCGGATAAAAGATGGGTGACCGTATCGTCATCGTGCTGCCCTGTACCAATAACGCCTTTCCCTCCGCGCTTCTGAGAACGATAGGCGGTGTTGTCGGTACGCTTAATAAATCCATTGGCGGTCGTTGTGATGATACAGCCCTCATTGGCAACGACATCCTCGATGCGAAATTCATCCTCGGTAGGTAGAATTTTAGTCACTCGCGTCGTGGTATAAAGGTCCTTAATGGTCAGGAGTTCCTGGCGAACAACATCCAAAAGAAGCTGTTCGTCATTTAAGATTCGGCGATATTCCTCGATAATTTTAAGGAGTTCTGCGTGCTCCACATCGATGCGATCTTGCTCTAACCCCGTCACTTGGTAGAGATGTAACTCTAAAATCGCGTCTACTTGTTGCTCGGAAAGTGGAGGATTGGCCATTAATCCCCCTTTAGCGGCATCGCGGTTGGGGGATTGACGAATGATCTTCATAAAGGCATCTAGATTGGCCAAAGCAATTTTATAGCCTTCTAAAATGTGGGCGCGGGCCTCGGCTTTCTGTAAGCGAAATTTTGTGCGGCGAAAAACAACTTCCCGGCGGTGGTCCAAATAGCAATCGAGCATCTCCTTAATGTTCATTTGCTTCGGCCGACGCCTATCTAATGCCAATAAAATTACCCCAAAAGAGGATTCCATAGGGGTCAATTTATAGAGCTTGTTGATGACAACACGCGGAGATTCATTGCGCTTAAGTTCGATAATGATGCGCGTATTTTCAGCAGATTCATCGCGCAAATCGCTGGCCTCATCGATGATCTTTTCGTTGATCAGCGCTGCAATTTTGGTCACAATGCTCGATCGGTTAGTATTATAAGGAATCGCTGTGATCACCAGCTGTTCGCGACCATTTTCAAGGGTTTCAATCTCAATAACCCCGCGGTTGCGAATAATCCCGCGTCCTGTATGAAGGTATTTCTGTATATTTTCAATACCGATAATGGCTCCTCCCGTTGGAAAATCCGGTCCCTTAATGATTTCACATAGGTCATCAACCGTTGTGCAGGGATCGTCAATAATTCGACAGAGGGCATCGATGAGTTCGCCGAGGTTGTGAGGCGGGACGTTCGTCGTCATTCCTACGGCGATTCCCGTGGAACCATTCATCAACAGATTGGGAAGGGCGGAAGGAAGCACTGTCGGTTCGACTGTACTTTCCTTATAATTAGGCTGAAAATCAACCGTTGCTTCATCGATGTCGCGAAGCATCTCTTCGGAAATTTTCTCCAATCTACATTCCGTATAACGGTAGGCTGCAGGAGGGTCGCCATCGATAGAACCAAAATTACCTTGAGGAGTGATAAGAGGATAGCGCATGACCCAATGCTGTCCAAGGCGCACAAGCGTCTCATAAACCGAAGCATCACCATGAGGATGGTAATTCTTTAAAACTTCACCGACAACGCCCGCACATTTATCGAAAGGACGAGAACTGATGAGCCCTTCCCGCAACATGGCGTAAAGAATGCGCCGTTGGACGGGCTTCAGGCCATCACGCACATCCGGAAGCGCCCGGCTGATAATCACCGACATCGAATAGTCAATGTAGGAACGCTGCATCACGTCGGTAATATTGGCCGCGACAATTTTTTCTTGGGTACTTTGCATGGAGTGATCCGGATTAAAATCATTTCCTTATCCCTCACGACGTCAACACCGAAATGGGTCTTTAAGAATCTATCTCTGAGACAATTAGACCTCGCTTAGAGTCATCCATATTAAAATTGAATGCTAGTTCTTTCGTTTTACTCGTCACTTTGGGAGTGATTGCTCAACTTCTCGAAAAGATATCGATGGGCGCATCCCTGGGCCCATCGCCACTTGCAGAAAACGGCTACAAGTCGCTCAAAACACAGCGTAGCCCATGGCGATGAAAATATAGGCCATGAGGCCGGTGGAGATACCATAAAGCAGGAATGGCCAAAAAGTCTTTTTCAAGATATCTCCTTCCCGATTCGATAGGCCAAGTACAGCGCATACGGCGACGATATTATGGATACAGACCATGTTCCCCATAGCTCCACCGGTACCTTGAGCCGCCAGAATAACGATGCGTGAAATATTTTGTAATTCGGCCATATCCCATTGAAACTGCCCAAAAAGTATGTTTGAGACCGTATTGGAGCCAGTGATTAAAGAACCTAGCCCTCCCACATAGGATGCAACCATAGGCCAAAGCGGACCAACTACGCCCCCTATGGCTTCGGCCATAGCGCGCGGCATAGAGAGAATGTTGGTGTCTACGCCTTCCGCAGCTAATTGGGCTATCAAATCCGGATGGGTGAAATTTCCAGAACCTTGAAATATTTTGACTAAAGCTACGGAAGCGCAAAGAGAGATCGCTGCCGTCTTCATCTTACTCAAGGTTTCCATCCATGCTTTTACGACTTTCCGCATAGGTATGCTGTGCATAAAGATCGTCAAAACGGCGATAAGCGTGAAGGGAATGATCCCCGGCAAGTAAAGTAATTTAAGGCTACTTTCATTCACACCTTTGTAACCCAAAATATCACTAAAGGCAATGACGCCATATCGATTAAATATTTCTTTCAGAGGCAAAGCATCGATACGCGTCAGTACAAGAATGATACCAATAAGAATGTAGGGCATCCAGGCCATGAATTGACTCATTTGCGGTTTAAGTTCGCTATTGTCGTCGAATACGACCTCTCCGGACCAGTCCTTTTCCCATTTAAAAACTTCCCCAAAAGTCCATACGGTTTTGGGCACACAAAACCCATGTTTGGCGCCAAAGACGATGATGGATAACCCGATGAGCCCTCCGATCATTGAAGGCATTTCAGGACCCATAAACCACGCAATCAGTAAGAATGGAACGGTAAAAGCTACGGCGGAGAAAATACAAAATTTCCAAGCCGCAAAACCCTCCTTCCAAGAACGATTGGGGCCGAAATATCGGGTGATTAATCCCAACGTAAAGATCGGCAGAAAAAAGATCATCGGGATATGCATGAGCGCCACTGCTCGTCCAATGACCTCTAAGCAATGGGCAGAAGATGAAAATGTTCCATGAGCAACGGCTTGTTCGATTAAAGATTGTAGAGAAGCACCAAATCCCGTGATCATAGGCGTTCCTACAGCACCAAAAGTGACGGGAAAGGAATTGAGCGTTAGACAGAGAATGGCCGCCGCTAAAGGTGGAAACCCAAGGGCGAGAATAAGTGGGGCTGTCAAAGCTGCTGGGGTTCCAAAACCAGCGGCACCCTCGATAAAAGCGCTAAACATGTAGCCAATAATAATCGCCTGGATACGCATATCCTTACTGATACTCTGCATGCCATATTGGATGGTTTCCATGGCACCGGAATATTGGAGTGTATGGAGGATCAACAGGGCACCAAAAACGATGATTAGGACACTCATCGCACTAATGATTCCTTGTAAACTGAGCGCGGAAACGTAAAGTGCGGGGAGATGCCAGACAAATATCGCAGCGAGTGCGCAGGTCAACCAAGCCAGTGTCATAGCTTTGGCGGCTCCCCAACGTAATCCAACCATTGAAATCAAGGCCACTAAAATGGGAAATACCGCAACAATTGCTAATAAATTTGTAGATATAATGATCTTCATTTTAGCCTTTAAGACTTTTAGACATTATAGCTACAGATTTTAATAAAACAATAAAAATTATATAAAATAAATAAAGAATGAATGATGAGGTTTAAGGTCTATTGTGGTATGACTGTGATTTTAAGAGCTGAAATTTTATATTGAATAGATTCTTCTGTACATATATATGAGTAAGATATTTCTGTTGATTTACGTGTCTCTGGAATATAGAAGTCGATTCGTCCATGGCCATCGTTGGTTTCCAATAAATCAGCATGCTCTTCAAAGGCGCGAATTATGGCATTGCGTTCACCTTTCGTCAAATTTTCAAATTGTTTGGCAATATCATCTGACGACGCAACGCAGGTCACAACCTTATTGGAGAAGATTTCTGCAGCTTGAGTATCAATATAATAACTATTCGTATCCATAATTTTTTATTTTTTAGCGTAACCCATGCGTAAAAGAACATTTTATCGCATTTGAGTCTTTAGTGCTTTGTATTAAGTATCGATGTAAATGATGTAAATTGTCGGTCATGTTTGTTGAGGCAATATTATGAAAAGTACTTGACAGTAGTCAAAAGTACGTCAAAGCTAAAAGTATAGGGTGGGGCAAACGTTGCGTAATCCATATTTTCATTCTGTGAGTCGCTATAGAGCTGTATGATGAACTGAGCCATATTTTCTGCAAGATGTCAGGGATTTATATTACAAATTGTTTCTAAAAGCCATTTAATCTCCGACAATGGGTGTCGGTATCGTCGGTATTATCTGAAAATCAGTGAGTACCACTGTTTCTCCTCCTCTGCCGGGAGTCCTGAAATAGTCATAATTCCAACTAGGCCCTAATATGCGCCATCGTGATGCACAATCGAATGGTGACGCAGATTCTTCAATTCCTAATTCTGTTATGCAACACAGAATAATACGACAGTCATCTACCAATTCTGTGCTGAAAGAGAAATAGAAATACGCAAATATGTGTCTCCCTGACTTGATACTTGTATAGCAGCCCCTACCTGCATGTATACAGGATATAACGGCTCCCCCGAACTCTTTGCGTTCAGCTTCTGTCAAAGATTCAAACTCCTTGGCAATATCATCTGACGATGTAACGTTTAAAACTTTCTGAAATTCCCGATAAGAGAAAACCACCGCAGCTTGAGTGGGAGTGTAATCATTGGGATTAACATACGGATTTATATCCATGATGCAGAATGGTCTATGAATGAAAAACCACTTTGGCAAGCATAAATTTTACTGCCCAATTACACATCGATGTAGGTCACATTAAGGGCGTTGTCCTCGATAAAAGCGCGGCGAATGGCCACGTCTTCGCCCATGAGCATAGAAAATACGGAATCCGCGGCTGCGGCATCTTCGATGGAAATTTTAAGCAGCTTTCGCATTGAAGGATCCATTGTCGTCTCAAAGAGTTGCTTTGGATTCATTTCTCCTAAGCCTTTATAGCGCTGGATCAGTAGGCCGCGTCGTCCCAGCTCTCGTATTTTAGAAACCATTTCCAATCCAGAACATATAGGAATCGTATTTTCTTGTCCGGTCCCTATGCGTTCAATGATATGATAATAGGGATGGCCTGTGGCTTCAAAGGGATACAAATCGACACCAAGCTCGACCAATTGATCGAGTAATTCCTTAAGTTGTGTCGATTCAAAGATTTCATGGACCGTAATTCGCTGGCGAATTTTTATGCCATTGATTTCGATTTCTCGGGTTGTCGAACCTTCGAAAATATCATCGACAATGGCATGCTCCGTATAAAAACTTAACCGTTCGTCTTCATCAAATAGAAACTGAAAGGACTCCTCATTGCCCGAACGAATGCGAGCAATGAAGCGCGGTAAACTATGATCTTGCAGGTGTTGGTCAAGGTAACGCGGTAAAGGGCAACCATGGCGAAGAATACTTGCCCCTAAGGTTTCGATCTTTGCAAAAATACGGATAATCTCAGACACTGTTTGAGGCGCGAAGCGGTAGTGATCGCTGGTCCGCATCAGTGTGATTTCTTCCGCACCTAATTCGAGAAGGATCCGATTCAATTCACTATCGCTATCTACGTAGCGCTCCTTTTTGCGCCGCTTGATTTTATAGAGTGGGGGTTGCGCGATATAGATATAGCCATTTTCGATAAGCCCGCGCATTTGTCGGAAAAAGAATGTCAGGAGCAGAGTTTGAATATGGGAGCCATCCACATCGGCATCGGTCATGATAATGATTTTGTGATAGCGGCACTTATCCGCATCGAATCCGCCGATTTCGTTGCGATTGCCGATCCCTGTTCCGCAGGCAGTAATGACCATACGAATAGCTTCGCTGCTAAGGACTTTATCTAGGCGTGATTTTTCTACATTGATAATTTTACCGAATAAAGGAAGAATGGCTTGATTAGAACGATTGCGGCCCTGCTTTGCGGAACCCCCTGCGGAATCTCCTTCTACGATGAAGAGCTCGCATTTGGCGGGGTCTTTCTCGGAGCAATCGGCCAATTTCCCTGGAAGGCCTCCACCGGTTAAGGCACTTTTGCGGACCGTTTCTCGAGCTTTACGGGCAGCCTCGCGAGCACGAGCAGCGTTAAGGCATTTATCGATAATTTTCTTTCCCAGACCGATCGTCGTTTCAAAGGCGTACCTTAAGTGGTCACCGACAATTTTTTGAACGATGCCATCAACTTCACTGTTGGAGAGTTTCGTTTTCGTTTGACCTTCAAAGCGCGGTTCTGGCACTTTAACGGAGATAACGGCCGTCAGTCCTTCACGGACATCATCACCAGTAAGGGTTGGATCTTTTTCTTTAAGGAGGTTATTCGCTTTAGCAAAGGCGTTAATGACGCGCGTCAGTGCGGTACGAAATCCCGACAAATGGGTACCGCCTTCGATATTATGGATAGAGTTAGCATAGGCGTAGATTTGATCGTTATAGGAATCGCTGTATTGCATGGCGACGTCGGCAGTCACATGACCACCTTGGCCTTCGAGGATTACGAAATCCGAAAAAGCAATCACATCATTATGGATAGGCGTCTTTCCGCGGTTGAGAAACTCGACATATTCCGCAATGCCGTTTTTAAAATTGAAAATCTCTCGTTTATCGCTGCGTTCATCATTGATTGCAATGGTAACGCCAGGATTGAGAAAGGCGAGTTCGCGGAAGCGTTTAGCGAGGATGTCGTAGCGAAACTCGCGCATTTCGGTAAAAATTTCGGGATCGGGGATGAAAGTAATTTTAGTACCAGTTTTTGTAGTATGACCGCCGACAGTCATTTTTTGTATCGTTTTGCCACGGGAAAATGCCATAGAATAGATGTGGCCATCGCGACGGACCTCGACCTCGAATACTTCTGAAACGGCATTGACACACTTAGCTCCAACGCCGTGAAGCCCTCCTGATACCTGATAAGCGCCTTTGCTGAATTTGCCGCCGGCGTGCAAATTGGTCATAACAAGTTCAAGCGCAGGGATTTGGTATTTAGGATGAATATCGACGGGAATACCGCGCCCATCATCTTCGACGGAACAAGAACCATTAAGATGCAGGGAGACAGTAATATTTTTACAGTAGCCCGCAAGGGCCTCGTCAATGGAATTGTCGACGATCTCGAAAACACAGTGATGTAATCCTCGTTCGAGGGTATCGCCGATATACATATCGGGGCGTTTGCGAACACCTTCAAGGCCTTCGAGTTTTTGAATTTTAGAGGAATCATAGGAATCGTTAGGCGTCGGTTGAGAAAATGGATGCATAAGCCAGTCGACCTTATACTGACGCAAAGCGATGGGCGAGCAAGACAAAATTTAATAAAATTGCTAAAAAAGCAACCCCGATCTCGGGTATGTATTGCCAGGTGATACGTCACTTATTTGTAGGTATTGGATAAGGTGTGGATAGGCGCTGGAAGAGCGCTTTCGGACTTTGCACTTCAAGCCGTCGACCTCGTCATAAGGTTTAAGCCCATAGGAACGCGCGGCGTGCAAGCAAGGAATCCAAACCTCAATGTAACCTCAATGTACTTTTGGGTTTGGAGTGAGACGGTCAGTTTTCCATCGACGAACATCGATCAGCGAACCGTTTAATCGGTATAATGTCCGTTATGTCTGTTTTAGACATGAAACACTTCTCTATAAAAGACATAAAAGACATAAAAAAAATAATGAAATAGCTTGACAAGGCACTTTTTTGCCCTAGTCATCATTGACATTAGTATGAAATTGGTATGAAAAAACGAAGCAAGCGTCAAGTAAAGGGACAGGAGATTGCCGATTTGAGCCAGCGCTTTTCTATTGAAAATGCGGTTGCGTTGCTCGAAAGAATGCCTAAAACCCGTTTTGATGAGACGGTTGAGCTTTCTATGCATTTAGGGGTCGATCCCAAACAAGGAGATCAAATGGTACGAGGCGTCGTCAGTCTTCCTCATGGAAGTGGGAAAGCGGTCAGTG
>JAITAK010000013.1 GCA_031284165.1 Puniceicoccales bacterium
CATTCCTCCAGTGGCAATAAAATTTTTGTTAGTGGGTTCACGCCGGATGAGTTCTAAAGTTGCGTTATAGCTACAAACATTTTTATTGCCGAAAATATCCTTTCCGTTACAATCGCGGAGTTTCAGTTTTACCTGCGGTTTAGCGAATTCCAAAAAATGCTCTATCCTATCATAAATTTTTATGAAATAATTCGTCGCAATTTTTTTTAAAAATTCTTTACCAGGAGGTATTTTGAAGTACGTATCGATCAGATGTGTTATGGCTTTTATATATAAACTGCGATCTTGCGGTGCATGATTGTGAATGATATCCGGATAGGCTATGGTTGAAAGGGCAACCTCTAAAAGCTTAGGATTACACAATAGCTTTGCGAGCGCGATAATGTCTTTTACTCTAGGTGTGCCGAGCAACAGGGGCTCATCGATCTCGAAAGATCCCGGCAAAACCATATTTAGTTTTTTGAGGTATTCTTCCAATGGGGTATCTAGAGCCATAGAGCAACGAGAATTATCCGCGTAAACCTTACAGAGATCCTCGTCTGTTAATTTTAAATGTGATTTACAAATTTCCATTGACTTTCGCTGTATCGCCATTTCCAGCGCAGCAGTGGCCGCATGCAGGGTGACCATATCTTGATAATCAATCATGGCTTGCATTTCGCTCGTATTTCCTTGGGCATAAGCTTCCGTGGACCCATATTTTCCTCCGATAATTTCCAAAAGTTCTCGAGCGATTATTTCTTTAGCCGCCCAGTTGCATTGATTTTCGGCGACATCGAGATCATATTTTAAATCCAACATCGCTTTGAAATAGTTTTTTTGGTACTTTTTGAGGCTGATCGTCCTATTTGCATAGTCGTAGCAGCGGTAAGATAAATGAGTTGCACCAGCAAAAATAACCTGACGGTGCTCATCTTGAAAAGTGCGGTGATCTTTAAATACCCTATAATCGAAGTTGTATTTCGAATGTCCATCGGAAGCAGGGCTGGAATAATCTCGGAAAGAAGCGACATTCATGGCTACCGAAGGTTCTGTCGCAGCAGTAATAGGTAAACTACGCGGTTGAGGTAAAATATTTAGTTTTGGGCCCATCAATGTTTTAACGACACTTGCGGCAGCGACGATCACCGTTGTCCCTGCTAAAACGAACACCGCCTTCTTTGTCGATGAGGTATACCATGCCTTTAATTTGATGTCGATAAGCTTATTTGCTTCTGACTCAGGGACTAAACAGAAAAGTTTTTTGTTATAGGTGATGAAGAATAATAATTTTCCCTGACTCCATAAGTTTACCCAATTTTTAATTAAAACGCCATTTTTACCTAAGTTTCTCTGCCTTAAAATATTTTGAATATTGTCGTCATTAAAAATGCCTGATTTATATATGATTTTTCTGCCATTTGGCCAGGAATCGTCAATGCTTAACTCATTGAAAAAGTAAGGGCATATGAACCTTCCATCGGTTATTTCCAAAAGAACCACTGGTAAAGGGTCAGTTTGTAGTTTTTCGTTTCTATATTGAGTGCTATAGTGATCAATAGTCGTCCATATTTCCATTTCCGATAAACTTTGGCCTGTGCGATTCAAGAGAAGGCGCAAGCCCAATTTTGCTTCTAACGCGCAAGTGGCGTTAATTTTGGAAAGAAAGGTTTTAGCCTTCGAATGAACAGTGTCTCCTAGATTCACATCTGTTCCTAAAGCCGAAGTATTAGTTTTCGATATATCTTCTTGGGATTGGCGTTGTTCTGAAGCATGGAAAACGTTTGGAAAATTTCCGGCAATTATTGTGGCAACGATATACGGTTTGATGCTGGCCATAGGTGTATACAATATATGAAATCCCAATGATTGATCAATTTTTTAAATATCTATGAAAACTTTCCCCAAACGCATATTTGAAGTTCGTTTGGGGAATGAGCTATCCTGGACCTAAAGACACCCTCTAGTGCCCAATGATTCAAGAAAGCCGAAAGTCATAGATTAATGATTCAAGAAAGCCGAAAGTCATAGATTATTTGGTTTTGATGCTCACCTGAATACCTTCATCCGGTTCCGGTACAGCTTCATGGACCATAGCATAAGGGGAAAGATCATATTTCTCTATCTCTTGGGGTGTAGCACGACGTACAGTAACCAGAGAGCTACATTCTCCAGGTACTGATATGTCGATAAAATTAGATCCGGTGAGCTCATTCGTATTGAATATAAATTTTTTCTCACGTTCGATCTTACCTACATGATCAATAAATAATTTGTTCGGGCAAACCCGATGAATTCTGCATTCTTTAGAACCACATTTTTGGCAATCGAAAGGTTCACCCTGAGACTCCCTTAGCACACGACCGTTTTCTTCTGATTTAAGAGGCGTTGCATCAGTGTTCGCTGCATCAGGAATAGTTGCATCAGCTACATCAGGGTTAGCAAAAGTGAATGGCACATTAGGCACATTAGAATCAGATGCTGCATTTTTATCGTTCTGTTTATTACCATTTTTGCCATTTGCAGCGGGTGTTACATTATTA
Source organism: Puniceicoccales bacterium (assembly GCA_031284165.1). GTDB lineage: Bacteria > Verrucomicrobiota > Verrucomicrobiia > Opitutales > LL51 > LL51. Next base: position 2,523 of record JAITAK010000013.1, read on the forward strand.
AGAATGGATGGCGCACCAGAATCAACTGGATTGGGTGCTACATCAGAGGCCTCAAAAATGAATGACTCACAAGGTGGCTTGGGTGCTACATCTTTATCGTCGTTGCCATTTTCGTTATGATGACACTTGGGACATGCAGGACACCAGGGACATCCAGGACATCTAGGACATCTAGGACATCTAGGGCATTCAGGACATCTAAGGCGAGGATTCGGAACTTGCGGATTTTGAGGGCAAGGACGACATTCCCCATTGGGGTCAAGGCATTGTCCCTCAGGACAAGGCGATATGCCAGGATAGCCTGAAACAGGTATCAATGGAGGACGATCGGCATTAGGTTCGCCCTTAGTTCCATTAAGTTTGTTCTGAAATTTGTCCTTAATGTCCTGAAATTTTTCCTGAGATTTGTTCTTAATGTCCCTAAATTTTTTCTTAGATTTGTCCTTAATGTCCTTAAATTTTTCCTGAGATTTGTTCTTAATGTCCTTAAATTTTTCCCTAGATTTGTCCTTAATGTCTATAAGTTTGTCCTTAATGTCCTTAAGGTTGTAATTAGCATTTATTGCATCTGCACGAGTAAACGTAGGATCATTGTCGGATGGCAATTGACCACCATTAGTACCAGGAGGATTGGTAGGTGTAGGTGTTGTAGGTGTTGTTGTAATAGTGTCGGATGGCGATTGATCAATGTTAGGGCTAGAAGGATTGGTAGGGGAAGTAATATCGTCTGGTTTTTGGGGTTTAGCTTTAGCACCAACTGCGATAAGGGCCGCTGCTGCTGCTGCTGCCCCTCCCGTTAACATCGCTGCCTTTTTCAGTGATGACGTATGCCATGCTTCCGATGTTACAGCCCCAAGTTCTGCGTTTGTTTCTTGCTTAGGGGCCAAAATGAAGATTTTTTTATCATGAGTGACAAAAAATAATAATTTCTCTTGTTGCCATAACCCATTCCAATCCCTAATGAAAACGCCATCTTTATTTAGGTTACCTTGCCGTAAGATTTTTTGAACTTCATCGTCTTTAAAAGTACCGGATTTATATGTAATTTTCTTACCGTTAAGCCAGGAATCGTAAATGCTCAATTCATTGAAAAAATAGGGACATATAAATTTTCCGTCCGTAACTTCGAGAAGAACAACAGGTAAATTTCCACTTTGCGGATTGTTGAATTTTATTTTATCGACGCAATTACTTATTGTCTTTACTATTTCTTGCTTCGATAAATTTTGATCTGTATCCAAAAGAAGACGCAGATCTGATTTCGCATCCAAAGCACAAACGGTATTGATTTTTGCAAGAAGCGTTTTAGCTCTATCGTTAGCGGTATTCCTTAAATCTATGTCTTTTCCTAAAGTTAAGACGCTGGATTGCGGTAAAACACTATTAGGATAAGATGGATTAGAACCGTAGGAAATATTTAGCAAATTTCCTGCAATAACTGCAGCAACGACGTATTGTTTTATATTTTTCATCATTATTGGTAATGTATTAAATTTTACTAACTTATCAAGTTTTTTTATCGATTTTGTCAAAAAATGCTCCAAAATATAATTATTTCTGATTTTAGATTGCAGTTCATCTCATGAATGCTTAATTCAATGCCATTGATTTTTTATCCACATTAGCATACATTAGCGTTGATATAGATCCTTTTCTAATCCGCTTTCCAGCGACCTGGCCTATAGAAGGCATCCGCTGGTACGGTATGGCTTACGTCATAAGTTTTTTTTTAGTACAATTTTTTTTAGCCTCCTACACTAAAAGGAATCTTTCATCTTTGGTGCCCCTCCAAAACGATGCACTTTTATTCTATCTTGGATTAGGCATACTTGTAGGAGGGCGTTTGGGCTACTGTTTACTGTACAATTGGGATCAATTTACTGCGAACCCGCTCGTTTTTTTTCAAATTTGGAGGGGAGGAATGGCGAGTCATGGCGGCTTTATAGGAGGAATTTTAGCGATCCTCTATTTTTCCAGAAAGTCGCGTTGCAATCCATGGATTATAGGCGATATCGTTTGTTCTATAATTCCTCTATGTTTAATGATTGGGCGTTGCGGAAACTTTATCAATGCGGAACTCGTTGGTCGCGTTACAGAAGTTCCGTGGGGTGTTGTGTTTGAAAGGGGAGGAACTTTAGGCCTAGCGGTGCGCCATCCTTCTCAGTTATATGAGGCTTTTTTCGAAGGAAGCTTACCGTTCATTGTGCTGCAGATTTTAATTCGAAGGAAAAATAACGCTCCCGGGTACTTGAGCAGTTTATTTCTTGTCTTATATGCGGTAGGTCGCATAGGTTGCGAATTTTTCCGAGAACCCGATGCAGGATTAATTTTAGGGATGACGCGGGGGCAGTTTTGGAGTATATTCCTGTTGATTTTCGGAATAATCTTAATGCTGGCCAAGAGAAATGTTCGGCGAAGTCTTCCCAAACTGAACTGAGAGTGTAAGGCGTGCGCTTTCTAAAGGACCTGTAAAGTCGAAGGCGAAGAGGCATTTTATTTCATGCTTTGATATTTTTATCTATAATTTTTAGTCCATGATTTTTGACTTGTTCTTCCGGAAAACTCGTTAATCTAAAGTTATGATGGCGTCAGGATGCAAAAATTATGATTTTCACCAAATAGAACCATTTTGGCAAGAGCGGTGGTTGAAAGAGAAAACCTTCGGCGCGAAAAATGAAAGCCATGAAAAGAAATACTACGTTTTAGACATGTTTCCCTATCCATCGGGGGCAGGTTTACATATCGGTCATCCCGAAGGCTATACGGCATCAGATATTTTAGCGCGTTATAGATGGGCCAACGGTTTCAACGTCCTCCATCCGATGGGTTGGGATGCTTTTGGATTGCCTGCGGAGCAGCACGCCATCGCTACGGGACAACATCCATCGATGAACACGCAAAACAATATCCGCCGCTTCCGCGAACAGATTCAGTCTTTAGGCTTTGCCATCGATTGGGATCGGGAAATTGACACTACTTCACCTCAATATTTTCATTGGACGCAGTGGATTTTTCTGCAGTTATTTAAACATGGACTGGCCTACGTCGATGATCAACCGGTTTGGTGGTGTCCGGAATTGAAATCGGTGCTTGCCAATGAGGAAGTCGTTAATGGACTTTCGGAACGCGGCAACTTTCCTGTTGAGCGAAAAAATTTGCGCCAATGGGTTCTGAAAATTACATACTACGCCGACCGATTATTGCAGGGCCTGAAAGATATTGATTGGCCTGATTCGACGAAGCGACAGCAAATTGCTTGGATTGGCCGTTCTGAAGGCGCAACGATTGACTTTCCTGTAGCGAACCATGACTTAAAAATTAGCGTTTATACAACGCGCCCCGATACACTTTATGGGGTAACATTTCTCGTCCTGGCCCCAGAACATGAATGCGTTGAACGAGTAACCACGCCGGAAAATCAAACGAAAGTTTCGGAATACATCCGCAACGCTAAAAGGAAGAGCGATTTAGAACGTACCGATTTAGCTAAGGATAAATCGGGGATTTTCACAGGTAGTTTTGCGATCAATCCGCTCAATGGGGAATCTATTCCCATTTGGATTGGGGATTACGTACTTGTTTCTTACGGAACGGGGGCGATTATGGCCGTTCCAGCACATGATGCGCGCGACTTCGAATTTGCGCAAAAATTTGCCATTCCCATAAAACAGGTCATCCTTCCCCAAACTGCGGAACAAACTCAGGAAAATTTTTCCGGACCTACGCTTCCATTTTGTGCCGACGGCATTTTAATCCATTCCGGCGAATTCGACGGTCTGGCCTCGGAAGAGGCTAAAGAAAAAATTATTCAAAAGGTAATCACAAGGAGTTTCGGGCGACGTGCCATAAAGTACAAATTACGCGATTGGCTATTTTCCCGCCAACGCTATTGGGGCGAGCCCATCCCCATTCTTTGGATCGAACGCGCGGATTATGATCGAGCGTTGAAAGAAAGGAAAGCCTATTTCGTTGATAAGATGCCCAAAGAAACCGTAGCCTATAGCAAAAATGGGACAGAGTACTGTGCTATTCCACTCCATGAAGCGCAACTGCCGTTAAAACTTCCCGAAACGAATACTTATTTGCCTTCCGATGATGGGGAAAGTCCTTTAGCTCGTGCAAAACAATGGCTTAATATCTTCGTGAACCTATCAACGGGCGAGATTTCCAACGAAGCGCAAGAAGGTTGGGTTGCCGCGATGCGAGAAACCAATACGATGCCTCAATGGGCTGGTTCCTGTTGGTATTACTTGCGTTACATGTCACCCAATGAGACCAAGCACCTCGTCGATCCCCGAGCAGAAGCTTACTGGAAGAGTCCTGATTTTTATATTGGTGGCGCAGAGCATGCGGTTTTACATCTATTATATGCCCGTTTCTGGCATTTGTTTCTCTACGATATCGGAGCCATAAGTGCGGAAAAAGAGCCCTTTTGTAAACTGTTTCATCAAGGTATTATTTTAGGGAATGATGGCCATAAAATGTCCAAGAGTTGCGGAAATGTGATCAATCCCGATGAAATTGTCGCCCAATACGGTGCCGATTCGCTGCGCTTATACGAGATGTTTTTAGGCCCACTCGAAGCGATGAAACCGTGGAAGTCCAAAGGAATTGAAGGTGTTTACCGCTTCTTGAAAAAAGTCTGGTCGCTTTATATCGATGAATTTGGAAAGACGAGAACATTTTCGGAAAACAATACGCCGGCAATCGATCGATTGCTCAATACGACGATTAAAAAAGTTACGGAAGATATCGAAGCGCTGCAGTTCAATACGGCAATTGCGCAGATGATGATCTTTGTTCATGGCGCACAGAAGGACGGCATTCATCGTTCAACGGCGGTCGCATTTCTACAATTATTGGCGCCTTTTGCTCCCCATATCAGTGAGGAACTTTGGGCACGTTTGGGTGAAAATTTTCCCATCGCGAAGGCAAAATGGCCAACCTATGATGCTTCGAAACTCGCCGCTCATAACGTAAAAATTATATTACAAGTTAACGGAAAAGTCCGCGATGAAATTTTAGTCGATGCCCAAGCTACTCCAGAAGAAATTGAAAAGATCGCTTGGCAGCGAGAGCGTTTTATTGCTTTTATCGGCCAGAGAAGAGTCATAAAAAAGGTTTACGTTCCTGGAAAGATTTTCAACGCAGTTATTCAATGATCTTCAGATCCATGGGCTGAAACTACTGAGGTAAAGACTAACCCAGTAATTGATGCATATATTTTTCCCCCATTTTTAGCATTTTTGGCACGCGAATTTTTTTAGGAAATTTGAGGGTAATTGTTGTCCCCGAATTTTCTTGAGAGGCAATGGCAATTGTTGCTCCATGGTCTCTTAAAATGCGCTGTACGATGAACATGCCTAAACCGGTACCATTTTCCTTAGAAGTGCAAAAAGGTTCAAAAATTTTTCCCACATATTCTGCGGGAATTCCCTTTCCGCTATCGATAAATTTCAAAATGACGTGGTCATCATCCGTTGAAGCGACGATGAGGAGTTGTTTTTTCGCAGACATCGCTTCCATGGCATTTTTGATGATGTTGAAAAATACTTGCTTAATCTGATCTATATCTGCCCATACGGTAGGTATTTCCCCTTTGATCGCCATTTTTACTTTAATAGCGGCGTTATTTAATTCTGGAGTGAGAAACTTTATGGTGAAATTGAGCAATTCTAACAGATTTGCATTCGTGAAGTTGGGCACTACAGGACGTACGGCTTGCAAAAAATTTTTGATAATCCCATGCAGACGAGCGACTTCTTGCTTGCAAACGGTTAAAGCTTCTGCGGTTCCCGAAAAATTCCGCTCCTCAATAAATGAGTGCAATATTTCCAATTGTAAATTGATCGAATTGAGTGGATTACCTATTTCATGGGCAACGCCTGCGGATAGGAGTAAAATAGAGTTAGTCCGTTCATCTTCGATTTCGGTTTTTTTCTGTTCTAAGGCCTGGGTAACATCCGAAAATACACAAATAATTTGTACCTCCTCGTCTCCAATAAAAGGTACGGAATAAAATTTCAGGAACTTTTCTGTAGGATAAGTGAGATGTAATTCGGCAGTAGTGGCTTTTTTCTTCATCTGACCGACATTGATCTGACGAACAAGCTCGGGAACGCATTTCCAGAAAATCATATTGCGCAGATTGCCCATGTTAAGCATTTTTTCTGCGCTATCGTTAATGAGTAAGACGTAGCCGTCGTATCCGATCATCACGATACCATCCTTAATGATATTAATGACCTTCTCAAATACCTCCTTTTGTTTGTAAAATTTTCGGACCAATGAAACTAAAGTCGCATGATCGAGTTGATCAATGCGCTCTAGCAGATACGCCAATGTTTGCGTTTTCATTGCAAAAAGCTCTTTAACCACGCTTTCGGCGTTGTTTTTAAGGTCTTCAAAGACCGTGCAAAAACGCGACTAAGCTTCCTGGGCAACAAGTTCCACAGAGGTGACAGATTGCGTTTTTTTCGCTCTTCTTTTTTTCGATTTTCTATAGCCTGTATCGTTAGCCGCCACAAATTCAATGATAGCCATTTTACTGGCATCTCCTTTGCGCGGCAGCAATTTATAGATACGTGCATATCCTCCATTGCGCTTTAAAAACTCAGATACCTTCTCATCGAATAATTGATGAACGGAGGAAACGCGGTGCAGACGCTCTAAAGCTAAGCGACGGAAATGTAATTTCTGTTCTACCGCACTCGCTTGTGCTGCTTTTTTAGCTAAAGTGATCATTTTCTCCACGAAAGGTCTCAATGCTTTCGCTTTCGCAAGTGTAGTTTCAATTTTTCCGTGTTCGATCAATGCCGAAGCTAAATTCGCAAGTAGCATCTGCCGATGCTCCTTTTTTACACCTAAAATATGATGATGTTTTCCATGCCGCATTTTAATTCCTTTCGTTAAAATTTAATCTTTTAATTCAACATGCGCTCATCGATCTTCATTCCTAAAGATAAACCGAGCTCTTCCAATTTATTTTTAATTTCCGTTAGAGATTTTTTTCCGAAGTTGCGATAGCGCAACATTTCATTTTCACTTTTCACGACCAGTTTGCCGACCGTTGCAATATTAGCGTTATTCAAACAGTTTGCTGCACGCACAGAAAGTTCAATTTCGTTGACACTCATATTCAGAAGCATTCTCAAGCGATTTTGTTCATCACTTGCCTCGCGCACTCCATCTTCGAACTCGACCATCTCATTATTAATCGAATCGAAAACATCCAAATGGCGTTTTAAAATAGCGATAGAATCTTTCAAAGCATTTTCTGGAGAGACACGACCATCGGTCCAAATTTCTAAGATCAACTTATCAAAATCGGTCATTTGGCCTACGCGTGTATCCTCGACAGAATAACGCGCCAATTTTACAGGACTGTAAAGAGCATCAATGGGAATAATGCCGATATCCGTTGTAAATTTTCGATCATCGGCTAAAGCATAACCGCGACCAATTTCCGCTTTCATTTCAATAACAAGGCGGCGTTTTTCATTAATTGTACAGATGAGCTGATCAGGATTGACAATTTCGATGGGTACTGGGCTTGCGATATCTGAAGCCATCACTTTTCCTTCCCGCTCTACATCAATCGTCAAATTTAACGTATCCCGCGAACTAGATTTTAATAGGACCTTTTTCAAATTCAGTACGATATTCGCTACGTCTTCGACCACCCCGGGTATCGATTGAAATTCATGGGCAACACCCGTAATTTTTACCGAAGAAATTGCTACACCTTCTATCGATCCTAAAAGTACCCTTCGCAGGGAATTACCGATGCTGTGCCCATAGCCAGATTCAAAAGGTTCGGCAACAAACATTCCATAGGTATCCGTTGCCGTCTCTTCAATGCGAACCATTTTTTTAGGCAGTTCAAATTTTCCTAAACGTCTAACCATAACAACTCAATCTTAACGACTATAAAATTCCACGATTAATTGGCCATTGATTTTTTGTTCCAATTCTTCCGCAATCGGTGCGCGCTCAATTTTCCCTTTTAACGTGACGGTATCCAGTGTAATCCAAGTGGGGAGCGTTCGATAGCGACAATCATCGATACTCTGCATCACTAAGCGCTTCGAAGTATCACGTTCATTAGTCCCAATCACGATGCCACTTGCACAGCTATAGCTGGGGATATCCACTTTGCTTCCATTGACCGTAATGTGGCCATGGCAAACCAATTGACGTGCAGCACGGCGCGTCCTTGCGAATCCCAGTAAATAGACGACGCTATCCAAGCGCATTTCTAGCATGCGCAAAAACTGTTCACTAGTTACGCCGCGTTTCGATTTTGCCATATCGAATGTCAATCGAAACTGTTTTTCCGTTAAACCATACATAAAACGCAACTTTTGCTTTTCATTGAGACCCATTCCGTACTCCGAAACCTTGCGGCGTAAACGGGGACCATGGATTCCTGGGAAGTAGGGTTTGCGTTCAACAGCTTTACATGGGGGAAAGATCTCACAATTGAAACGCCGATTAATTCTAGCTTTAGGACCTATATAACGAGACATAGTTTTCGAAATTTAAAATTATATTCTCCTACGTTTACGGGGGCGACAACCATTATGAGGTACTGGGGTTGTGTCCGTAATAGTATTGACCGTTAAACCCAGAGACTGAAGTGCGCGAATGGCTGCATCTCGTCCCATACCGGGTCCTTTAACTCGAACTTCGAGTTCTTTGAGGCCATGAGAAATAGCGACGCGACCTGCTTCTTGCGTTACGACTTGTGCTGCATAGGCTGTTGATTTCCTCGAGCCACGAAAATTACATTTCCCAGAACTGGACCAAGAAATAACATTTCCCCGTAGATCCGTAAAACAGACTTTTGTATTATTAAAAGTTGCTAAGATGCTACAAATACCATGAGCAATATTCTTACTATTTTTAGCCCTGCGAATTTTAACATCTGCATCTTCATTGCCCAAAATATCTTGGACTGATTCCTTAGGTTTGTCGACCAAACCCTCCGCTCCTTCAGATGAGGGTATATTTTTCTCCACCGAATCTTCTGCCATAGTCATCATTTCTTTTTAATCACACCAATTGTCTTCCTTGCGCCCTTGCGCGTGCGTGCATTGGTCGAGGTCCTTTGACCACGAACGGGCAATCCACGGGAATGGCGAATCCCTCGATAACACTTAATCGCCTGTAAGCGCTTCAAATTCGAAGCAATTTCACGGCGCAAGTCTCCTTCGATTTTCCATCCATTTTCGATAATAACAGCAGTAATTTTATTGATATTTTCTTCCGTTAAATCCTGTGCCCTCATGTCTGGATTAAGACTAGTTTGTTCTACAATGAGATCGGCGCGACAAGGTCCGATGCCGTAGACGTATCTCAGCGCATAAGGCAACTTCTTATTATTAGGAATATCTACTCCAATTAAACGCGGCATAATTATTTATTTTTTATAAATTGTTCTACTCACTTTTTTGAAAATCATTTTTTTAACAAAGTCAAGATCTCTGGCAGACCATCCGTAATTAAAACAGTATGTTCACAATGGGAAGCCCATTGGCCATCTGCAGTTCGTATGGTCCAGCCGTCGGCATCTACTGAAATTTTAGGGGTGCCCAATGTAAACATCGGCTCGATAGCTAACGTCATCCCCGCTTTTAACTCCGGACCCTCTCCTGCGATACCATAATTCGGAACCTCAGGAGCCTCATGCATCGCTTGCCCAATACCGTGACCGATTAATTCGCGAACGACGCCAAATCCGTTTTCATCGGCCAAACGCTGTATCGCTGCCGAAATATGTCCCACACGGTGACCAGCAACCGCAGCCGCAATCCCTGCGGCCAATGCCTGCTGCGTCACCTCGATTAAATGCTGAATTTCTGGCTTAATCGCTCCTACGGCTACAGTTCGCGTATTATCGCCGACAAAACCATCGACGCGCATTGCCAAATCGACGCTAATGATATCGCCTTCGCGGAGTTTCTTTTTAGCCGAAGGTAATCCATGAACGATTTCGTCGTTAATAGAGAAACATCCATAGCCGGGGAAAATTTTTTTCCCCGAACGAAATCCCAAGGTAGTACTTTCCGCTCCATGGCGTTTCATCGCTTCCTTGGTCAAATCATCTAAATCCGCTGTCGAAACCCCAACGGCAATCTGCGAACAAACTTCATCCAGTACTAATGCGGCAACAGCACCTACGCGGCGCATTTTTTCAATTTCTACTGAATTTTTGATAGGAATCATATGAATTTATTTCAACAACCAAGCGACGATTCCTATCATTCCCAATCCCGCTAAAATTAAAAATACAATTTTGATTTTCTTTAAGGAGTCTACAGCTTCTGAAAAACTCAGCGTTTCTTTAAATCCCCGCGAACGCATTTTCCCTTTCTGCAAAAATCCGTCATAATTGCGTTCCAATAACTGTACTTCCATCTGACGCATCGTATCTAAAATGACCCCTACCGTAATAAGCGTTCCTGTACCACCGAAAAACATCGAAATAGTATAAGGAATTCCAAAGGAAATCGAAATCAAATCCGGTAGCAGGGCAACAATAGTCAGAAAAATCGCTCCTGCAAGGGTCAGACGTGTCATTGAGAAATCAAGAAAATTGGCCGTATCGCTTCCAGGACGTACCCCGGGAACATAACCACCGCTCTTCTTTAAATCTTCCGCAATTTGCATAGGCTTAAACATAATTGAAACCCAAAAATAACTGAAACATAGGATCAGCGTTCCGTAAATTATGTAAAACACCGTCGATCCATGCATCAGAGCATTTGCAATTTTTATGCAAAAGGGCACATTCCACGCCCCCGCAATGTAAGTAAAAATTTGCTGCGGAAACATAATGAGCGTACTTGCAAAAATCACGGGCATTACCCCTGCGTAATTGACCTTCAAAGGAAGAAAAGAACTCTGTCCCCCTATCATCTTCCGACCTACAACGCGACGCGCATATTGTACTGGAATTTTTCGCGTGGCTTGCGTTACCGCCACCATACTATAAATAACGACTATCAACAGGGTCAACATCAACAATAAGTGCGGTGTGCCGACGATAGAAGCATCTACACCCACCGGTTTAGTAAACATCTCTATCAATTGAATGACAGCGCCAGGTAACGAAGATAAAATACCCACCGTAATGAGCAATGAAACTCCATTGCCAATGCCCAATTGAGTGATGCGATCGCCAATCCAAGTGAGGATCATCGTCCCTGCCGTTAGAATAACGGTCGAATTGAATAAGAACCATCCTCGATTCATGATCACAATATCGCCATAAACAGATCGATCAAACCCTGGAAAAATTTTCTCCGGATAATTCGAAAGCGCCAAAACTAATAATATTCCCTGAATTAAACAGATCAGTAATGTCAAATAGCGTGTATATTGCGCAATTCTCTGTCGTCCATCCTGTTCGCGCTGAATCCGCGCGACACTAGGGGCGACGGCTGCCAGCAACTGTAAAATAATCGAGGCACTGATGTAGGGCATAACGCCTAAGCCAAAAATAGCTCCCTTTAAAAAAGCGCCTCCCGTAAACATGTTATACATCCCAACTAAATTATTGCCCGAGCCGCGTTGCATTGAAAAAAAATCGTGCAATGGCTTTGGATCCAATCCCGGTAAAGGAATACTTGCCCCAATACGTGCTATAAATAGTAAGGCAAACGTAATAACCAATTTATTACGTAATTCCTGTATTTTTAAACAATTAAAAAATGCCGCAAACATGGATCTTAACTTTTCGCCACTTCGACCACAACCCCACCGGACGCTTCAATTTTTCGCTTAGCACTTTCAGAAAATTTATCTGCGATAATTTTTACCGGTTTGGTCAATGTTCCTCGACCTAAAATTTTAACAAAAGTTTCACTTGATCTGACAATATCGTGTTTCACCAAAATATTCCGATCAATTTCGGCGTAATTTTCCATTGTCGCAAGTCTTTCTAAAACTTCGAGGTTAACCCCTACAAAACGCAATGTAAATACGCTATTTCCAAAACCTCGCTTAGGTAAGCGACGATAGTAAGGAATGCCGGAGCAACAAGGCGCCGGAGTATAACCGGAACGTGCATTTCCTCCTTTATGGCCACGCCCTGCCGTTCCTCCACAACCACTTCCCTGACCTCGACCCCGACGCTTGGTCTGTCGATTGGACCCAACCTTAACTAAATTATATAATTTCACACCAATTCCTCTTGATTATTGATTAATTTAAATACAACGCTATGATATTTCATTTCTCCTTAATTTTCACTGAATAGACCGAGCGCAATATCATAACGTCCTTTAATTTTTATCGGGCTGACCAAAGCGCAATGCCATGACCTCAGAATATGAGCGCAACTTACCTAACGCATTAAGTGTTGCTTGCACCATTGCAAAGGGATTATTGGATCCCATCGACTTTGACAGGACATCCGTAACGCCCAGTGCCTCCAAAATTAAACGAACACCTCCGCCAGCAACAACCCCTGTTCCCGGAGCCGCCGGCCGCAACATCACTCGACCACCATCGGAAACCCCAATGACATCATGGGGAACAGTATGGCCTGCGAGTGGGTAGCTCTTCAAATTTTTTTTCGCCTGTTCCACGGCTTTTTTTACCGCGTTTGGAGTTTCTTTAGCTTTGCCTAAACCGATACCTACGCGTCCTTTGCCATCGCCAACGACAACTAAGGCCGAAAACCCAAAACGCCGCCCACCTTTAACGACTTTCGCACAGCGATTGATAAAAACAACTTTATCAATGAAGCGCCCATATTCATCCTGGTCCGACACTTTAGCCGCTGATCTATTTTGGCGATTAAACTCTAAATTAGTATTACCCATAAAAATTAGAACTTTAGCCCCATGTTACGAACAGAATCTGCAAATGCCTTTACTTTTCCATGGTAACGCTTCTTATCGCGATCAAAAACGACGGCAACGATTCCTGCATCAAGCGCCGCTTTGCCGAACAATTCTCCAAAAGAAGTTGTTTTAGAGATATTCGTCCCATAAGTTCCATTAGGTTTCTTAGCTACGGTCGACAAATACACCAACGTTCGTCCTGTATCGTCATCGATGCATTGAGCGTAAATGTGCTTACCACTAAAATGTAGCGATAAACGTGGCCGAGAAAGGGTCCCTAAAACCCCTTTGCGAATTCGCATTCTCCGCCGACACTGTAAATTTTTTTTGCGCTTAAGATTCATATATTGTGCTCGCTATTTCGCTGATTTTTTACCTTCCTTGCGGCGAACATACTCACCTGCAATGCGTACTCCTTTACCCTTATAAGGTTCCATCGGATAGAAGCGCTTTATATCTGCCGCAACTTTTCCAACTAAAAATTTATCAACCCCTTCGACGTGAATTGCCGTATTATCTTTAATTGTCACTTTAACTTCACTGGGCACCGGGTAAAGTATAGGATGAGAACGCCCCAATGCCAAATCTAAAACATTTCCCTTTAAAATCGCTTTAAACCCCACACCTTGAATCTCCAAATCTTTGGCATAAGGTTTTTGCACTCCCTGCACCATGTTGTTAATAATCGAGCGCACTGTACCATGCATCGCACGAGCATGGCGCGAATCGTCTTTTGGGAAAACTTCGATGACATGACCGTTGAACTTGATCTCTACGGAACGATCGAAGGATTGAGAAATACTTCCATTCACACCACTTACCGAAACCGATTCCTCAGCCAAGGTTACTTTAACTTCCTGTGGAATAACTATGGGCAACTTTCCTATTCTACTCATACTTGCTCCTTACCAAACCTTACACAATAATTCACCACCTACGTGTTGTTGCATCGCTTCTTTACCGGATAAAACTCCTTTCGATGTCGTCAAAATACATATACCCAAATTATTATAAACCTTTGGGATCGAAGCATGAGTATAATATAAACGACATCCCGGACGACTACAGCGACAAATCCCGGTGATCGCTGGCACACCCCGTACATACTTTAGCGATAAAGAAATTTCACTGATACCCGGGCGCAACTTCTTAACTTCATAATCAGCAATATAGCCATTTCGCTTCAAAATGTCCGCCAAATTTATTTTAATACTAGAGGACTCTGCGGAGCAGACTTGTTTATTCGCTCTACTCGCATTTCGAATTTTTGTCAAAAAATCTCCAATTGTATCCATTTTACCAAGAAGCCTTTATTACACCGGGAATTTTTCCATAAGAAATTAATTCACGCAATTGAATCCGAGAAACACCGAATTTCCTATAATAGGCACGACCGCGCCCTGTAATTGAGCAGCGATTACGCAACCGCGTCGGCGAAGAATTTCGAGGTAATTCTGCCAATTTTCGACTTGCAGCAAAAAAATCTTCATCTGTTGTTTTAGGATTTTTTAAAATTTTCTTTAAATCGCTACGCTGTGCTGCAAATTTTTCAACGAGAGCCTTTCTCTTTTTATTACGTTCAATGATAGAAGTTTTTGCCATAATATATTCTGTTAAGCATTTTTCTTTCTAAAAGGGACCCCTAACAATCGCAATAAATCGCGACCTTCATGATCCGTTTTGGCCGATGTCACAAAAGTCACATCCATGCCAATAACCTTTCGTTCTTTATCCACAGAAATTTCAGGAAAAATAGTATAATCCACAATACCTAAAGTATAATTACCTTGTCCATCCAATTTATTGGAAACGCCTCGGAAGTCACGCACGGCTGGCAAAGCAATGGATACTAATTTATAAAAAAAATCATACATCCCTTGTCCCCGCAAAGTCACTTTCAGTCCGTTAGGCATCCCTTTTCGGAGTTTAAAATTAGAAATACTTTTTTTAGCCCTGACGATAATGGGCTTTTGACAACAAATTGTGCCGATGTTGCGTTCAATTTCCGCGATAAAATTTTTCTCCCAATCCGAACCAATGGCAGAATTAACGACGACTTTTTCCAAATAAGGCACTAGATGCCTATTTTTATAGTTATACAACTGCGTTAATTCCGGTACAACCACGTTCATATAATATTCTTTTAAAACAGATTTTCTCATTTTTCTCTCCTCTGAGATCGAAGCTACTGCGACTCCCAAAAGCATTTATTTAAAATCTCATCTCCAACAAACGTCTTTAATTCCTCTTTTTATCAAAAACAGCCGCATTCATTACATTGGAATAGTGAATGCTGCGTTCACGTTCTACAATACCACCTTCCGGATGATTGCGATCTTTTTTTATATACTTTTTATGTAGACCCACCCCTTCGATGACGATGCGACAGGAATCGCGCAAAACTTCCAATACTTTTCCGCGACTTCCTTTATTGGCTCCAGAAATAACGACGACTTCATCATTTTTCTTAATCTTGTACTTCATTATATAACCTCCGAAGCTAAGGAAACAATTTTCATAAAATTTTTCTGGCGTAATTCTCGAGCAATAGGGCCAAAGATACGCGTTCCTTTTGGATTTCCTTTCTCATCGATAATCACGCAGGCATTGCGATCGAAACGTAAATAACTGCCATCTTCCCGAGAAATCGGAGCCGCTGTCCTGACAATGACTGCCCGAGCGACACTTCCTTTCTTGACCATAGCTTCTGGAATGCTCTGCTTAATCGAAACGACGATCACATCGCCGATACCTGCAATACGCGTATTTTGCCCCAATCGACGAATCATCATCGCTTTTTTTGCCCCTGTATTATCGGCAACATCCAATATACTTTGTTGTTGTAACATCATCCCCTCACTTCGCAATAGGCGTATGTTCCACGATATTAACGACACGCCACCGTTTCATTTTACTTATAGCACGGGTTTCCATAATCTCAACCTTATCTCCAACACAGCACTCATTTTTTTCATCGTGTACGTGTAGGACAGTCCTATGGCGTACTTCTTTACGATAAAGCATGTGAGGGATTTTGTAAAAATAGACCACCTTAATGCTCTTATTTCCAGAACGCCCTGTCACAATACCTTGTAAATTTTTCCTACGCTTCCGTTGCTCCATAGCCCTATACCTTTTACTTATTACAATCTTTGCAAGCCTTTTGTTTCAAAAAAGTCTTAATTCGTGCAATTTGTCGCTGCATAAAAACCATGGTATGCGGTTTATCCAACAAAGAAGAACATTTTTTCATGCGCAAATCAAACAAGGATTTCTCCGCATCTTTCAAACTTTGCCCTAATTCTCTTTCCGACTTTTCACGAAAATTTTCCATATTAATAATTCTCCAGTTCTTCGCGGCTTATAAAACGGCAGCGAAAAGGCAACTTGAAATCTGCCAAGCGAAAAGCTTCGCGAGCCAAACTCAAAGGAATGCCTGCCAATTCAAACAAAATTAATCCGGGTTTTACTGCCGCTGCCCAGTATTCGACAGCACCTTTACCTTTACCCATACGCGTTTCTGCGGGTTTTTTAGTGACAGGAATATGCGGAAAAACGCGGACCCACAATTTTCCTTTTCGCTTGAGATGACGCGAAATCGCCACACGAGCAGCTTCAATCTGCGACGCAGACATACTTCCTCGATCCAAAGATTGGATACCACAATCGCCGAACGCTAAAAAATCACCACCCTTAGCATTGCCGCGATTACGTCCCTTTTGCGATTTTCTATATTTCGTTCGCGCTGGAGATAACTTACTCATAACCTAATTCCTTGATCTATTAAATCTTTATACTGTCGCTGCGACAAATCCAACATTTAATGCCAATTTTCCCATACACTGTATTAGCTTCTGAAAACCCATAATCAATATTTTCCTTCAAAGTGTGTAGCGGGACACGACCTTCACGTAGCGATTCCGCACGGGCAATTTCTGCTCCCCCTAGACGTCCTGCGCAGCGAATTTTAATTCCGTCAGCTCCTAGAGTCATCGCCGATTGAATGGCCTTTTTCATAGCCCGGCGGAAAGAAATGCGCCGCTCTAATTGCAAAGCGATATTCTCCGCAACGAGTTGTGCCACTAAATCTGGTTTACGAATTTCCTGAATGTCGATCAAAATTTCGCGGCCAACCAAATTCTTTAATTCCGAACTTAAAATATCTAAGTCTTGACCCTTACGCCCGATAATCGTTCCCGGTCTCGGTGTAAAGATTTTGATGCGAATCTTATCTCCTGCCCGTTCTATGAAAACTTCCGAAAACGAAGCAAATGATAATTTTTTTCGCAAAAAAGTGCGAATATCATAATCTTCCTTCAAAAACAAGGCGTAATTCTTCTTCGTCGCATACCAACGCGAGCTCCAGTTTCGACGAACAAATAAACGAAGTCCTATAGGATTAACCTTTTGTCCCATAAATCTATTTTCAATTGTCTGTTAGTATAATTTTTATATGACTCGTGCGCTTTCGAATCGGATGCGCTGATCCTCGCGATACAGGGATAAAGCGCTTAAAAACTCCTCCTTGTTCCGCTAGAGCTTCCTTGATCTTAAGTCCATCCGAATGCATGCCACGACAAACGGCGTTAGCAATGGCGCTCATTAAAGTTTTTCCTATAAAACGCGCCGATTTTCTCGGGATAAATTTTAAGAGCTGCAAAGCTTCCTCCGCGTTTTTGCCCACAATAGTACGGGCGACATCCTGTACCTTTTTGGGCGATATATGAACATATTTTGATAATGCTTTAGCTTCCATTTTGCCGTTGTGTATGAGGATTATGTTTTTTAAACATACGTGTTGGCGAAAATTCGCCTAATTTGTGGCCAACCATATTTTCCGTTATATAAACGTCAATAAATGATTTTCCATTGTGTACCTGAAAATTTAAACCGACAAAATCCGGCGTGATTGTCGAACAGCGAGACCATGTCTTAATCGGCCTACGATTATTGGCAACCTGTGCCTTATCGACCTTACGCATAAGACTTGGAACTACATAAAAACCCTTCTTTGCGGAACGCGACATATTCTATCCTTTCTTGACCTTTCTCCCATTTCTTCTGACTAAAATCATGCGATTCGATGGCTGCGAACGCTTACGCGTCGGATATCCTTTCGCTAACTGTCCCCAAGGGGATACGGGATGCCCTCCACCTGAAGTACGTCCTTCACCGCCGCCCATCGGGTGATCCACAGGATTCATCACCACACCGCGCACCCGGGGTCGGCGTCCTAACCATCGCTTCCGCCCTGCTTTTCCTAGAGATTGCTTGCTGTGATCGCCATTTCCCACCTGACCGATCGTTGCACGACACTTTTCATTCAGCAAACGAATTTCACCACTGGGCATCTTCATCGTCACGTAGCCGCCGTCAAAAGCGATAATTTGCGCCCCCACTCCTGCTCCACGAGCAATTGCTGCGCCTTTCCCTGGCTCAATTTCAACGCAATGGACAAAAACGCCCATTGGAATTCGTGCCAACGGTAAGGACATGCCTACCGAAAAATCCCTAGGCGTCGTATCTAAACTCACCACTTGATCGCCAATATTTAGGCCACGGGGTGCAAGAATATAGCGCTTTTCGCCATCAACATAATTCAAGAGCGCAATATCCGCTGAGCGATTAGGATCATATTCAATGCGCTCAACGTGGGCCGATATATTCATTTTATCACGCAAAAAATCGATCACACGCAATAAACGTTTATGTCCGCCACCTCGTCTTCTGGAAGTAATTCGACCGTAACAATTCCTGCCCTTACATCGATGGTTACTCACCAACAATGTTTCTTCCGGTGCACCCTTCCACAATTTCCGCCGATTAAGTGCTAAAAATCTCTGTGTTGGTGTTTTCGGATTGTATTGGATAATCGTCATTTCTATTTCCCTTTTTTAAATAATCTCGATTTTATCATCGCGCTTTAAAGTCACAATAGCGATCTTCCGCTTGGCCGTACGACCAAAATGTCCACGCCTCATTTTATTTCGCCTCACTTTTCCATCGCGACGAATAATATTTACCGCAAGGACCTTAACATTAAAGGAAGTACGAATCGCAGTTGCAATTTCATTTTTTGTACTCGCAATGTCAACCTCAAAAACATACTGATTACAATTTGATGTTAAGGCAGTAAACTTTTCTGTATAACAAATTTTTCTTAAAATATTAGGCATATTTCACCTTCACTCTCTCTAGTAGCTGAGAAAACCCTACCTCACTCATCAAAAAATGATCGTAGGATTTTAGGTCTAACGCATTAATTGATGCCGCATCGCCTATGAAAATGCGCTCTATATTGCGCAATGCATAGGCTAAAGGTTCACTGAAATGCGCATCCACCATGAGCACCGTACCCGTCGGGAAAATTTTCCCAATTAATGTGGCAAATTTCTTCGTTTTGCTCAAATCTTCCGAAAAATGGTCTATGATCGAAATCAATAACTCGTCGGCACAATCATAAAGGGAACGCGCTAAAGCCAATTTTTTCACCTTTTTATTTACTTTTTTATGATAACTCCTCGGATGGGGACCAAACACGATTCCTCCTCCCGGCATCAACGGACTGCGTCGCGATCCTTGCCGCGCATTACCTGTACCTTTCTGCCGAAAAGGTTTTTTCCCTCCTCCGCGCACATCTCCCCGCGTTTTAACGGAAGCATTGCCTTGACGCATATTCGCCTGTAGCGCATCGATCGCAAACTTTACGGCAGCGATCCCGCAATCTTCCTCGAATACCGGGATATTATAATCTCGATCCTCTAATAAAACGCCTTCTTGATTATAGACCTTTAGTTTCATCCTATGACCTCAATTGTTTTACTTTTTTTGCTTTGCGCAATAGAATGAATTCTCCGTTTGCTCCGGGTAAACTTCCTTTGAGCAGCAGCAAATTCTTTTCTAAAATTAATTCCATAACTTTCAAGTTTTGTATCGTGCGCATGACACAACCATCATGACCCGGCATTTTACGTCCCTTATAGACGTGTCCAGGCCATTGACGACACCCATAAGATCCTCCGCGCCGATGAAACATCGAACCATGAGCGGCAGGGCCCCCGGAAAATCCATGGCGCTTCATCACTCCTTGAAATCCTCGTCCCTTGGTCTTTCCAATCACATCGATGCACTCTCCTGCCCGAAAAATCGAAAAATCAATGACATCGCCGATTTTATAATGACTCAAATCTTGAACGCGGAATTCTCGAAAACCCCTACAAGTCTGTAAGCCGGAATTCTTTAAATGTCCGACCAACGGGCGAGACATTCCCCACGCCTTTCGATGGCCATAAGCCAACTGTACGGCGTTATAGCCATCTCTTTGCTCATTTTTGAGCTGAGAAACAACACAAGGCACCGCTTCCACAACTGTAATCGGAATTAAGCACTTCTGTTCGTCGAACATTTGCGTCATCCCTATTTTCTTTCCTAAAACTATTCTCGTATCTTTCATAACCCTAAGCGACAAATCCACCCCACAACATCTATTTCGTTGGCATGGGCTCTTTCTGTTTTCTTTAACAAAAATAATCTGTCAAGAATATTCTAAATTTCAGACATTAATCAAGATATCTACCCCCGCAGGTAAGTTCAAGCGTTTGAGTGCATCAATAGTATCTGCTGTCGGATCGTGGATATCGATCAAGCGATCGTGCTCCCGCAATTCGAATTGATCCATCGACTTTTTATCGACATGTGGCGATCGATTCACCGTAAAACGCTCCTTACGCGTTGGCAACGGTACCGGTCCGGTAACTCGGGCTCCCGAACGCTTCGCCGTCTCGACAATTTCCACAGCCGATTGATCCACTAGACGATAATCGAAACTCTTTAATTTTATCCTAATTCTTTGCGCCATATAGAATACCTCATACTAAAATTTTGACCGCGCTGCCGCACGACTCGATGTTTCCACGATTTTTTGTAGTAAATTCGCCGGGACTTGTTCGAAATGAGAGGGTTCCATCGAATAACTTGCACGTCCCTTGGTCAATGAACGTATATCTGTCGCATAGCCAAACATCATTTCTAAAGGAACAAAGGCCATAATATTCGCCAATGTACCTCGCGTTTCCATACTGTAAATCTGGCCGCGACGGCGATTCAAATCCCCAACAACATCGCCCTGATACTCCTCTGGTGTCGAAACTTCAACTTTCATAATCGGTTCCAGTAATATCGGCATCGCCTTCTTCATCGCATCTTTAAATGCAAAAATACCCGCCATTCTAAAGGCCATCTCCGATGAATCGACCTCGTGAAAACTCCCCTCAATAATGCGTGCACAAAAATCAACTACGGGGTAACCCGCCACAACGCCGTTCATTGCACCTTCGAGAATACCATTTTGCGTCGGTTTAATATATTCCTTCGGAATGACCCCACCAACAATCTCATTCAAAACCAATGAACCTTCACCGCGCTTTAATGGTTCAATTCTCAACACCACATGACCATATTGACCTCGCCCTCCCGATTGGCGAATGAATTTACCTTCACCCATCGCTTTGCTCGTGATCGTCTCGCGATAGGCAATCTGCGGCCGTCCTGACATCGCGTCGACGTTAAATTCCCGGAAAAGGCGATCGCGGATAATTTCTAAATGTAATTCGCCCATT
The DNA here is from genome assembly GCA_031284165.1 of Puniceicoccales bacterium. Taxonomy (GTDB): domain Bacteria; phylum Verrucomicrobiota; class Verrucomicrobiia; order Opitutales; family LL51; genus LL51. Next base: position 23,992 of record JAITAK010000013.1, read on the forward strand.
CCTGCGATAATCGTTTGCCCCGTCTCGGGATTAGTAATCACCCTAAATGTAGGGTCTTCCTCTGACAAACTCTGCAATCCTAATGCCAATTTTTCTTGATCCGCCTTCGATTTTGGCTCGATAGACATGCTGATGACCGGCTCCGGAAAAGTCGGTGGTTCTAAGATACCTTCAAAATTGCGATCGCAAAGCGTATCTCCGGTCGCAATACCCCGAACACCGATAATCGCGCAAATATCCCCTGAATAAGCAATTTCAATATCTTCCCGTTTATCCGCTTTCATGATCATCAAACGGCTGACACGTTCCGTTTTCTGTGTACGAGGGTTGTAGACCGTATCTCCTTTTTTAAGCTGTCCACTATAAACGCGACAAAATACTAATTTCCCGACATAGGGATCACTCATCAATTTAAAACCTAATGCGGCCATCTTTCCTGAATCATTAGGTTCAATGCCGATAATATTTCCGTCTTCTAAAAATGCTTTCATTGGTGGCAGATCCAGCGGAGAAGGTAGAAAATCCACTACCGCATCCAATAACATCTGTACACCGCGTTTCTTAAAAGCACTTCCAGGAATGACACCAACAAAATCTAGGGAAAGCGTTGCTTTACGTACCGCTCGGCGGACTACGTCCGCTGAAATTGCTTCATTGCCCAAATATTTTTCTGCTAAATCATCGTCGTAATCCGCTAACTCCTCGATTAACGATTCGCGGTACTTTTCTGCCATGTCCGCATAGGCTTCGGGAATGGCAACGACATTAAATTTTTCTCCTAAAGTATCCTTTTTATCATAGAGATAAGCCTGCATCGCAATCAAATCAATTAAGCCGTCAAACGTATCTTCGGCGCCAATATTTAAATATAAAGGATGAGCGTTTTTCCCCAGTTTCATGCGGATATCTTCAACGGCCCTTAAAAAATTTGCCCCTGTGCGATCCATTTTATTAATGAACGCAATGCGGGGGACGCCATACTTGTCCATTTGTCGCCAAACGGTTTCTGATTGAGGCTGTACGCCGGCAACCGCGCAAAATACCCCTACGGCCCCATCGAGAACACGAAGAGAGCGTTCCACTTCTGCCGTAAAATCAACGTGTCCCGGCGTATCGATTAAATTAATTTGATGATTAATTCCTGCAAATAAACCGACTTTTGTCTTCCATCCACAACTAATTGCTGCGGATGTGATCGTGATGCCGCGTTCCCGTTCTTGTTCCATCCAATCCGTTACTGCCGTTCCCTCGTGCACCTCACCCATCTTATGAACGACGCCCGCATAATACAAGATACGCTCCGTCGTCGTCGTTTTTCCTGCATCGATATGCGCCGCAATGCCTATGTTACGCGTATACTCCAAAGGAGTTTTACGATCGGCAGCATTGGCCAGTGAAATTTTTTTATCGTTTGCCATTCCCAGTTTTTCCTTTCCTTTACCAAACGAAATGTGCAAAAGCACGGTTTGCCTGGGCCATTCGATGAATTTCCACCTTCTTTTTGACCACGTTACCTGCGTTATTATAGGCATCGATAATTTCCTGTCCCAAGGCTTCTCGCATCCCTTTGCCCTTCCGAGACTTTGCTGCTTCGACTAACCAGCGAAATACTAGACTCTGCTGGCGAACATAAGGAACTTCTACGGGCACTTGGTAAGTCGCTCCACCAACACGCCGGCTTTTAACTTCGACCTTTGGTCGCGCATTTTCCAAAACACCCAATAAAAGCTCTACGGGATCCCCCTTCTCCAATGCTTCACTTGCCCGTTCGATGGCACCATAGACAATGGAACACGCCAAAGAACGCTTCCCACGCTCCATGACGATACTCACCAATTGGCCAATGAGTGCACTGCCAAACCGGGGATCTTTTGCAAATTCACGCTTTTCAGCTCTCCTACGCCGTGACATAATATTTTTCTAAAATTTATTTTTTATTCCCTTTAGGGCGTTTCACTCCATATTTCGAACGGCTGCGACGCCGTTTTTCCACTCCAGCACAGTCCAACGCACCTCGAACAATATGATAGCGTACCCCTGGTAGGTCTTTCACACGACCACCACGCACCAATACGATACTGTGTTCCTGCAAAGCATGTCCTTCATCGGGAATATAAGCAATAATCTCAACGCCGTTGGTCAAACGTACTTTGGCGACCTTACGAATCGCTGAATTTGGCTTCTTCGGTGAACGCGTCATCACTTGAATACACACCCCCCGCTGAAATGGATTACCATGCAACGCCGGGGCTTTAGATTTCGTAGCCACACTCACGCGCGGCATTTTTACTAACTGATTAATAGTAGGCATCAAAAATTTACAATTTTAAGTTTCTCTTCAAACTACAACTAAACATGAGCAAATCAAGTCTTTATTTAAAAAAAATATTAATGCGCGTAAATTTCACTTCTGATTGATGTAGTTACTTCTGAATGCATCATTTCATTTTCCTGACGAAATGCGAGAATTTTCAAGTGCCGATATGCCGATAAACCACTCCCTGCAGGAATAAGATGCCCCATAATAATATTTTCCTTGAACCCCTTCAATTCATCAATCTTGCCCAATGTCGCCGCATCGATGAGTACTCGCGTGGTTTCCTGGAATGAAGCCGCTGAGATGAAACTTTCCGTCTCTAAAGAAGACTTTGTGATTCCCAAAAGTATCGGTTCCGCTTCTGCGGGTTTCCCGCCTGCTTCGAAAATTTCTTCATTTTTTTCCAAAAAGAGATCTTTTTCAATTTGCTCTCCCCATAGAAAATCGGAATCTCCGGGATCCGTAATCCTCACTTTGCGCAACATTCGCGCTACAATCAATTCGATGTGTTTATCGTTAATTGTTACCCCTTGCATTCGATAAACTTTCTGAACTTCCGAGATGAGATATTCCTGAACCGCTGCCGCACCTAAAATATTCAAAATTTCATGGGGGTCCGCCACACCTTCCGTTAAATTTTGGCCGCGATTGACAAAATCACCTTCGTGGACAATTAAATGGACCCCATGGGGAATAAGATGTTCTTCGCGTCGCCCTGTCTCCGTATCAGTAACCCAAATGCGCCGCTTATTGCGAATCATTCCTCCAAAGGAGATGATACCATCGAGTTTCGCCATCTCTGCAGCTTCTTTCGGACGCCGCGCTTCAAATAACTCCGCAACACGCGGTAACCCTCCTGTAATATCCTGTGTCTTCGAAGCCGAACGCGGCGTTTTAGCCAATAAAGAGCCTCCTAAGATTTGATTACCATCATCGACTAATATCTGCGCTCCCGTCGGAATCGCATAGGCCGCAACGACGCGCTCTCGCCCTTCGATGGGGTCTGTGGTTACAATTTCAATCGTTGGATTCAGTTCCTCTTTATGTTCCACGACGATCGTTGTAATGCGACCGCTGGTTTCATCGATATCGCGTTTAATGGTGATTCCCGAAAGAATATCCTTGAAACGAACATACCCTGAAAATTCAGCGATGATAGGAACGTGATGAGGATCCCATGCCGCAAGGAGTTCGTCTTTCTTTACCCATTCGCCGTCCTCGTGTAGCAGTACCGTTCCAGGAACGGTGGTATAGCTTTCAATCTCGCGGCCTAAATGATCCATCAACACAAGATGTCCCATTTTATTAACCACAATGCTTGCCCCATCAGCTGTGCGCACACAGCGCAAACCTTTCTGCCGAATGATTCCTTCTCCATGAGCACGATACTCCGATGTTTTTGAAACTTGTTTCGCGACACCTCCTACGTGAAAGGTCTGCATCGTTAACTGCGTTCCCGGTTCTCCAATAGATTGGGCTGCGATAATGCCTACCGCAGATCCACAGGCCACCATACTATTCGTCGCCGGATCAATGCCATAGGCTACAGAAGGAATGCCATTATTTTTCATACTCGTCAATGGAGATAAAATTTTCACGCGTTCAATACCGGCTTCGTCGATCTTTTTTGCCACATCTGCCGTAATTAGTCCTCCGGCAAGGACAAACTTTTCTTCTGGATTGATCGGATTGTAAACATTCTCCGCTGCGCAACGCCCTATGATGCGTTCCTGCAAGCTGACCACTTCTTCATCGCCATCCATAATAGCTTGCTTCCAAATTCCATGGCGACAACCATCATCCTCACACGATACAATACAATCCATCGCTGCATCACATAATTTTCGGGTCATATATCCCGCATCTGCCGTCTTGAGCGCTACATCCGCTAATCCTTTCCGTGCACCGTGAGTCGAAACGAAGTATTCCAACACAGATAAACCTTCCCGAAATGAAGATAAAATTGGCCGCTCAATAATTTCCCCAGAGGGCTTGGCCATTAATCCTCGCATGCCGCAGAGCTGGCGTACCTGCTGTCGATTGCCTCGCGCCCCGGAATCCATCATGAGGTAAACCGGATTGATGTGATCTTTGTCCCGATTCTTCATCAGGCGATCAAAGACCACTTGAGCGACCTCATCGGTAGCGCTGGTCCAAATATCGATAATTTTATTCGAGCGCTCACCGGGCGTAATGATGCCCTTTTGAAATTGCACATCCACATCGTCAACTTTTTGCCGTGCCTTTGAAATGATATCCTGTTTCTCTTCAGGGACGATCATATCGTCGACACCAATGGAAAGCCCTGCTTTCATCGCTGTATAAAATCCAAGATTTTTTAAACGATCTAACATCTGCACGGCTTCCCTGCGCCCAACAATCTTGTAGGTCCCCATAATGAGATCACTTAATACGCTCTTTCCTGCCGAAAAATTGATAAATCCTAGAGATTTGGGAAAGATTTGATTAAAAATAACACGCCCTACCGTTGTTTTAATGATGCGATCCTTCGCATTGCCATAACGCGTCGCCTTTCCATAATCGGGATTGGCAAAATAGATCCAGTCTTGCTTTGTGACCACTCCCTGCGCTTCCGCCATCAAGACTTCCTCGACATTGCCCATCAACGGGATACGTCCCTCCTTCTGTTTAGGCTCATAAGTTAAATAATAAACCCCTAAAATAATATCCTGGGAGGGAGTTAAAATAGGCTTACCGCTCGATGGCGAAAACATATTTTGCGTCGCCATCATCAATAACTTACATTCCATAATTGCCTCAATCGATAATGGAACATGGACGGCCATTTGATCCCCATCGAAGTCCGCATTAAAAGGCGCACAAACTAATGGGTGTAGGCGAATGGCCTCTCCTTCGATTAAAATAGGTTCGAAAGCTTGAATAGATAGGCGATGCAATGTCGGTGCGCGATTTAAAAGGATGGGATGCTCTCGCGTCACTTCCTCTAAAATGTCCCAAACTTCGGAGTCCTGCCGTTCAATCATCTTTCGTGCGCTACGCACGGTATGGGCGAATCCCAATTCCTTGAGGCGTTGAATGATAAATGGCTCAAATAAGACGAGCGCCATTTTTTTAGGTAATCCGCACTGGTGTAATTTCAATTCCGGACCGATGACGATGACTGAACGCCCACTGTAATCAACGCGCTTCCCCAATAAATTCTGCCGAAATCGTCCCTGTTTTCCCTTGAGCATATCGCCCAGGGATTTTAATGGCCGATTCCCTGCGCCTAAGATCGATTTTCCGTGGCGGCCGTTGTCAAACAGTGCATCCACGGCTTCCTGTAACATGCGCATTTCATTGTGGACGATAACATCTGGCGTTTTAAGTTGCATTAAACTCTTTAAACGATTATTGCGGTTGATGACGCGGCGATAAAGATCATTTAAATCGCTCGTTGCGAATCGCCCGCCATCTAAAGGTACCAGAGGACGCAAATCCGGCGGTAATACAGGTAACACTTCCAAAACCATCCATTCGGGACGAGAACCGGAATGCAAAAATCCAGAGACCATTTTGAGGCGCTTTGCCAATTTTTTCTTCATCTGCTTCGAATTCGAAGCATACATCTCCTCTTGAATGTTATAAACCATTTCTTCGAGGTCCATCTCCGATAATATCTCGCGAATGGCAACGGCCCCCATTTTAGCTACAAATGCGTCGTCACCGTATTCGCCGCGCAACATTTCATATTCTTGTTCCTGGATCAATTGACGTTTTTTCAGAGGAGTCATTCCTGGATCAGTGATCATATAACTCTCGTAGTAAATGACCTTTTCGATATCTCGAACCGACATATCTAAAAACAATCCCAAGCGGCTAGGTAAACTCTTTAAAAACCAAATATGCGCGATGGGAACCGCTAATTCGACGTGTCCCATATGTTCGCGGCGCGTCCGTGAAAGCGTCACCTCTACGCCACAACGATCGCAAACGACACTTTTATACTTAATGCGCTTATATTTACCGCAGGCGCATTCATAGTCTTTAACGGGGCCAAAAATTCTTTGGCAAAAAAGGCCTCCTGGTTCGGGCTTAAAGGTGCGATAATTGATCGTTTCAGGATTTTTAACTTCTCCTTTAGACCAGGAACGAATCGCATCCGGAGATGCAATAGATATAGCAACGGTATCAAATTCACCCTCCTGATCCAAACCTAAAAACTTTTTTACTTCCTCAGTACTCATGGCAAATTTTCTCTATTTCGTATACATTTCATTATGTTCCAGACGAATATCCAGGCACAAACTCTGAATCTCTTTCATTAAAACATTAAACGATTGAGGTACTCCCGTTTGCAAAGATCGGTCACCTTTGACCAGGGATTCGTAAGCCTTTGTCCGCCCTTGGACGTCGTCGGACTTAATCGTCAACATTTCTTGTAAAGTGTATGCGGCCCCATAGGCTTCGAGGGCCCAGACTTCCATCTCACCAAAACGCTGGCCTCCATATTGGGCTTTCCCTCCCAAAGGTTGCTGCGTGATCAAACTATAAGGACCCACTGCACGTGCATGAATTTTATCTGCAACGAGATGATTGAGCTTCATCATGTAAATATAACCGACAACGACCTGTTGATCAAAGCGCTCACCCGTACGCCCGTCGAAGAGTACACTCTTACCATTTTCTGGCAACCCCGCTTTAGTTAAGTATTCGCGGATTTGACTTTCAGACATGCCGTCGAAAACGGGTGTTGCGATTTTAATGCCTAACTTTTCACAGGCCCAACCCAAATGGGTTTCTAAGACCTGTCCTACATTCATTCGGCTTGGCACGCCCATGGGATTTAAAATGATATCCACCGGCGTCCCATCGGGTAAAAAAGGCATATCTTCGCGGTGAACAATTTTAGAAACAACGCCTTTATTACCGTGTCGTCCTGCCATTTTATCTCCAACATGGATCTTGCGCTTATTAGCGATGTAGACCTTAACGTCTTTAATAATTCCCGTATCGCCGACATCACCGGCTTCAATAGCTTCAATTCTTTGCAAGCGTTCATTTTCCAAATCGGTGAATCTTTGGCGATAAGTATCAATAATTTCCAAAATGCGATTCCGAACTGGCGATGGAGGAATACCTAAGGAATCAAAACAGGCTGCAATACGGCGCAATAAGGTCTTCGTAATTTTGCGATTAGCAGGAATAATAATTTCACCATTAGTCTCATTAGAAATATCGAGAGGGATTTTTTCGCCCAATAAGATACTTGAGAGCGACTCTGTGAGGTCTTCCTGTAATTTCTCCAACTGCCCACGGAACTCTTCGTTGGCTTTCTTGACGCGACGTCGCACATCCGACTCCGAAACCTCCTCTTTTTCGCGATTGGCACTGCTAGAAAATTTGACATCCATGACAATGCCCTCGCATCCAGGAGGAACGACAAGGGATGTATCCTTAACATCTGCAGCTTTTTCACCGAAGATGGCGCGCAATAATTTTTCCTCGGGAGCCAAATCCGTTTCACTTTTGGGTGTAATCTTCCCTACAAGAATGTCTCCCGCTTTGACCTCCGCACCAATGCGGGCGATCCCATCGCGATTCAGATGCTTCAGTGCTTCATCACCTACGTTAGGGATATCGCGCGTAATTTCTTCTGCTCCCAATTTCGTATCTCGAGCGACGACCTCAAATTCTTCGATATGAACCGATGTGAAAACATCCTCTTTGACCAGACGATCGCTTAAGATAATCGCATCCTGAAAATTATACCCGTTCCAAGGCATAAATGCAACAAGGACATTGCGCCCTAGCGCCAACTCTCCATGATCGGTCCCCGCACCATCCGCTAACGTATCTCCTGCCTTGACTTCTTGCCCTTTAACGACGATGGGGCTTTGATTAAAACAAGTTGATGAATTAGAGCGAATAAATTTGCGCAGATTATAGACATAAATACCGGCTGATGGATTGCCTTTAGGATCAATTTTTTTAGGCATCGTTCCGTCTTTAGTGACAATGATGCGTGATGCTTCCACTGAGGCGACAATACCTTCTGCAACCGCAGAAATAACGCTTTTCGAGTCCAAAGCTACTTTGGCTTCCAATCCCGTCCCTACGAAAGGCGCTTCTGGTGATAACAAAGGAACTCCTTGGCGTTGCATATTCGATCCCATTAAGGCGCGCGATGTGTCGTCGTGCTCTAAGAAAGGGATCAAACCTGCTGCGACAGAAACGACCTGTTTTGGCGAAACATCCATGTAATTGACCTTAGCGGGCTCGACCTCTAGGATCATATCTCGCTGCCGCGCTACAACATTGCCTATCAAATATCCCTCTTCGTCGATTTTCGAGTTAGCCTGTGCAATGATATTATTACCTTCATCGGTTGCATCTAGATAGACCACTTCATCCATGACCTTTCCATTTTTGACGACGCGGTAGGGCGTTTCGATAAAGCCAAATTCATTGACATGAGCGAAGGTACTCAGTGAATTGATTAAGCCGATATTGGGGCCTTCTGGTGTTTCGATGGGACAAATGCGACCGTAATGAGAAGCATGCACATCGCGTACTTCAAAGCCCGCGCGTTCACGGCTCAATCCTCCTGGTCCCAGGGCCGATAATCGTCGTTTATGGGATAGCTCGGAAAGGGGATTAATTTGATCCATGAATTGAGATAACTGGCTGCGCGCAAAGAAGTCGCGAATAGTCCCCATAAAAATTTTTGGATTGACCAATTTTTGAGGTACAACTGTATCGACGCTATTATCGAACAAAGCCATACGTTCACGGATCAAGCGTTCCATTTTGCTTAAACCGGAGCGGCATTGGTTCATTAACAATTCCCCGACGCTGCGCACACGCCGATTGCCTAAGTGGTCGATATCGTCCGTATATTCTTCACCTTTGCGCAGGCGACACAAAAACTGGGTCGCAGCAACAATATCGACAACATCGATGAGGCGATCATCCAAGTCTTTATTAAGTTTCAGGCGTTGATTAATTTTTCTTCGTCCAACCCGACCTAAATCGTAGCGCTTTCGATCCCAGAATAAACGCATCATCATTCCATTAGCATTATTAGCAGCTACGGGTTCGCCAGGACGCAAACGCTTATAAATTTCTCGCAAGGCATCTTCGGCATTTTTCGTGGCGTCCTTTTTTAACGTACGCACTAACAAGCCGTCGTCTATACCTACGTTCACTACATCTAAAAATTCGATCCCTACTGATTCAAAGGCCTGCAGTAGACCTTTCGAAAGGGATTCGTGGGCTCGTGCCAAAACGATGCCTTCTTTCGCATCCACCACATCGTCAATTAAAATATAATTCCCCAAGCTCTCGTTAATTTTGAACGATGACAACTTCTTTTTTTCAATTTTATAAAAGAGGCTTAGAATTTCTCGATCCGAATTATTTCCAAATGCGCGTAATAGCGTAGTCAATAAGAATTTCCTGCGCCGTCGCCGCCGATCTAAATAAACATAAAGGAGATCATTTTGATCAAATTGGACCTCAAGCCACGTTCCCCGATCTGGTATAATTCTAAACGCGTGCAGGGGTTTACCACTGGCGTGAAGTGTTTCCTCGAAACAGATTCCAGGAGAGCGATGTAATTGATTCACGACGACGCGCTCCGCTCCATTAATAATAAAGGAACCGTGCCTCCCCATCATTGGCAATTCCCCAAAATAAATTTCCTCTTCGCGCATTTCTCCGTCTTCACAGAGGCGCAAAGTGACGTAGAGGGAACCGGCATAAGTTATACCGTCACGCACGCAAAAATCCTCATCGTGGCGAGGTTCACAAATGCGAAAGGAGACGTATTCCAAACGGCACTTTCCATCATAGCTTTCTACGGGAAAAAAATCGCAGAAAACGCTCTCTAATCCAACGTTTTTCCGACTCCCTACAGCAACATCGCTTTGAAGAAACTCTTTAAACGAATCAATTTGATTTTCTATAAAATTAGGCGGACATACCACTTCTTCCAATTTACCAAAATTAATTCTATCAGCCATATATTAAAAATACGAACACTTCCTTTAATAAAATACCATAATAACAACAAAGACAGCTTTATAGGGCGTCTCAATAAGACGTGACCCTATAAAACTGCATACGCTCTAAGTGATTAAAACACAACTTTGCTATCTATTTAAGTTCCACTTTAGCGCCTGCCGCTTCCAATTTCTTTTTTATTTCTTCGGCTTCAGCTTTGGAAACACTTTCCTTGACCGTTTTCGGCGCTCCATCGACGAGGTCTTTAGACTCTTTGAGTCCAAGCCCTGTAATAGTGCGAATTTCTTTAATCACATTGATTTTACTATCGCCAGCAACCGCTAAGATAACGTCAAATTCCGTCTTTTCCTCTTTAGTTTCGGCTGCATTTCCTTCTGCGGTAGGTACCGCAGCTACTGCAATAGGCGCACTCGCACTCACACCCCATTTTCCTTCTAAGTCTTTGACTAAACTCGCAATTTCGAGTACCGTCTGAGAACTTAGCCATTCTATCACCTGATCTTTTGTAATCTCTGTCATTTTATTATCCTCCGGAAACGAATTTAGCGGCAACCCTAGCCATTTAAGAGAACTTCTCCTAAATTCACCTCCTTACAGTAAAAATTACTTTCCTTCTTTAACCTTTGCTTGCAAAACGTTAACCATTCCTTGGGGTACCGCATGAAGTAGGCGTACGAATTGCTGAGCCGGTGCTTTGAAGAGCGCCAATACTTGAGAACGCAAAACCTCTATTGAAGGTAATTGCGACAACGCTTTAATTTCGTCAATGGTCAGCGAATTTTGAGCTAAAGCTCCTCCTTTAATGGGCATTTTCCCATTATTATCTTTCGCAAATTTAAACAACACTTTCGCCGTTCCCGAAGGATCGCAGCCACCCATAATGATTGCCGTATGTCCTTTAAAACACTGTCCATTGATCGACGCATAGCCTTCTCCTTGTAAGGCGACTTTTAAAATACTATTTTTAACGATATGGCACTCCCCTGCAATATCTTTTAAATTTTTGCGCAGCGAAGAAATTTCGGCAACCGTAACACCAGAAAAATCTGCGAAATAAACATAATCCGACTTCCCTAGATGCTCGGAAACCTCTTTAACTAAAAAACTTTTTTCTGCCTTCATCATTAATTCCCTTCAGTTTAAAATGCACTATAAATCGTTTGTTCCAGTTTAATTCCTGGGGTCATTGTCGCACTCAGGGAAATATTTTTTATAAAACTTACCATCACACTAGCAGGCTTAGCCTTCCGTACCGCATCTAAAGCGGCCTTAATATTTTCAATTAATTTCACCCCACCGAAAGAGCGCTTCCCCACAACCACAGCCATATTGGCTGTTTTATCCATTTTAAATTCGATGCGCCCTGCCTTGACTTGACGCACAGCTTCGGAGATATCATCAGACACCGTCCCCGATTTAGGATTAGGCATGACACCCCGTGGCCCTAAAATACGAGCAATATTACGCACTTGTTTCATTGCAGCTGTCGTCGCAATGGCAATATCAAATTTTAGCCATCCTCCCTGAATTTTTTCAATTAAATCTTCTAAACCTGCAAAATCGGCACCCGCAGCGATAGCTTCTT
>JAITAK010000055.1 GCA_031284165.1 Puniceicoccales bacterium
TGTTCTTGCGCTACTGTAACACCTACTTCTGGATAATCCTGATCGATATCTCTTTTTAAATAAGTACTTTTAGCGACGATATTGCTGCAGTTACCCCAGAGCCATAAAGTAATGAATAATGCAATTTTAGTTTTCTCTTTCATATCTTCATGTTATAAAGAAAACTTTAAATGTAAAGTAAATTTTATTAATCTTTTTAGCATTCAATTAAAATGAAGGGTACAATAAAATTATAATCGTCTTTATAAAGTATTGAGCATGGAGTGTTTTTGGTTACGTTAAACCGATGCACAGCGCTGTATTGGTTATTTGCGACGGTTGGGGGATCAACAAGAATCCCCAATTGGCTTCTTGGGATGCGATTCAGAGGGCAAAAACTCCATTCTTCGATCGAGTTTTAGCCACTTGTCCTCATACGGAAATTAAAGCCTGCGGTCGTGATGTAGGTTTGCCCTACGGTGTCATGGGCAACAGCGAAGTTGGCCATCAAAATATCGGTGCAGGGAGGATTGTGGATCAGGAAATTGTTCGTATTGACAAAGCTTTCGAGGAAAAAACTGCGGAAAATAATCCTGTCATTCTTAAGGCTATCGAACAAGTAAAGAAAAATAATAAAAAGTTACATCTGTTAGGTTTATGTTCCGACGGTGGGGTGCATTCGGTTTTGCGCCACCTCTACAGTTTGCTCGAAATTTGCAAGAAAAACGATTTGCATGCTGTATATATTCATTTCCTTGGTGATGGTCGCGATACGCCACCCCAAAGCGGTCTCGAATATCTCCGCGCTATCGAAGAGAAATGTGCGGCCATGGGAACTGGAAAAATTGCAACCGTTATGGGGCGATTTTGGGCTATGGATCGAGATCATCACTGGGAACGCATAGAAAAGGCGTACCATTGCTTAGTGGGAATAGAGGGGAATCCTAAAAGCCAAAGCGCTGTCGCCGTCATTAAGGATCACTACGATCATCCCGCAGATGCGATGGGCCAGGGCGATGAATTCCTACCTCCAACGCAAATTATCGATGAGAACGGAAATTTTCTCGGCGCTATCGAGGATGGAGATGCACTAATATTTTTTAATTTCCGCGGAGATCGACCGCGAGAAATTACAAAGGCATTTATCGATAAGCATTTCAACGGCTTCCCTCGAAAAAAGATTGTGGACCTTTTTTGGGCAACGTTGACAGAATACGAACGGGGATTATGCGATAACGTTATTTTCCAACGCCAAGAAAAGATGAAAAATATCTTGGGAAGTTATTTGAGTGACCTAGGCATCTCGCAGTTTCGCTGCGCAGAAACGGAAAAATATGCGCATGTCACCTTTTTCTTCAATGACTATCGGGAAGATCCCTTCCCCGGCGAAGAACGCTTACTAATTCCAAGCCCAAGAGATATTGAAACCTATGATCAGCGGCCGGAAATGAGCGCCTACACAGTGAAAGACGGAGTCGTCGAGGCCATCTTAGCCCAAAAATACGGCCTTATCGTCGTCAATTTTGCTAATATGGATATGGTGGGCCATACGGGAAACTTGACAGCAGCGATCAAAGCTACAGAAACTGTCGATCGATGCTTAGACGAAATCGCTGCGGCGGTGGATAAAGTCGATACCACGGCATTCATCACCGCAGACCATGGCAATATAGAACAAATGTGGGATCCAGAACATCAATCTCCCCATACACAACACACCACTAACCCGGTCCATCTCATCTTATATGGCAAAAAATATGGGGTTACTTCCTTAAAATCTGGTGGTAAATTGGGAGATCTCGCACCAACACTCCTCGATCTCATGGATCTAAAACATCCTCAGGAAATGACAGGAATCTCGCTGCTGAATCGACAATGAGAATGCCGTTTCATGAATTTTGGGTACATCCGTTTTGTGGCGTACTTGTATTGATTTTCGGGGCATGCTTAGGCAGTTTTTTCAATTTATGTATCACCCGGATTCCCAAAAATATTTCCATTATTTTTCCTTCGTCTCATTGTGATTGCGGTCAACCCATTCCATTTTATCGCAATATCCCTATTATTAGCTGGCTGTTGTTGGGCGGAAAAGCCCACTGCTGCGGCCGTAGACTAGAATTTCAATATCTCGGTTTAGAACTGCTGACTGCTGTCCTATTTTTATGGCTATGGAAGCAATCCAATCCTTGGGAGTTCTTGATCTATGGCACTTTTTTCGGTTTATTAATTATCGCCTCAGGAATCGACTTTGCAATGATGATGATCCCTGATCGCTGTACTATTGGAGGAGCGATTCTAGGTGTTTTAGGGAGCATTATACTTTCACATTTTTCGAAAGGCAATTACATTTTTTTGGGTGGGCTCGCCTCTATACGTGCCATGCTTCTTGGGTCGAGCATTCTCCTTTGGATTGCGATCTTTGCTGAACTTTGGCTTAAAAAAGAGGCTATTGGATTCGGTGATGTGAAGCTAATGGGTTGCATTGGCGCTTTTATTGGAACAAAGGGAGCCATTTTTTCAATTTTTGGCGGAACGTGTTTAGGAATAGTCACGCTTTTGCCACTCTGGTACCTCTGTAATCGCAAAAAAAGTAAAATGGCTTTAGGGAGTTCTATCCCTTTTGGCCCATTCCTAGCCTTGGGAGCTATAAGCTATCTGCTCCTTTTTAAGCATGCCGTCGATGAATATTGCGCTCAAATTGAAATACTCTTGAGCTGATCGAAAAAGAGGCGACTTCTTTATCCAAATCTAAAAAGTCAAGGCTTTCTGGCGTGATTATAAAGACAAGGAACCCTGATGTGAACCCGTAGCTCGGTTATGGGCATCCTTTTGGAGTAAATCCTTAATGACGTTCATGGTTTTTGCTGTTTCTTGAGCGGCATAAGCCAAAGATTGGAAAGGCATCAATGGTGCATTACCGAAGATATAGAATTTAATTTTCGGTTCTGTACCGCTACCGCGCAGGGCATAGCGATAGCCATTGTCCAAATCGATAACGAAGAAATCCTGTAGAGGAATAGATTTCCCATCAAGATCAAAAATTTTATCCTTAGTAAAATCTTGAATTCGCGTCACATGAAAATGCCCTAAGGTCGTAGGAGGATTTTTTTTATAGGATTCTAGGATATTTTTAATGCTTATAGCCCCTGAAGCGCCTTCATAATAAATATTCAACTGCGTTTCGCCGTAGTAACCGTAGCGATTATAAATTTCATTCCGAAAATCAATGAGCGATTTTCCAGATTTTTTCAGAAAAGCAAGCATCTCGCAAATCATAAGCGCTGCCCCATGAGCATCTTTATCGCGCACATTATCATTAGCGAGATATCCATAGCTTTCTTCGCTGCCCAGGGCTAAAAATGTGCTGTGTTGCAAGAGTAATGCGCGTCGTTTTTCTGGGGTAGTATTCACGTAATCGATGATGGGGAGATGAAGTTCAAGGCATTGATTTTGAAGGGCAATTTCGTAATCATTTAATTTCTCTCCGATCCATTTAAACCCTGTTAGCGTATTAATACACTTTACGCCGTAGGCTTCGGCGATTTTATCCTGCAGTGGAGTCGTGACGAATGTTTTTATGATGGCGACATTCTGAGCATTTTCCGGAGTGATCCAGCCCAGAGCTTTCATGCGTTCGAGTCGAAATTCAGCGAGTAGTGCCCCTGTCAAGTTACCTGTAAATTGTTCGAATTCTCCATTTTCATGGCGTACACCTATGGCAACACGGTCAGCATCGGGATCGGTAGCGATGAGAAGTTCGCCATCGGCGCTTTGAGCTTTTTTTATGGCCAGTTCAAAAACCTCAAAATTTTCCGGATTAGGCGATTTCACCGTAGGGAATCGCGGATCATGGACCATTTGCTCTGGAACGAGATGTACATGAATCCCCAATTTTTTGAGCAAAGGGACGGCTATAATATCTCCAGTACCGTGGATGGGTGTAAATACGACATTCACCGGAGATTCTCGAAAAATGTGCTTATCCAAAAGGTACGAAGTGATTTCTTCCATGTAATACTGATCCGCCATTTCTTCGAAGTATACCATTGACGAGGGGGTTTGGATGATCGCTTCCAAAACTTGAACCGCTTCTTCTAAAGAAGTTTGGGCAAAGTGTTGAATAATTTTT
>JAITAK010000059.1 GCA_031284165.1 Puniceicoccales bacterium
CTTTACTTTCGCGTAATCGCTAATGTCTTCAAAGAGACTATTCACCAATGCTTGGGCGATTCCCAAATCGGACATCATGATCTTAAATGCCGTATCTGTTGTCGCTCTCGCATAGTGCGTCTCTTCTTCGATTTCTTCTTTGGATATGACTTCTAAACTCCTATGATTATTGATCTTTCTCATATACATATGATGGTACAATTATAATAGGATACGGAATATCCTGTAAAGTGAAATGTCGAGCAAAATGAAATCAAAGCATAATTTTAATTAAACCTCCATAGGTGTATTCATTCGAGAATAGAGATAAAAAATGAATTATAGTTTTTTTTATCGCCTAACTCCTTAAATTGTTAATTTGTAGTTGTAGGGTCTCGATTTCCCGTTGAAAAGACTGATCGAGATTATCGAGTTGTAATCGAATTTCGTTAATTAAATGTCCCAGTGATTTTAAGAGCTCTTCTGTTTCAGTGTATTCCATAGAACGTAAACCTTCCTGAAGTCAATGTGCCATTGGCCACGTAGATTTTTAGTGATCGAATCACTTTTGCTCCGGCATTTTTGTAGACAAAATTATAAATGCCGCCATTGGCGACAAAAGTGTCGTTGAAAACGCGATAGGCGCTCGTCGTCGCACGCGCTTGAACCTTATGTGCTGTATTCCCATCATTCCACAGATTCATTTCTCCATGCATCCAGCCCCCGTTATTACGATAAATAGCATTTGTACTCCCAAATCCAAAAAATCCATCGACAAACTGATTCGTCTCATAATGACTGGTATTCCCTAAAAAATCGGTTGTGTTATAGCTGTATTCCGTTGAACTTTCTTCCCAGACGGTTGTATTGCTTAGCTGATATCCATAAACCATCAGAAGTCGTTCCCCGACAATCGAAGTCGTTATGAAATTGTAAGAGAGCTTGTAGTGCCAAAATAGGTCAGCGTTGAAAATATTTTCAAAAATAACGGCCGATGTCGGTGTGCTGATATTGACCTCCTGACGTAACTGCCATGGATAATTTTTCCAAGCCATTCCCAGCGTTTCATTGGGGTTGGCGATCAATAATTGTTGGATGCCCCCTCCGGCAAGTAATACCGCGTGATTGCCATCGCCGGTGACCAATGATCCTTTAGTTATAGGTGAAATGCCACCCCCACCCCCACCGATGGGTTCAAATCGGCTATTACATTGTTCAGCGGTGTAGTAATCAGTAAAGGTATCGTCTATTTCTGTTTTGGTGTAATATGCTTCAAATTTTACATCGATAGTACCTTTGGTGTAGTAATGTGTCAGCTGTTCATTTATCTCACTTTGGGTGTAGTAATTAGAAAGTTTTGCATCGATTTCTTCGGCAGTATAGTAATTAATTTTCGGCTTTGGCGGCGTTGTAGAAACGCCTCCGTTTTCCATAACTCGGCATATGCCTGATGCTAAAGTTAACGTGTGTCCCGTAGAAGTTAGAGCCCAAATGCTGATCCAGTATTCACCGCCTTCGACGGCATTATCTTCCATGGTAAATGTAATTTCGCCGTGTTGTTTTGTCCCTGCCGCCCAATCTTCGTTAGTGACGGTCGTGTCAATAGAAGAGGTCTGGCCAAACATTAGACTGGGGTCCCCTCCTGAAGGGGGCAAACCATGATTTAGGGCTCGCAAAGTGAGAAAAAAGGTATTGAAGTTAGTCACGTCGACGATGGCATCGCCACTGAAAACGCCTAACTGAAAGCGCAGGTTGTTGCATCGCCAAAATTGAATCCGCTGCTGGCGCACATCATCCATAGGCGCATCGAAAGAAAGCGTATCCATGCGTATGCGAATTACATTGCTATCTAAAGTTGTCATATACTTTTTTAAATTTTCACCGAAATAATTCGAAATTTTCTTGCTCATGAGTTCTCCGGAACATCTTCCAAAGCATCAGCGATGGCCCCGCCGAGGATCTTGTAAAAATGTTCTGAGGTATTGGTGTTGCTTGAAGACTCCACGCTAGACATGACGGCGTTTTTCAGATAATAGATGGTATGACTTGGCTCGCCGACGATGGTCAAGTCTGTTTGTAGATCGCGAAGTTCTGCGGCATGGCGGACCATATAATCCTGGGCCGCCTCAGCGTTCTTGTGTTTTTTTCGGACACGAAACTCGATACGCGTCGTAAGATTACCTCGATCGATTGCCTTGACTTCATCGCCGCGAATGGTGCTAATGATTTGAGTGGCATGTTGGCCGAAAACTTTAAAATCCATAGGTGTTTCACCGAATTCGATACCGCGAGCTAAACTGACGTCTCCAAAAGAAATTTTCATTGTACGCGCAATTTAAAGATTAAAAGGAGCATGTAGTCATAAAGTGTAAGGTAATGATATTTTTATAGTCATCGTCTTCGTATAGCCAAGGTTCTTTTGTCCGACAGCGCATCACCCACAATCTTCCGCAACAGTACGTTTCCTTGAGATGGAGTAGTGTGGTAACGCCTTCGGCGATGTCGATAGCGCTACATCCCGTCGCGTTCGTTAGGATATTCTCGATTACGCGTATAGAAAAATCGACTTGCTCATAGACGGGACCAGGAACATTTTCAATTAATTTGTTGGGCAGCGGTGGGGTAATCCATAACCCTTGACCGATGCTTTCGCGCACCAATCGCTCGCAAAACGATCCGAAATCACTGCGCTTTTCAGTTCCAATAGAAAGCATTTGAAAATCATTTTTCGATCGCAAGATCGCATAAACCTGTTCCTGAAAGCGTTCCAATAATCCCTCTTGGGGTTGTTTCATTAAAGTCCTCTCAAATAATAACCCGTCGCAATTTGAGGCCGATAATGAACAACAGCCAGCGATTTAGGTGGCCCCGGCAAGTGATCCTCGGGAAAAGTGACTGCAACTTCTCCACGGACGATCTTTTCCAATTGAAGGCGGGCTTGGTCGGCCAAACGGATCTGATCCGTCGTCAATTTTAATCCTGGAAGCCTCATTTGTGCCGCCTCTAAAATTAAAATACAGGCTTCGCTCTTAAGTTCCGGAGGCAATGCATAGGGTCGCTGGCTGAGCGTATTGCGCCGATTGCTCGCAATTTGCGCCCGAATCTTTAGAGTAATGTCCTGAATTACTTTAAGTACCGGATCGCTTTGTTCTTTTCCCAAAGCGCACTTGCGTAAAGCGTCGACTTGTACTGCAACTAAATAGGCATATAAATCACTAATTTCGATGTTAATCCAATTTGTCATATTTTTTGATGGGTTAATGGTATGAAGTTTGCATTGATGCTTCATTGCAATGGCGTTTGCAACGGTATGGTAAGAGATATAATGTTGTTTTACTGTTACGTGGTTGTCACGATGAGTTTGCGGATTCCTATTGCCGATGTAATGATAATATTACTATAATGCTCTACTGTAATATCGCTAAATTTACTATGTTCTTCGACATAGACGCGGAACGGAGAATTCCCTTCGACAGGGGTAACGAAACGCTTAATGTTCGCTGGTTCATCTTTCATCACTTCATCGACGGTGTAGAAGGCATAGATAGTATTTCCCAAGAAAGGAGCCTTTGTCGTCGGTGAGGACTGATAGCGGCTACTAATGACGCGAACCTCGTCGATAAACAATTTACGGGCCAGTTCTTCAAAGTTAAGTGAAGCGGAACGATTAGCCCCGGCATTATTTTGAAAATCATAGGCATTCGCACGGACATCCCAGGCCCCTTCACCGAAAATCAGGCGATTAGGACGGACGCCGCTAATATCCATAGCGGCCTCTAATTCTCCGCGTATATCGGCATCAGGGTTTGGTGTTCCGGTGGTATTACTCCAGAGGTAGCTTTCCTCAATGCTGGCCGCATTAGTTTCCAATGCAGCGATAGCGCGGCGCAGTTCATTGCGATAGAGGCGTTGAAGGAGAAGTTGCACATAGCGTTCTCGCCAATCGTCGCCGGCGACGTCGTCGTGATCGACGCGGATGGTCAATCCTTTGTTGAAGGTTTTGGAAGTGACGGAACTACCGGTAAACTCGACGCGTTTAAATGCGGAACCGATGGAGCGCACGTCATCTGTTTCCGATAGAAAGGCCTGATGATTGTCGGCGACCTTGAACTCGAAACGGCGAGCAACGTTAACTAGAGGTGCGATAAAGTTGAGTAGGGATTCTATCTTTTCTCGATCTTTCCAACCGACGGTAAAGGCGGTTAGAGGTTCGGAATAATGGGCAGCGGTAAAGCGGGATTCATTTGCAACGCAAACGGTACCGTAATCCTGAAAACCGTCATCTTTGGGAAGAACTTCGTGAGTATTCATGGTAAAGATTTATATTAATTTAATAACAATTCGCATAGGGAGTTATTCCCCACTGGGGATGGTATGCTGATAGGGAAGCGAGGTCAAAACTTCGACGACTTCACCGTCGCTAACTGTTGCCAATGCGATGCCGATGCAGGTGTACGTTCCGGGCGTGCCTGGCATAGCGGCTACTTTGCCATCCTGTCCAGGGATGAGGAGTTTTCCAGCGGCAATGGTCCCATCGGCGACGATATCAATGGTATTGGAGCAACCCAGGAAATTGATATTAAGGATTTCACCGGCAGCGGCCTCATCAGAAGAAACGCCAAAAGGGATTGATGTTGTATTGCTCAAGCTAACGCTTTCTGGATCCGCGGTGTCGAGGACGACTAATCGATTGCGTTGAATTGCTGTTTTAGCGCGTTTTGTAATTGAATCTTCATGAGTACCGATAGCGGGATTGTACAGTGAGGTAGTGTGCATAATAAAATTCTTATTTAATGATTAAGGAAAGGGCCATAGTGATGAGGTAGAAATTCCTTGGTCATACGCAGTATACTTTCGGTGATATTTTTATAGTCATCACGGCAAAAAACTTTTTTAAAATTCCTGGCTCTGCGGTAAATATTTCTAAAAAAGCAATTGACAGATTAGAAAAAGCTCTCCAAGCTAAGGCCGTAAGGGTGGGGCGAATGGCCTGTTTATTTTTTAGGGATAATTCGTCAGGCTTTTTTGGTTCTATTTTAGCGTTATTTTCAAGTGGAATCGATCCGTTCAAAGTGGTAAAGTTCGCATAATTTAAATTTAATTTCATAGGAATTTCCGCAGAGATTTTAAGTAAAGCGATCAGAAGAGCGCGGGGTACGATTTTTTAACGGCATTCCAAGCGGTAGTATAACTTTCGCCGCAATTTTCCATACGTTGTCCTACAAGGGCTAAGATTTGATCCTTAGCATTGGCAATTCTATTTTGGCGTAAATTTTCCGTTTTAGAAGTTGTATTGACGGAGCAAGTGCGTTGGCAGAGTTCATTAGTTGTAGCGTAGGGATCGGCCATGTATTTTTCCTTCCACGCTGAAGATTCGTTAGGCAAGATAAGGCCGCGGTGGATAGCGAAGTTGACAAAATGTTCGCCAGAGGTATGTTTTTCGCCATTGAGCTGATCTTTAAGGGCGTTAATTTCCAATTCCCGTTCATAGGCGATCTTACAAAATCGTTCGGAGTCCTCGACGAGTTTTTGATGATCTTTTTTCAACGTCTCATTTTCATCGCGCCATGCATAAGCGTGTTTTGTGAATAAGGTCAGGATTTTTTCGATTTCATTGAAGGGCTGATTAAGATTCACTGAGAACAGGCGCATAAACAAATCGTTGATTTGGTGAAGTGAAAGTTGATTAAGATTCGTCCTTTCTTCATCATTTTGGGAGATATCTTTGGATATTTTATTTTCCGCCGATTTCGTAGTTACTTTTAGGTCTTGCATTAGGTCATGAATTTCATCGGACGTTGCGTCTATGTTATCGACAAGGGATTGGGGAGAGATTTTTGTAGCGTTTTGATCAAAGAATGAGATAGGAGGCGTGATAGGATCGCCGGGGATATTAGGATCATTGGTCAAGCCGACGGAGAGGAGGCGAATAGGGATAAAGGCATTACCCTGGGGTTTCATTTCCCAGCGCGGGGATAGGAACTGAAAGAAGGCGTTCTTAAGGATTTTTTCCCCAACTTCGGACCACTGGGGGAGGATCCAGATACCATCATCGCGAGCTTCCAGATCCTGAACCCAAGCATAGGAGCGCTTATCGCCATGACCGGGAAGGTGAGCAAAATGTTGATCATCAGGGTGGCCGATATAGATTGGGATGCCGGCGAATTTTCGCGCCAACCGGGCACGCAGGGAATGAAATTTCCGCTGCATTTCAAGCGCGGCTGCTTTAGTGACGCGTTGGAGGCCGTTGGGATGAGGATGATCGCCGTACTCCACTAATTTTAACCATTGATTTTTCATATTATGCCTTGACTAAAATATTTTCGCTACTGTTTGGAGTAGGTAATCCGAATTTTTCGCGGATATCTTCGACAGCTAAAGGGACGCCCATTTCGTAAAGGGTGCGATAAATAGCGATTTCGTCCTTACCGTTATTAGAGGTTGCGGTGATTAAGCGGACATAAGCTTTAGGGTAGACGTCGCCGAAGAGGTAGCGAATCACGAGGCGGTCGACTTGTTCATTAAGGGTTTCGGAAATCATATTGGCATCGTCCTCGAGGAGGATCGTTGTTTCATCGGCTTGGAGGGAAGCGCCGACCGCGGAGGAGCGAGAGAATGTGGAAAGATCAGAACCGCGCCAGAGTGCAGAAATAGCGCGGTCCATGCGATCGACTAAGCCAGGATAAGGAAGGTCTCCTTTAGTCGACAAGTCGATAGCTTCGATGGTTGTTCC
The DNA here is from genome assembly GCA_031284165.1 of Puniceicoccales bacterium. Classification (GTDB taxonomy): domain Bacteria; phylum Verrucomicrobiota; class Verrucomicrobiia; order Opitutales; family LL51; genus LL51. The sequence goes on from JAITAK010000059.1 coordinate 6,713, forward strand.
CTGGGACATCAGGGCGCTGAATTCGGCGCCGAAATCTTCGACAGCGTCGCGGGCAGCGTTCCACTGAGGAGATCCGGGGACAGCATCGGTAACGCCTTTAACGCCGGGCATACCATTGCGTTCGCAATAGACAAGCCAATCGCGGAGGGGTAGATGTTTAAAGAGGTAGGCGATGGCGGTAGCTTCCATCAAGCCATCGCCCACGGTAACGAGCCAAGAGCCTCGTTCGAGGGGGACACCCTCTAAGGCGTAGTCATTTTCGAGGAAGCGCAATTGACCGCTTGTATTTTCGAAGAACCACAAAGGAACGAAGCGAAAAGTAGCGGTCAATTTAGGGAACGGCGTAGGGATAGCGTTGGAATGAAATAGGTCATTAGTTTCGAAGATCATTTCATGGACGGCATATTTTTTACCGACGGCGTCCATCATTTGTTTAACGAGGAGGCCGAAGCCGCCGTACTCATTTTTATCGTAAGCGCCCGTGACATGGAGGTTACCGTAGAAATACTCAAGCGCATCCTTTTGAAGGATAGCTTCATCGGATTGATCAAGGGTTAAGATTTCCCAATTCAATCGGGCCACGGATTTTTTCCGTTTCAACGAAACGCCTTTAACGACATCATCGCGTTGTTCGATAGATTCCCAAGCGAGTGCTGCGGTACGCAGATAGCCTCTAGTGAATTCGTCGAGCATGCGGGAAAGGGAATCGGGGGTAAGCGATTTAATAGGATTGAAGCAAGCGCGTATAGAATTATAGATTCGGGCTTCAGAGATCTGTGAGACAGTTTTCATGGGATACATGTGTTTAGAATGTTTTCGCCGATCAATTTTGATCTACGAAATGGCATTCAGCGAACGATGGATCCCATAATAGCACAAAAATTGGCAATGAAAACGCATGTGTTGGGATCCTTGGAACGAAGCGCTTCACAGACTTCTTTGGAAAAGCGTCACCCCAAAAGTCCCGATTGAGAAAGTTCAGACACAAAAACTCGCCGGCGATTCACCGGCGATTTTTTACATTCCAATAATTAGCGATTGCGATCGCGTTCGATTAGCTCCCATGTTTCAAGACAATTTATTTCTTTGTTGACGGCACTTCTTCAGCTGCCTTAAGAAAAAATGGACAGCCATAGCCTTGCGCAGTTGTCGCAGTTATGTTTCCATGCTTCTGCATTTGGTAGCGCTGACAACCTTTCTGGTAAACAACATAGCAATTAGAGCCACTCTTTCCATCTTTTTTTTCCCATTCGTTCTGAGATGATGGCGCTCTTATTAACTGCCATTCTGGCCTTTTATCGCTTCCATTGGTTTGCATAGCAAATATATACTCTTTTTCATTAAAGATCTTAACGGGATAGCGATACATTGAAGCGGTTTCATTCTTTTGGGCATTGATATTTTTTTCTTCCTGAAACCCTATAATTGTCGTTTTATTCCAGTCGTCTTTTATTGATGCATTATCATTGTAGTTTGCATATTGGATGTAATGGGAACATCTTATACAGGGGGATTTTCCAGAAAATTTCACATTAATATCGCTTCCAAATTTTCTCCTCAACCAATCGACCATTTGTTCCGTGTGCGTTATAGCGGAGACATAGGAGTCTGGACTATTATTTTCAGAATATTTTAGTTGGCCTTTTTTCAATCGCCAAATCTTCCCCATATTAAGCTTTGATCCTCGAACCAATCGTACAAAATTCACTATCCCTTTTGCTAAATTTTTTTTTATTTTTTGTCTTTGGATATCTATTTCATCAATTAGAGTTTTTCGATTGGTCTCATAATGACTAGTTTTTGCTAAAATATTGACAAAATTTTTTACTGAATACTCGCATATCTGATCTTCTGTCATATCTGGGATCGTAGCAATATCGTTTGCATACTTTTGCAGCCTATTTAAAAAATCTATAATCGCTGTTTTTTTCTTTTCCAAACTTTCATCATTTGCTTTCGTCAAGGACTCGTTAACAATGCCGATAAGCGCATTCAAAGCTGAATAGGATGAAACGCAGCATTCTTCGTCTATCGAAGGTTGTTTATCGCTATTCAATTCCACTTCCAATTCACCTGCTTCTTTATTGTAATTCACATTTTTATTTGTATATTGACTATAAAATTTAAAAAGATTGATATTCGTATTTTTAAACAACTCATTTTGGTTTGATAAAAACGATTGCACAACCATTTTCATCATTTCTACCACTAACGCTCGATTTTGATTTTGTCTTGCGTTTGTCACCTTAGCTGCCAAATCGTCTCCTTCAATGATGTTTTGATCATTGGAATCATCGACGTATAAATACAACAAATCCATCACTGATATTGGCCGCACATTGGGTAAAGCTGTATCTTTTTCTAAATATTTATATAAAAATTCATCAATAATAGAGCTAATGATCAAATACGTCCTACCCTCGATTCTAATGGCAGCTACATTGTCAGAGCTATTGGCACTTTGTTGAACCTCATTCAATATTTGACCGTCTTTACACCCAAATGCTTGAGCATTTTGTGCAATGATCGCGTTATACTGCTGAACATTGGTTTCAGTTGCGGTGCCTCTTACAACACCTGTAGCTAGCAAAAGGCAAAACCCTACAATCGAGTTTCGCACTATTCTTTTTAATATTCCCATCTTTTTCCTTTTCCCTTATAATTTAGTTTGTAAAATTTTTTCCTATCATAGGACGAATGTTCCCAGCGATTCCGGACTAACAGTCTCTATATAATAGCAGATGGCTTCTTCCGGTGTTTCAAATGCTTTTCCCCCGTTTTCTCTGCAACAATATGCCGCAATGGCGGGAACCTTATTCCTAACCTTTTGAGATAATGCTTCAGGATAACCGTGCAACATCAACATCAATCCCATTAAAAAATTAATATCACCGTAGCTTCCACAGCTTTCTTCCGGTTCTTCTGCACGGCGTATATATTCCTTCATTGTTTCATTAATACTTTTGACCAATGCTTCTCGAGCGAAACCACAGCAGCGAGAACGGCTGAGCTCTGCGACGTCTGAATGTATCCAGCCTAAACGAGGATAGAACTCCTCGTCACTCATTCGATGCGTTTCTTCCGAAGCGCTACACTGTCCATATCCCGCAATCATTGTCATAGCTAACGCCTATAATTTCTTTTTTAGTCATAGGCCTTACATCTCTCAATGATCTAAGCCGTTGTCGATATAAAAATAACTTTATGACCAATGATTTACAATCATCAAAAACTAATGCTCAGTGTCAATAAAATAATTTTATGATAAAAATATATAAAATTTACGTCTTTATTTCGAAGTTTGGTCTTTATAACATAAAAAATTTTCCTAAAATTTTTAAATTTCACACTTAACAAAATTCATTAAGACACAAAATGGATAGGCTCTATAATGTCAGTAAATACATTTTTTCAGAAGAAGCAAGTGTTGCTCTTCACAACTTTAAGTATTTTTTTATCGAACGTCGGTACAGAGAATCTTTATGGTTTGCGGACGATTAGATGGACTAAAGATGAAAATCGAAAACTGATAGAACGAGTAGAAAACCTTCCTCGCTTTGCAAACGACAGAATTACGTGGATAGTCATTGCCCAGTCATTCCCAAATAAAACCCCGTGTCAATGCAAGCAACGCTGGAGATACGTTTTGAAGCCTAAGCTTGGGAGAGAGTTTTGGACTGAGGATGAAAATCAAAAACTGATAGAACAAGTAGAAAACCTTCCTCGCCCTACGAACGGCAGAATCATGTGGATAATCATTATCCAGTCATTCCCAAATAAAACCTCGAATCAATGCAGGCGACACTGGAGATACGTTTTGAAGCCTAAGCTTGGGGAAAAGTTTTGGACTGAAGATGAAAATCAAAGATTGATCAAGGCTGTCGAGAAATATCGAGACTCAGACGAGTTGCCGTGGAAAGAAATTGCCGAAGCGTTACCAGACAAACAATGCTGGCAATGCTGGCATCAGTTGATGTGCGTTTTGAAGCCTAAGCTTGGGGAAAAGTTTTGGACTGAAGATGAAAATCAAAGATTGATCGAGGTTATCGAGAAATATCGAGACTCAGACGAGTTGCCGTGGAAAGAAATTGCCGAAGCGTTACCAGGCAAACAACGCTGGCAATGTTGGCACCAGTTGATGTGCGTTTTGAAGCCTAAGCTTTGGAAAGAGTTTTGGAGCGAAAGTGAAGAGGGTATACTGAGAAGGGCTGTTTTTAGTGCTTGTTCTTTGGGCATCGATATCCCTTGGGG
>JAITAK010000071.1 GCA_031284165.1 Puniceicoccales bacterium
TGAACATGTGTCTAAAATTGACTCTATAGTCGACGTTTTTTCATTTATTTTTACCGCTATGTTATGATTAACGATGTCATCTTCAGCTATGGCATATTCATATCCATCATCTCCATCAGCTATGCCTCCTCCATTACCCTTCTTTTGTTTTCGTAATAAGCCTAAAGGCTGATCCGTTGTTACTCCATACTTATTTTTTACCAATTCTTTTCCTATTGCTTCGTAAGCTTCTATTTCCCACGCCTTATACATTTTAACGAATTCGGATGGAAGAATTGACCCATCATTCTTACTTCGCTCAGCAGTAAATGAAAGCAAAGAACTTTCCCGTACAGATCCTGCACCTTTACCGAACAGAAGTGTCGGTAACATCGTTCCGAAAGCATATATATCCGCAGCAGGACTAACTTTAACTTTGTTTTTATCAGGTTCCTCACAATTGGGTGGTGACATTATTTCCGGTGCCCCATTCAGTGAGCCTGTACCAAGCTCTGCATCATCGCCTATATTAGCGGCTAATCCCAGATCGATGATCCGTATTATATATTCATCTTCATCTATCGAATTTTTTAGTGGGCCTTCGATCATAATGTTCTCAAGTTTGAGATCACAATGAACTTTTCCATTGGCGTGGAGTGCATAGAGCTCCGCTAGCAATTGACATATGAATTGCAATGCCTTTTGAGGATTGGCGACAAACCCATTCTTATAAAATTTGAGAGGTCGATCGGAACATATAGCCTCTAAACCATTCTTGCCATTAATCTTTTCTTGGATGGCCATATTTTGCAGCTTTTGGGGAAGAACGATGCCTCTAAGACCTTGTATTTCAGAAAGTAAAGTATCGGATGAAATACTGTGATATTTCTCTTTTAATTCATTACCGACTGCTATTTCCTTTTCTAGATCTTTTTGAAACTTTTCTTTAGCTTTTTTAACGACGACATCTTGAACTTTATTGTTATTAGTGATTCGCGCTGCATGGATTTCCCCCATACCTCCTTGGCCTAGTAGCTTCAGCGTTTGAATTTTTGCATCCTCGGGAATGTCACCTAGGCGACTAACAGGATTGGCAGCGATGTATTTTTCAACATCAACTTGCGTTAAGCTTTGCAAAAACTTTTTTATCTCATTTAAACTATTTTTCAACTCTGGGGATAGGGATGAAAAAGGTTGAGCTTCCAGCCACTGGACGACTTCTTTGGCTAACGCTTCGATGGATTGCTTACCTTGGATACGACTTTGTATCCCTTCACTAAGACGACGATTAAGTGAAATTTCGTTAGGTCCAATACCCTGTCTCTTTTGAAGTAAAATCTTACAGACAAGTGAACGGATTTTTTTTAGGTTTGTCGAGTAAGGTCCTTCTTCTTTTTTGTTGCCGTCGAAAAGATTAATCGTTGAGTTAGCAAGTTTTCCAACGGTAGATTGTTTTGGAACATCAGAAGATCCTTTCCCCCGGAAACGCTCTAACACTGAAGGATTGAACTTTTTAGTAAGAAGAAGTTGTTTTCGAGCATAAGTAGGCGTTGAAGGTTTTTCAGTATTCTCAGCCACAAAGTTCAAAGGACCGTTATCATCGACAGTAGAAGTTTCTGGGTCGAAATCACTACTATCCGTATTATGATCTTTCGAAGGAGACGAAAATGCAGTGGGTATCCCAATAGACGAGAACAAAATGATTGAATATAAAACTCTTTTCATAACAAAGGTAAAGGTATTATTTTTTTTAAAGGAATCAATCTTATTTTCTAATTTATTCACTTTAAGCTGTGAATTTTGTTCTTTCTATATAAAAATTACAATTTCTCTTAACTGAATTTTGCATGATTTGTCGAAAAATTCCCAAAGAATATTTATCGGCTTACATTGCATATATTCTAATGAAAAGGCCACAGCGGACATTAGCATGTGGCCAAGTGATAATGTTTTATGGCGAGGATACCTTTCTTGGTGGAGGGATCTACGTTTAATTTCCCTCCTTAGTCAAATGACCTAGAGTATATTATCTAAGGTTTGAGTCTACTGATATTCCTCACTCCACTTAGAGAAGGCAAGATTTTGGAATTGCTCAAAAACTTCTTTAGCAGTTGGACGTAACTTCGGCTGTAAGGAAAGGCAACCTGCTGTGATTTTGATTAATGTTTCCAGGACCGATTCTGGATAGGATACTTTCGCTTGATTCTCCATGTTCTCGTTTGCCGTTTTGAACATTTGCGATATATATTCATACAGTTTATCTTCTGCTGTTTTTTTCGCTTTTGTCTCTATTTCTTCAAGAAGGTTTTTTATTTCTTCAAGAAGTCCCGGGAGCGTTTTGTGCGTATCCTTGGAGAGTTCTTCACTAAGCGTGCCCTTGGAGAGTTTAATACACGCTTCAATCACATTTTTCAATTTCTCTTTCATTCCGATCGACTTCGTAGTCCCATCAATCTTCGTAGTCCCATCAATCTCATCAATAATATTATAAACTTTCCTCCTGGTCCCTCCAGGAATGCCAAAAACATTGTAGTTCTCCAATAGTTCCCTATGAATTATTAATAGAGCCAATATTCCTGTTAGTTGCTTAGAAAGTTCCTGAAGTTTCGGATGATCTAGTGATAATAAACCTGCAGCCTCCGTTAAAATTTCATTTATAGTCGACGTTCGTTCATCTATGTTTACCACCATGTCATTATAACCAACGATGTCCTCTTTCTCAGCTATGGCATATTCATATTCATCATATCCATCAGCTATGCCTCCTTCATTGCCCTTCGTTTGTTTTCGTAATAAGCCTAAAAATTGATCCGTTGTTACTCCATACTCATTTTTTACCAATTCTTTTCCTATTGCTTCGTAAGCCTCTATTTCCCACGCCTTATACATCTGAACGAACTCGGATGGAAGAAACCTATTATACTCACGTTTAGCAGTAAATGAAGACAAAGAACATTGATTTACGTCTCCTGCACCTTTACCGAACAGAAGTGTTGGTAACATCGTTCCGAAAGTATATATATCTACAGCAGGAGTAACTTTAATTGTATTTTTATCAGATTTAGGTTCCTCATCGTCAGGTTGTGACATCATTTCCGGTGCCCCATTCGGTGAGCCTGTACCAAGCTCTACCTTATCGCCTGTATTAGCGGTTAATCCCAGATCGATGATCCGTATTATATATTCATCTTCATCTATCGAATTTTTTAATGGGCCTTCGATCATGATGTTCTCAAGTTTGAGATCACAATGAACTTTTCCATTGGCATGGAGTGCATAGAGCTCCACTATCAATTGGCATATAAATTGCAATGCCTTTTGAGGATTGGCGACAAACCCATTCTTATAAAATTTGAGAGGTCGAGCGGAACATATAGCTTCGAAACCATTCTTGCCATTAATCTTTTCTTGGATGACCTTATCCCTCAGTTTTTGGGGAAGGACAACGCCCTCAAGACCTTGTATTTCAGAAAGTAAAGTATTGGATGAAATACTGCGATGTTTCTCTTTTAATTCATTACCGACTGCTATTTCCTTTTCTAGATCTTCTCGGAATTTTTCTTCTTTAGCTTTTTTAACGACGACATCTTGAACTTTATTGTTATTAGTGATTCGCGCTGCATGGATTTCCCCCATACCTCCTTGGCCTAGTTGCTGCAGAGTCTCAATTTCTGCATCTTCGGGAACGTCACCCAAGCGACTAACAGGATTGGCAGCGATGTATTTTTCAACATCAACTTGCGTTAAGCTTTGCAAAAACTTTTCTATCTCATTTAAACTATTTTTCAACTCTGGGGATAGGGATGAAAAAGGTTGAGCTTCCAGCCACTGGACGACTTCTTTGGCTAACGCTTCGATGGATTGCTTACCTTGGATACGCCTTTGTATCCCTTCACTAAGACGGCGATTAAGTGAAATTTTGCCAGGTTCCACACCTTTTCTCTTTTGGTATAAAATCTTACAGACAAGTGAACGGATTTTTTTTAGGTTTGTCAAATAAGGTCCTTCTTCTCCTTTTTTGTCGTCGTCGAAAAAATTAATCGTTGACTTAGCAAGTTTTCCAACGGTAGATTGTTTTGGAACATCAGAAGATCCTTTTCCTTGGAAAGGCTCTAACACTGAAGGATTAAACTTTTTAGTAAGAAGAAGTTGTTTTCGAACATGAGTAGGCGCTGAAGATTTTTTAGTATTCTCAGCCACAGAGTTCGAAGGACCGTTATTATCATCAGCAGAAGTTTCTGAACCGAAATTTCTACTATTTATGCTATTATCTTCCGAAGAATATAGCAATGAAGTAGGTACTTCAATAGACGAAAACAAAATAATTGAATATAAAACTCTTTTCATAACAAAGGTAAAGGTATTATTTTTTTTAAAGGAATCAATCTTATTTTTTAATTTATTCACTTTAAGCTGTAAATTTTTCTCTTTCCCTATAAAAGTTACAATTTTTCTTAACTGAATTTTGCATGCTTTGCCAAAAAATTCCCCCAAAACTATTTATTAGTATGTACATATTCTAATTTTTTACGCAAAAGCCATGGCAGAACCTCTGCACATGGCCAAGATGTATTATATATATCTTTTTATTTTTACTAAACGTCGATATCGAGTAATAAAGCAGGGTGGTCCGCAACATCTATATCAACATGTCTGGGAAGTTGGTCAATATTGCGCATGATTCTGATTTCGATATGAGAGCGTTGTTTAATGTCTTTATGAGTATTAGAAGATCGCGCATCGTAAGCGTTTTTTCCTTCTTTATTTACGGTAATTATGGGTTGGCTAATGCCGTCGACGCTGAAATGGACGGCGCAATAATCGGGCACACAGGCTAATCCATATTTATGGCGAATGTCCCCTGGGATGAAAAATGAAACTGCTTGTTCGCTATTCGTTGGCAAAGTGATGCACGTACAGGAAGATTTGAGAAGCAGCATTTTGCCATCGGGCAGACGCTTATCAAACCCAATATAAAATTTTACAGTACAATTCTCAGTCCATTTTATGTTTTTATCTTCCGTATTCGCTTGGAAAAACACTCTAATCTGTCCCCATTTTTTTTCCGTAGCAAACAAGCGTTGGGTATCGAATTGAACTTTATTGAGTTCCATTTTAATATTTGATTTGAATTGATTTGGATCTTTCGCATCTGCACGCACATTGGCATCCAGCAATGAATTTCCTACTTTTTCAGCCTGGCTTTGCGTCATAGCATTAGTCATTATGTTTAACTGATGCGTCATTCCATGAATAGCACTTTGCTCTTCTGGAGAAAGCGCTGCTACATCACTGGTTTGACCGCTGACCTGAATAGAGATTGAAAAGAGCAATCCCTGAATTCCAACAATCGTCGATAATATTTTTTTTATTAATTTTGCCATAATATCAAAATTATATGAACTTATATCTTTACATCAAGTAGAAAATAAACATATTAATGATCATGTCAGCAATAAATAGTAAAACAAGTAATGCGAAAGGAGCATCTGTGATCGATGCCAAAGCGCAAGAAATTAAAGATATTGGGGTTGCTCCTATTGAACGTGAAATGAAAAAGCCCCCAATGGAATTGGAAATTGAGAAAAATAGACTCAATCCATTTCATGAAACAGATTCTTCTCAGGCAGTGCAGACTGATGCCAATATTTTGGCAATGAAATCAATAGGTTTAAACGGATTTCCGGAATAAATCGATTTAATTTTTCTAAGGAGACAGGATTATGGAAAGAGAATATAAATTAATTAAAATAACGTTATTATTACTATGCTCTACTTGCATACAAGGCCAAGGAAGGGAAAGAAACAGAAATTATGAAAATGTAAGCAACCCGAAGGTACGCAATGCCAGTATGAAAGGTGCTTTTGCAAAGTCTGCTCGTTTGGAACAAGGCGATTCTGGGGAAGAAAATAGCAATGATGATGAGGCGAAATCTCAAGAAGAGGATAATCGGAGAAAAAGCCTATCAAGGTATCAGCGTAGACATGTGAACGAAGACAGAAACAATGATTATTTTAGCGATGAAGGAGACGAAGTTAAACCTCGAGAAGAAGATAATCGGGGAAAAAGCCTATCAAGGTATCAGCGTAGGCATGTAAACGAAGACAGAAACAATAATTATTTTAGC